>CALYQY010000001.1 GCA_945291235.1 uncultured Gilliamella sp.
AGAAGGAATCGTACTTGAATGGGAAAGTGAGCAAACTAAAGCAAAATCTGCTAAAGCTAAAACAACAAAAGCTGACTCGGACGAACCAAAACCGACTAAAGCGAAAGTTGTTAAGTCAGCAAAAACAAAGCCAGCAGAAGAAAGCAAAGGTAAAAAAAAGGCCGTTAAAAAAGCCTAAAATGTTACAGACGTTGAATGAAAAACCTAAATAAAAGGATATAAGGAGAAAAATATGGCGAAAGAGTTAACTAACCTCATTAGTCAATTTGGCGAAGGTTTAATGAATGGGCTAACAGGTGAGGTTAGCCACAACCGTTACACGTTAAAGGTTGATGGTCTCGATTCGCCAATTTCAGTACTTAAAGTCAAGGGAGAAGAAAAGCTCAATGAACCGTGGAAATACACAATCACATTTACCAGTGCTGATAAAAGTATATCAATAAACACGATTCTCAATAAAAAGGGTTCATTCTCATTCAATCCTGTAGCGAATAAAGCGCTAGGAAATGCAATCCGATCACTAAGTGATTTACCTACAGAAAGTGATTCTCGTGCTATCTATGGTATTGTCACAGAATTTAATCAGCTTTCAGTAAATAAAGACGAAGCACATTATCAGGTTGTATTATCGCCAAGATTAGCAAGACTTGCACTTAATCGTAATAGTGCCATCTATCAAAATCAAAGTATAGTAAGCGTAGTCGAAGAAGTATTACGAAGTCATGAATTCTCAGGCATTGACTACCGCTTAGAATTAAAAGACAGCTATCCGGCGCGAGAATTTATTACCCAATGGGAAGAAAGCGACCTCGAATTCATCCAACGCTTATTAGCGGATGTCGGAATCTGGTTCCGATTTGAAAGTCATGCGGAACATAATTGTGATGTCATGGTGATAAGCGATTACGAGCAAGGTTATCACCAAGTTGGTAATATCGATTACAAACAACCAAGCGGCACACTTGACGGTAATACCGAAAGTGTTTGGGATCTGTCGCTACATACACAAATTGTTGAAAAATCAGTAAAAGTTCAAGATTTCAACTATCGTAATGCAGGGGCAAATTTAAAAGGTGATGAAAATACACAACCTAAATACATCACAACTTATGGTACTGATTACCGTTATGAAGAACACTATAAAGGTTTGAATGATAACGGTCATGCCAAAAAACAAAACAATAACAACGACAATAATCAAACCAACAACGAAAACAGTATAGAAAGTGGTAAGTGGTATGCTCGAATACGTCATGAGCATATGATCAGTAAACAAATTATCATAAAAGGTCGAACAAACCGCTACAGCCTTATACCGGGTCAATGTATTACCATTAGCGGTGCGCCAATATCGGACATTGATGATGGCATTATAATTTTAAGTGTAGAAGGACATGGTAATCGTACGGATTCTTATGAATTATCTTTTACGGCAATACCATTTAAAGTATTAATACCGTATCGACCAGCACCTATTCGTTGGCCTGAAGTGAGCGGCACCTTACCTGCCAACGTGACAAGTCCAAATAACGACACCTATGGTTACATTGACACTATGGGACGTTATCGAGTTAAATTCAATTTTGACTTAAAAAATTGGAAAAAAGGGGAAGAAAGTTTATGGTTAAGACTTGCTAAACCTTACTCTGGTGATACATATGGTTTTCACTTTCCGCTAATAGACGGAACAGGGGTAATGATAGGGTTTACAAATGGTAACCCGGACAGACCTTACATAGCCCATGCAATGCATGACAGTTCGCATCCTGATCATGTGGCAACGATTAACAAACACCGCAATGTGATTCGAACACCTGCAAATAACAAGCTCCGTATGGACGACAAACGTGGTCAAGAACACATCAAATTAGCAACCGAATACGGAAAAACTCAAGTCAATATCGGTCACTTAGTTAATGAAAAGAAAGAAAAACGTGGCGAAGGGTTTGAACTACGCACTGATGAATGGGGCGCAATCAGAGCAGGCAAAGGGTTATATATAACCAGTGAAGAGCAAACACAGGCAAGTCATGTTCAATTACAAATGGACAGTGCAGTTAAACAACTAGCACAAGCGAGCGAAATGGTAAAAAGGCTTAATGAACTAGCCGAAGCCGCACAAGCTGAACTTGCTGATTTACAAGTTCAAAAACAGCTATTTGAACAAAGTCTAAAAGATCTTAAAGAACCCGGAATTTTAACTTATGCGCCATCAGGCATGGCGGATGTCAGTCCTAAATCGATACAACACACTGCGGGTGAAAATATTATACAAACAGCTCAAAATACCATTGATGTTAACGCATTTAAACGTTTTATGGTTACCGCGGGCAACTTAATAAGCTTGTTTGCCAATAAAATGGGTATCAAGATTTTTGCTTCAAAAGGAAATGTTGATATACAGGCGCAAAATGATCAGATGCTTTTAACTTCAAAACAAGATATGAAAATTACCAGTACCGATAGTGAAGTAATCATATCAGCTAACAAAAAACTGACATTAACCTGCGGTGGGGCAGCAATTATCCTTGAAAATGGAATGATAAAATTAATGGCACCAGGTAATGTAGAAGTTGAAGCAGCAAGCTTTGCTGTAATCGGTCCAGCTTCTTACGAAGCACCTAAAGTTCAGTTACCAGAAGGAAGTACATGCTCGGAGTCAAATTAATGGATAATTTACAAACAATATTAAATAATGAACAAAACCGAAAAAACTATCGTTATTTATTGCTCGATATGCTTGGTATAACTAGTGAATTAAGTAAACTTTATCTACCAAGTTTAAAGCAACAGTTACCACAAAAAGATATCGCGGTAGTCGAGCGACCAGGCTTATTACATGAATTATCTTCTTGTCCACATTTGATATGTATTGGATATCCAAACAAAGATATCAACACGGATCTATTGCATTCCTCACTCTTGCAAATGAATCTAGATTTTTTAACAACAAAATCATATGTTTGTGGTTGGTTTGTGACACACCAATCTATTGATGAACTGTCAGAATGGATACCCAAAGCAGGCTTAATGAGTGGTCAATTATGTGACATGCGTTTTTTACCTTTTTACGAACCATTTAGAATGCAACTTTTGCAAGATACAAATTTAACCGATCTTGATTGGATAAATGTATTGTTCCCTTTAGGATTAACCTACTATTATGTTGATATACAAAAAAAAGTGAGAGCAATTCAAGCAAATAAAGAAAGCAAATTATTGCCATCAAAAATAGATCCTAAAATTGTTTTTTGTCAAAATGAATCAGCAAACCTATTTAATCTTTATATTAATTGGTATGACATTAAAGAGCAAACCAACAGTACAGTCGGCGATAATGATTTAATCAACATAATTGAATATTACTACGAATCAAGTTTACTTGGTTTACAAGACATTAAGGACAGAACAATTTATGTCTTTTACTCAATGCTATACGGCAATTTAAAGCAACACGAACATATCAAAAATATTATTAATGATGTTATTTTTAATGCACCCGGAACATTAGCAGAACAGTTTTTAGCGATTGAATCAGATTTTAAAAAGCTATTGAAATAATGCAAAAGCCAATTATGAGTATATAAGGATAAAAAATGACAAGCACCACCAATACGGATTTTAACGATAGTGACATTCAATCGAACACCGATGCCCCTGTTGTCACAACCGAACTCATACACGAAGCGAAAGAAAACATGGCGCTAAGTAACGGAAAATGTGGCGCCTGTGAGCGAACGGGATTTCCACTATTTTTAGTTCGAAAAAGTGTGGTGCCTAAATTTTTTAAAAATAGCAAAACCAATATTTGGGAAAGTGGCATGTTGCCACTAAAAAATCACGAGCCGACCACCGCCTTTACGCACTTTAGCTATGTTTATCGAACTTTACGTGAAGGTTATGTCTATATCTTGCTTCAAAAAAACAAATCGGCTAAAGGGTGGCAAGGTACTAATTTAAATTTATTAAAAGTCAAAGTGTTTGAAGTGACAAAATCTGGCGCTTTTCGATTAAGAGAGTTTCGTGACGTTAAAGGCACCAGACCAAAAGAGCTACCGGAAAGCTGTATTACAGAAGGGCACCAATTTAAAGCTAAATTTATCACGCTGGACAACAAAATTTATGACAAAGCGTGGATAGCCTACAGTCCTTACCGTTGGGATAAAGACGTGGTGGATCACTACCGCAAAAGTGAAGACGACCGAAATGAACGTTTCACGGTGGTTGATTTAACACAAACCGAGCCATCAAAGTTAACGGCTAATGGGGAACGTAGCTTTTCATTCAGCGATTTTACTCGAGAGCCGGTCAAAGCAGCGCCTGTTGAAGGCGAAAAACAAGGGAGTGAATCAACAACAGCAGTTGAAGGTCCGACAAAACGCTATCTGCTGGAAATGGAATGCAATAAACAAGAAGTGCTGGATTATTTCAATAAAGAACAGCTAGATGAAAGACGTCAAAAATCAAAAGAAGAACAAGACAAAGCACAACAAAATGCATCCCAAAACAGCAATACACAGGCACAAAGCAAACCTGCTTCGGTTGGCATAAAAGATACCAAATTAAATAAAGAAATAGCCAAAGGCAGTTTTTATGCACAAAATTACGATTTAAAAAATCAGCTTGAAAACACCGAAGCAAGCATAATAGAAAACTACCGTAAACTATTTTGCTCAGCCAGTCAGTTTAATACCTTAAAAAAAGAAGTGGGTGGACTCAATGACGATTTCAGCAAAACAATAGACGGCTATAAAGGCGAAGCTTACGATAACTCGAATTACAAAACGACCGAAATCGGCGTTATTTTAGTTGAAGACAGCTTAGGGATAGCTGAAGAGCTTGCCGTTCAGCGCAGACAGCTATTGTCACCGGTGGTGGATGGTTTAGCCGGTCGCAGTCAAGAGCAAACCCTTGCCATTCAAAAAAGGTTACAAGCCAATTTAGGCAAAACCGTTAAAGATCTGATACTGGAAGGAAAAGACGAGATTGGTGACGAAATAGACCCAAGCATTATTCAATCCTTTTATACCGAAAACCTGATTGATTTGGACTACAACAAACAATACCAATATGTCAATCGCATCCCTGAATATTTGCGGTATAGATGGCCTGTTGAGTACTGGTTAAATGAAAAAATCAATCAAGGGATATCGAATATAAAGGCGAAAGTTATGGGGCCACGCAAAAAGGCCATTGAAGATTACTTTAATAAACAGATAACCGATGCCGAGGACAAACCCTTACTATACTTCAAACCCGAAACCAGTTACGCGCGTAATCAATATACCAGTATTGAAAGTTATAAAGATATTTTAAAAAGTGAAAATCAGATTCAGGACGCCTCAGAATGTGTATTATTTGGATTTCATATAAAAGAACCGCCGCAAGGTTCGTCGCCAGATCTGGTGGAACTCAGCGATAGAAAACGAGCAAACTCTGAAGCTAAATATAAACTATCGCCGGGTAATCAACCGGGGATGGGCAAAGATCACGAAAAAGCACTCGATCCATTGATTATTGTTGAGGTTGTAGGTGAACAAGAATTCTGTATGGAAAATCAACTCAACTATCATGGTAGGACATTTCAAAATGCATTGTCAATGGTTGGACGCTACTACTATTTTCGATTAGTCAAAGAAAAAGGATTTAGTCATACAGGCGTAACTAATCCACCATTAGGTGATTATGAAGTCATAAAACTGACAGATGAACAAAAACAACAAATCTTCGCTATTTATAAACAAAAGTCTGACGCATTAAACATTAATATGATTAATCATGATGTCGTTGCGGTAAAATTCCCGAATGCCAAAGAAAGTGTTGCCGAATGGAAAAAGAATCAAGTTTGGAAAAACAAACATGGTAAACGTGTCAATGATGATTCTATACAAAAATATCAACAACTCGATAAGTTGCTTTATAACAACTTAACTAAGTATGTAAAAAATGTATCGAAGGACTATTTTACGTATCTGTTATGGTTATTTGGCGACCATAACCCCGTGCAATTTTGGTTAAAAGAATGTACACCCGACACGTCAGACCGGCATATTAATGCTTTAAACAGCTTATTGGTTATTTTAGACAGTGATTTTACCGGTAATCTATACCTTGATGAGCAAGCCCAGCTATGGTCACAATTAATCAATAATAAAACGAGTATTTATCGCCATTTTCTTGAAGGTCATCCATATTCACTGTTCAATGTGGCTTCGGGCAATGTGGCTGAAGCCGACCTGCAATTAACTGAAGATGTCAAAGCGATAATGGCAAATCAAGAGGCAGGGCAAGAACAAGAAACAACCGATGTTGATAATCCGCTGTCCGGTGTTAATACCTTAACGGATTATATCGATCCGATCAGTAATCTAAAACTACCTAACAATGTCAGAGTTGGGGCTTATTTAACTGAAGAACTGGTCAAACTCTCCATGACCAATGTAGCGAAAACGCTTTCACATAATGGAACTTATAATTTAAGCAGGCCGGTGACCAATCAGCACCTTATCAGAGCGATGAGCATGTTTACCACCGCAAGTCACGGGAGCTATCGCGTAAAAGTACCGGTATCCAATTTACAGGATTTTTTAGACAAACTGGGCAGTTCAGCCAAGGTGGTCTACCCAAATCAGCACGGTGGTAATCTGGTTACTACCGCAGGCGACCGTATTCGTGGGCGTTATTCGGCAACCCGTGACCGGTTTAAGCTGAAAGGACGCGACATAACCAGAGCGAAGGGGCAATTTGTCGAGTTTGATATACTGCTCACCTTCGAAAATGACATTGAACGACTTGACTTTGAAAGCAAAAAGACCACCAGCCGTGGCACTGCCAACGTTGATGCATTCGAAGACGTAAAAGCGATTGAATATGAAGAATTACAAGCCGCAAAATTTGGGGCAGAAAAAAATTGGCGCAAAGAAGTGTTAGACACCTCAGCAACAGGTGTTGTTAATGTTCTCACGCTGACCTATCAATTTATTCAAATCAGCGAGTTAAACAAAAAACTTAAAACATTAACGGATTCAGCCTTGCTTGATAAAGTATCTAAAGCGATATTAAGAACACACCTTGATATTGCCTTATCGGTATCAGAAGCCATTATCACGGGGACAAAACTGGTCGCCTTATTTGGTGAACGTGGCGACAACCTGTCAAAAATTCTTAAAGAACTGAACAAAGCCGGTGCAGTGATTGGGGGCGTGGCTAAAGTGCTTGCCTTAGTGGATAGTATCGGCGAGTTGGTAAAAGCATTTAAAGCACTGGCACGGGGGGATGACGGTTCAGTGGTTTACGTGGTGACGTCGATCATTGGATTTGCGGCAGCTGGAATTGGGTTAATGTTAGGGCTGTCAGGACCATGGGGTATTGCCTTAATGCTGGCACCGCATATCATCAATTTTCTGTTTGGCACCTACGATGACGCCAGTGAATGGGACGAAATGGAAAAATGGATGAACCGCTCAATATTTGGCAAGTTTAACCATGTTGATTTGTTTCCGCCATATCCAATCAGTGATACAGGTAACTACTTGTCCGAACAAGATTTTTATTTAGCGTCACGCAAAGGGTTTTGTCGCACGGCACATTACGAATTTGAATTGACAGACTTTGTTAAAGAAGCAAGAAACAAAAATGCAAAGATACCTCACGCAAAAAGATCATTCACGATCGATTTTGGAACGGATGATCAGAGAGAAATCAGTGAACATATAAAAAAGGCAAATAAAGGCACCAAGTATAATCTACATTTAGTGATGCAATTACCCGATTTTGTCAGAGATAAAGCTAAATTTAAAGGTAAAGTAGTGATCCGTCATGGTGAAGGCGAAATGGAAACCATATTAGCAATAAGTGATGGTGAAAAAGAATTAAACATTGAAACCGTTCAGGTGAATGCTAAATACTTTGAAATACTCAATAGTGATATGATAAGGGATGACGATAAAGAGGTTTATGACTATTTAAACAATTCAGCCAAAAATAATAAAAATAAAAAAGAGAACAATGAACAACTAAACAACGATAAGCAATTGTGGTATCAAATGAAAGAGGCGATTAGTACGCCACCTTCAAAAGACAGCAAAACAGAAGAAGATAAAAAAGGAGAACAGAAAAAACAGGAAGAGGTAAATAACGACACCACAACAGAATCATCACCAAACACTGAAAATAGCGCATCAACAGTGACACCGCCTGATGTTGGTTTATTTGCCATTAACCAATTAATAGGCCGTGTAGTGGATAAGTTTGAAGTAATTTGTACCTTCGAATATTTACCGGAAGGCAAAACAGACAGCCAAGGTAATAAAGCGTTCCCTTATCTGCTTTCTTATCAATATAAGGTGGTTAGCTGGTTTGAAAACTTAGTTGGTCGATAGCGTGGTCAAGTCATAAAATAAACGAATAAAAAAACAGGTAATGTTAATGAACAATCAAAAGATAAAACACTCACTGTTAAGTTGCAGTTTAATTCTATTATCACTACTAACCGGTTGTGATAATACTGATTATAAAACCCGAATTCAGGAAGAAAATGATTGGGATAATCCGGATGGTAATAGAGCTTTCTGTCTGGCAGTGGGAAAAATTTATAAAGATATGTATCCCTACACAATTAAATATATGGCAGGTTATCATAAGGATATGGATTATCAAGATCCCATTTATATAAACCATAAATTAAATTACCGATTAGCGCTATATGCCAAAGAAGGGTTATTTACTGAAGAACTAGTGGGGTATGACGGTGATAAACCACTGTATCGTTATGATCTAACCGATGAAGGTCGCAAATATATTGATAAAGATTGGTGGGGTGGCACTAACTTCTGTTTTGGCAAAGTGGTAGTAGAAAAAATATTAGAAGTGGATAATCAATGGGAAGGCAAACCCATGGTTAGATTTAGTTATCATCTGGAAAATGTACCCAACTGGTTAAAAAATAAAGATATTTATAGCTTATATAAAGGCAATGGTGCAGTACGAGCAGCGGGAGAAGGTAAAACTCTTCTAAAAGGGATCCACTATTACTCTAAAAAAAGTGATGGAAGTTTACGATTGAGTTTAGGTGTAAGTGGTCATTATATTTTATAACTTTATTAACATTGTTAGGTTACTTGTTTAAAACATGAATTATACGACACGCTGTTCACTCAAAATTGTAACAGACAACCAAGGTAATAAAGCGTTCCTTTATCTACTTTCTTATCAATATAAGGTGGTTAGCTGGTTTGAAAACTTAGTTGGTCGATAGCGTGGTCAAGTCATAAAATAAACGAATAAAAAAACAGGTAATGTTAATGAACAATCAAAAAATAAAACACTCGCTGTTAAGTTGCAGTTTAATTCTATTATCACTACTAACCGGTTGTGATAACACTGATTATAAAACCCGAATTCAGGAAGAAAATGACAACGTTAATCCCAATGGTAATAGAGCTTTCTGTCTGGCAGTGGGTGAAATTTATAAAAATATGTATCCCTATACTATTCACTATCTGGAAGGTGAGATAAACCCTAAAGATCCGTATGATAAAATTAAGCAGAATAAAAGACTTAATTTAAAACTATCGTTATATGCCAAAGAAGGGTTATTTACCGAAGAACTGGTGGGATATGACGGTGACAAACCACTTTATCGTTATGATCTAACCGATGAAGGTCGCAAATATATTGATAAAGATTGGTGGGGTGGCACTAACTTCTGTTTTGGCAAAGTGGTGGTAGAAAAAATATTGGAAATTGATAATCAATGGGAAGGCAAACCCATGGTTAGATTTAGCTATCATCTGGAAAACGTTCCAAACTGGTTAAAAAATAAAGATATTTATAGCTTATACAAAGGTAATGGTGCAATACAGTCTGTGGGAGAAGGTAAAAGCCTTCTGACAGGGATCCAGTATTACTCTAAAAAAAGTGATGGTACTTTAATATTAAGAGTAGGTGTAAGTGGCAAATATCTTTTATAACTTTCTTATCATTATTAGGTTACTTGTTTAAAACACGAATTATATAGCACGCTTTTTAGTCAAAATTGAAACTGATACTCAAGGCAATAAAGCGTTCCCTTATCTGCTTTCTTATCAATATAAGGTGGTTAGCTGGTTTGAAAACTTAGTTGGTCGATAGCGTGGTCAAGTCATAAAATAAACGAATAAAAAAACAGGTAATGTTAATGAACAATCAAAAGATAAAACACTCACTGTTAAGTTGCAGTTTAATTCTATTATCACTACTAACCGGTTGTGATAATACTGATTATAAAACCCGAATTCAGGAAGAAAATGATTGGGATAATCCGGATGGTAATAGAGCTTTTTGTCTTGCAGTGGGAAAAATTTATAAAGATATGTATCCCTATACTATTCACTATTTGGAAGGTGAGATAAACCCGAAAGATCCCTATGATAAAATTAAGCAGAATAAAAGACTCAATTTAAAGCTATCGTTATATGCCAAAGAAGGGTTATTTACCGAAGAACTGGTGGGGTATGACGGTGATAAACCACTGTATCGTTATGATCTAACCGATGAGGGGCGCAAATATCTTGATAAAGATTGGTGGGGGGGCACTAACTTCTGTTTTGGCAAAGTGGTGGTAGAAAAAATACTGAAAGTGGATAATCAATGGAAAGATATGCCAATGGTGATATTTAGTTATCATATGGACAATGTACCCAACTGGATAAAAAATAAAGACATTTATAGCATATATAAAGGTTATGGCAGTATGGAAGCCGCAGTCACCGGAAATGAGCTAGCAGAAGGAATTCACTATTATTCTAAAAAGAGTGATGGAACTTTACGATTACGCATGGGCGTAAGTGGTCATTATGTTTTATAACTTTATTATCATTATTAGGTTACTTGTTTAAAACATGAATTTTACGACACGCAGTTCACTCAAAATAGAAACGGACAGTCAAGGTAATAAAGCCTTTCCTTATCTGCTTTCTTATCAATATAAGGTGGTTAGCTGGTTTGAAAACTTAGTTGGTCGATAGCGTGGTCAAGTCATAAAATAAACGAATAAAAAAACAGGTAATGTTAATGAACAATCAAAAAATAAAACACTCGCTGTTAAGTTGCAGTTTAATTCTATTATCACTACTAACCGGTTGTGATAACACTGATTATAAAACCCGAATTCAGGAAGAAAATGACAACGTTAATCCCAATGGTAATAGAGCTTTCTGTCTGGCAGTGGGTGAAATTTATAAAAATATGTATCCCTATACTATTCACTATCTGGAAGGTGAGATAAACCCCAAAGATCCGTGGGATAAAATTGCTGCAAATAATGAGGTTAATTTAAAACTATCGCTATATGCCAAAGAAGGGTTATTTACCGAAGAACTGGTGGGGTATGATGGTGATAAACCACTATATCGTTATGATCTAACCGATGAGGGGCGTAAATATCTCGATAAAGATTGGTGGGGTGGCACTAACTTCTGTTTTGGCAAAGTGGTAGTAGAAAAAATATTAGAAGTGGATAATCAATGGGAAGGCAAACCCATGGTTAGATTTAGTTATCATCTGGAAAATGTACCCAACTGGTTAAAAAATAAAGATATTTATAGCTTATATAAAGGCAATGGTGCAGTACGAGCAGCGGGAGAAGGTAAAACTCTTCTAAAAGGGATCCACTATTACTCTAAAAAAAGTGATGGAAGTTTACGATTGAGTTTAGGTGTAAGTGGTCATTATATTTTATAACTTTATTAACATTGTTAGGTTACTTGTTTAAAACATGAATTATACGACACGCTGTTCACTCAAAATTGTAACAGACAACCAAGGTAATAAAGCGTTCCTTTATCTACTTTCTTATCAATATAAGGTGGTTAGCTGGTTTGAAAACTTAGTTGGTCGATAGCGTGGTCAAGTCATAAAATAAACGAATAAAAAAACAGGTAATGTTAATGAACAATCAAAAGATAAAACACTCACTGTTAAGTTGCAGTTTAATTCTATTATCACTACTAACCGGTTGTGATAATACTGATTATAAAACCCGAATTCAGGAAGAAAATGATTGGGATAATCCGGATGGTAATAGAGCTTTCTGTCTGGCAGTGGGTGAAATTTATAAAAATATGTATCCCTATACAATTAAATATATGGCAGGTTATCATAAGGATATGAATTATAAAGATCCAATTTATATCAATCATAAATTAAATCACCGATTAGCGCTATATGCCAAAGAAGGGTTATTTACTGAAGAACTGGTGGGATATGACGGTGACAAACCACTATATCGTTATGACTTAACCGATGAAGGTCGCAAATATATTGATAAAGATTGGTGGGGTGGCACTAACTTCTGTTTTGGCAAAGTGGTGGTAGAAAAAATATTGGAAATCGATAATCAATGGAAAGATAAACCAATGATAATTTTTAGTTATCATCTGGAAAATGTACCCAACTGGCTAAAAAATAAAGATATTTATAGCTTATACAAAGGTAATGGTGCAGTACAATCTGCGGGAGAAGGTAAAAGCCTTCTGACAGGGATCCACTATTACTCTAAAAAAAGTGATGGAAGTTTACGATTGAGTTTAGGTGTCAGTGGTCATTATATTTTATAACTTTCTTAGCATTATTTAATTTACTTGTTTAAAACATGAATTATACGACACGCTTTTTACTCAAAATAGAAACAGACAGCCAAGGTAATAAAGCGTTCCCTTATCTGCTTTCTTATCAATATAAGGTGGTTAGCTGGTTTGAAAACTTAGTTGGTCGATAGCGTGGTCAAGTCATAAAATAAACGAATAAAAAAACAGGTAATGTTAATGAACAATCAAAAGATAAAACACTCACTGTTAAGTTGCAGTTTAATTCTATTATCACTACTAACCGGTTGTGATAATACTGATTATAAAACCCGAATTCAGGAAGAAAATGATTGGGATAATCCGGATGGTAATAGAGCTTTTTGTCTTGCAGTGGGAAAAATTTATAAAGATATGTATCCCTATACTATTCACTATTTGGAAGGTGAGATAAACCCGAAAGATCCCTATGATAAAATTAAGCAGAATAAAAGACTCAATTTAAAGCTATCGTTATATGCCAAAGAAGGGTTATTTACCGAAGAACTGGTGGGGTATGATGGTGATAAACCACTATATCGTTATGATCTAACCGATGAGGGGCGTAAATATCTCGATAAAGATTGGTGGGGTGGCACTAACTTCTGTTTTGGCAAGGTGGTAGTAGAAAAAATACAGAAAGTGGATAATCAATGGGAAGATAAACCAATGATAATTTTTAGTTACCATATGGAAAATGTGCCAAATTGGATAAAAAATAAAGATATTTATAGCTTATACAAAGCTAATGGTGCAATACAGTCTGTGGGAGAAGGTAAAAGCC
Organism: uncultured Gilliamella sp.; assembly: GCA_945291235.1. The sequence goes on from CALYQY010000001.1 coordinate 13,387, forward strand.
TTCTGACAGGGATCCAGTATTACTCTAAAAAAAGTGATGGTACTTTAAAATTAAGAGTAGGTGTAAGTGGCAAATATCTTTTATAACTTTATTAATATTATTAGGTTACTTGTTTAAAACATGAATTATACGACACGCTGTTCACTCAAAATAGAAACGGACAACCAAGGTAATAAAACGTTACTTTATGTTCCTTATGTTATTGTAGCTGAATTAAATTAGTTTTTAAGATAATAAATAACTTTTTGTTAAACGACGACTATTGTTTTAATAATCGAATACTATACTATTAATTTTGTAAGCGATTTCTATAAACCATGGTAACGGTTACAATCCTTTTAATTACGAATTAAATTTTTTTGCAATTATTTAATTTTATTATGGTTCAATAACAAAAATTAAAAACACAGTAAAATTAATCGGTTAAGAATGCCATTTTGTAAAAAAATATTATTGTTTTCTATAAAATTAGGTTAATATATGTAAAAAATTTAAGGAAATAATAAAGGAAATAAAAAGAATGAGTAATTTAAAAGGCGTGATTCGTCTTGGTGATGCAACGGATCATGGAGGAAAAGTTATCACTGCATCATCAACAATGAAAGTTTTAGGTATACCTGTAGCAAGGGAAGGTGATTTAGTCAGCTGCCCCAAAAAAAATCATGGAATTAACCCTATTATCGAAGGTGAATCAACTTTTACTGATCAAGGCAAAAAGGTTGCTTTAGACGGTCATAAAAGTGCATGTGGTTGTTCTTTAATCTCATCTGTACCAAAAGTAGGAAAAGGTTAATGCCAGTTGATTTAACATTATTATCTGATCCTAAACCGGAAGTAAAAAAATTTAATCGTTGGTTTTGGGGAATTTTACTTCTGGTATTTATTTTGATTGGAAGTATCATCACGATTGTTTTGAGTTTAAGTTATAGCATTCCTAACGAACAATTTGTATCAGGAATAATTATTTATCCTTTATTGGCTTGGGTTTTGCTTTTTTTATATAACTATTATCTTTATGGTTATCGTAAAATTTATAATCGAGAATGGAATATCCATCGTGAAGCGCGTAAACAAGAATTGATTAATTATGCGCAACGAGGTTTATATGTTTTAGAGCATTCTCTTGTTACTGAATATGGTAAGTTTGAAAATGCCAATAAACTAAAAGAAAACAAAATAGTCATGACTAAAAAGTCTCACCCTAAATCTTCTAGTCCGACTAATCATTCAAGTTTACCTATTCCTGATAATTGTAATAGTGATGATTTTTGTGAACGCTTAAAACCTTTTTTTATCACCTGGAAAGAGTTATTAGATCAAAAGCTGGCTTCAATTCCTCGTGATATAAAATTACATGTAAGATTATTTATTGAGCCCACAGAATCAAGCGATAAGATAACCGAATTATGGTCGAAAACATTAGGTAAAATTGTTCGACGACCGTCAAGTTTTATTATTGAAAATCCCAATAAATCAGACACCTTTATTGAATCATGGTTAGACGATAGCGATCATGATCATGAATTATTATTACTTATTACCGCCCGAATGTTTTATGCACCCGCTGATAAAGATGGTGAATTTGCTTCGATGTTTTTGTTAGCAGGCGAAAAAGTTGATAAAAAACGGTTTCTTTTAAATGATCATCCATTTTTGATTAAAGTTCATCGTTGTGAAAAAAAATCCACACTCACCCAAACAATTGATGATGCCTTGCACTGGGCAAATAACATTGATTCTAATTTTGATGCTGTTTGGTTTAACGGTGTTTCATATGAATTAGAATCAATTGTTAAGGATCATTTAAATAAAATCGAGTTTGAATCTGAAAATATTTTTAATATTGAATCTTCGATAGGTTATGCAGGCTGTTGTACGTATATGTTAGGGTTAGCATTGGCGATTGATAATGCATTTCTTACGAAAAATAAACAATTAATAGTAATAGGTAAGCCTAACCTTGTGGCTTCGGTTGTGTCCTGTTTGCAAGAAGAAAATAAGAGAAGCGAAAAAAATGAAAAAGTTTAGATTTGTGTGGATGATGATGTTGCTAATAATTGCAATCGTTTTAATTTTTTTGATTTGGCAAGATACCTTTTCTTTTTTGATTTGGCCAACTGAAAAAGTTATTGGATCTTTGACCGTTTTAGTTATTGCGCTACTTCTAAGTCACATTGATAGTCTTACATATTGGGGGCTACGTAAAGTTTTAAAATTAACTTTCCGTGAAGACGATAAAACGAATATTGATATTGATAATAAAAAACAGAAAAAAGAAAGCGTTACTGATTCTTTTTGGGAACCAGTCAAATTTATGCGTCATCGTCATGGCCTTTTTTGGCGTTATAAAATTAGAAAGTGTCTTGTTATTGGATCATATACTGATGTCGAGTCCGTATTCCCTAATTTACAAGACGATAAATGGCAATTATGTGATAAAACGTTGATGGTTTATGGTGGTGATATTGAACATGAGCTTGATACATCTTGGTTATTGGCATTAAAAAAACGTTTTTCTCGCTGTATTCCTTTTGCGGCTAAACCGTTGAATGCCATTATATGGGTAATGCCTAAATATTATCTTGACAGTAATCGTCAACAGCAAGTGTTGATTGAAAAAGCTTTACAGCAAATAGAAGCACGTGACAAATTATTGAAGTGGTCTGCTCCGCTCTATTTAGTTGCGCCACAAAATAGTGAATGGCATCAAGTAGGTCGTATCGAACAAAGTGTAGGCGTCATTTTCCCATCATTAAATCAAGAATCGTTGCAATCAATCGACACGTCATTGTATCAATTGTCCCAAGAGTGTTGTATACGTGGAATGCAACAAGTTAAAGGCTCAATTACTCACGATTTTTTATTAAAAATAAGTCAAAAATTAACTAAAGGTGATATTGAACACATTAAGCGTTATTTGGGAATGTTTACCGCTTTTCCGTATTCACCTTATGTTCGAGGGCTATTTTTTGTCCCTCATCAAGTCTTTTCAGAAAATGAAGAATTAAATTTTGATAACTATTTAGTGATGACCCCAACTTGGCAATCAATTAGTGATGATGCCAATGCACAGTTAGGAAAACGTATGGGCATTCGTTGGGGAATGGTGTCTTGCATCTTTTTACTTGGTGTGTCTACGTTGCTTGGTTTAGGTGTTTTAAACTCGTATTTCCGAAATTCAACCCTTATCAACGATAGTATTAAATTAGTAAAAAATGCGGATAGTTCGATTCAACAAGACTTAACAACCAAATTACAAAACCAATTTGAATTACAACAACGTATTGAGCAGTTACTTTATCGTAAACAACACGGTGCGCCATTTAGCTATCGATTTGGTTTGAATCATAATAATGAGCTTTTAGAAAATTTGTGGCTTTCTTATCGAGTGACCAATTCTAGAAATATTGCCACTCCGTTTCATAATCTAATGACAGATTATTTAACCTTGCTAACAGAGCTACCACCAGATAGTCCAGAGCGTTTAAAATTAGCCGATTCAGCTTATGATTTTTTAAAGGCTTATTTAATGTTAAGTCATCCGGATAAAAGTGATGGTATTTACTTAAGTCAGTTCGCTTCACAAAAATGGCGAGCACCAGAAGGTATTAGTGATGGTGATTGGCAACGATTAATGCCAGATCTGGTCCGTTTTTGGGGACAAGTATTAAAAAGTAAGCCAGACTGGGCGCTTCAAGAAGACAAACGTTTGGTCAATGGTATACAAAAAATATTGATTAATAAAATTGGTGTTCAAAATGCCGTTAATACGCTTTATCAAGATATTATTCAGCGTGCAAGTCAACAATATACCAATCAAAATTTAAATCAATTACTTGAAGGAATTGATAGTAATATTCTCTTTATTAATGATGTTGAAGTTCCCGGTATTTTTACCCGTAAAGCATGGGAAGATACTATTAAAAATGAAATTAATAGCGCAGCTAAATCACGTAAAGAGCAAATTGACTGGGTATTGGGCGAAGATAGCCAAAGCAATTTAATTGCTTCAATATCGCCCGATGTGTTAAGACAGCAATTAAAAGATCGTTATTTTAGTGAATATGGAGCATCTTGGGCGTATTTTTTAAATAATATTCAATGGCAACCAGCTAATAATGTGTCTGATGTTATTGAGCAATTGACTTTATTGGCTGATAATCGTCAATCCCCTTTGATTGCATTAATTAATGTCGTTAAATATCAGTCTGAAGTTGATTATTCTGGCGATGGACTGTCCGATAATTTAATTCGTACTGCACAGCAAATCATAGGCAAAAAGAATCAATCTGTTATTCCTTTAGCAAATAATGAGGCTTCAGGACCTTTAACAGAAACTTTTTCACCTATCGTGAACTTAATCAAAAATGAAAATAATAATCTTTCATTACAAACCTATCTTTCACGAGTCACACAAGTCCGCTTAAAATTGCAAAATGTGACCAATAGCGCAGATCCTAAAGCAATGATGCAAGGACTTGCTAAAAGTGTATTTAAAGGCACGTCAGTTGACTTGACCGAAACACGAGATTACGGAAATTTAATTGCCGCTAATTTAGGTAATGAATGGTCTGGATTTGGACATAGTTTATTTAAGCAACCGCTTGAGCAATCGTGGCAGGTCGTATTAACCCCAGCGACTGAAAGTTTTAACGAAATTTGGCAAAATTATATTGTGCATCAATGGGAAAAGTCATTTGCGGGTCGTTATCCTTTCAAAAATAGTGAAAACGAAGCGTCGTTTGCTGAACTTGCTCGTTTTTTACGTAGTGATACAGGCATTATCGACAATTTTATTATAAATGAATTAGGTGGCGTCTTAGAAAAGAAAGGGGGCAGATGGGTTGTTAATACGGTGAACGCTCAAGGACTTAATTTTTCACCGAAATTTATCAACGCATTGGAGTTATTTAACGATTTATCATCTGAATTAATCACATCAGGTGATGTTAGTTTAGCCTTTGATCTAATGCCACGCAGTGGCAATAATATTGTCCGAACTGAATTAATCATTAATAAACAAAAATTAGAATATTATAACCAAGCACCAACTTGGCAACGATTCAATTGGCCTGGTGATGGTTATTCACCTTATTCACAGTTAAGTTGGAGTTCTGATGAAACAGGATTAAAACTCTATGATTATTTCAATGGTGATTGGTCTTTGATTAGACTACTTGAAAAAGCATCAGTTAAACCACTTGATTCAAGTCGCTATGAGCTGGTTTGGAAAGTATCTGAGGAAGGTAGATTACGATATATTTTACGTACACAGTTGGGGCAAGGACCACTAACGTTATTAAAATTGCGTAACTTTACATTACCGAATAGAGTTTTTGAAAATTAATTATATGATGGAAGATTATTATGTTTAGCCAATTGTTAAACCGTTTATTTGGATCGCAAGATTCAAGTGAATCAGCTAAAAAAAATCTAAGTTTACAGTGGGCAGATTGGCTAGAGCCAATTAGTCTTGATAAACCAACGGGTGAAGATTTAACTTACCACGATACTTTTCAGGAAATAAAAGAAGAAATCGCTAAACTTTCCGGAATTGATTACGAGTTAGTCGCGACGGAAAGTGAAAATATCTTAAAGAAGAATAGTAAAGATGTACGTGTTGTTACTTATTATTGTTTGGCTCGATTACATATTGATGGCGCCAATGGTTATGCCGACGGTGTTGAAATATTAGCAGGTTTGCTTGAAAAATTTGGAACCTCTGTTTACCCTTCACGGCATAATATTCGTAAAAATGCGATAGAATGGCTAGCAAATGCAAGGTTTCTTGAGCCGCTTACCCAATTACAGCCCATTTCAGAAGAATGTCTTTCGCGAATTATTTTAGCGCTAAATCAGATCGATAGTATTTGTCAAACGTTGTTTGTTGGCGAAACTCCAGAGCAGAAGCTTGAAGCACCAGATCTTTCTGCGCTTGTTCACTTTTTTAGCAATAATTTAAAGCAACCCGTTAAAAGTACTCAACCAGAAAACGCATCATCATCTATGCCTGTTTCTGAATCAATGCCAGAATCTTTTCCTAAACTATCGGATGCTAAAATTGGTTCACAACGAGACTTACTTGATCAAGCTCGCAAAATGGCTGCATTTTTAAGAGAAAAGCCAGAAGGCTATCTTGCAGCAGGTCGTTTTTTACGAATATTACGCTGGGATACCATTGTCGATTTACCTCCAGCAGATCATCGAGGACGAACTCGTTTACCTGCACCAAGAGCAGAACTTAAACAAAATATTAGTCGTTTAATCATCCAACAACAATGGTCAGAGCTTTTTGAACGTGTGGAAGCGGCTTTTATGGAAGGTGCGAACCATTTTTGGCTTGATTTACAACGAGCAACAGTAATGGCATTGCAAAAAATGGGGGCACCTCATCAAGCTTGGGCAGACATATTTTTAACGGATATTGGGTTGATGCTTGAAAGATTAAACGGCATAGAACGGCTTTCATTCGATAATGGCACACCGTTTGCCGATGATGAAACGCTCAATTGGATTGCAACCAATGCGCGCATTCATCATTTAGATGAAGGCGACAGTATTGAACCAATTTCGATTTCTGGCGAAAACGATTGGAATGAAATTGAAAAACAAGCGTTAGAATTGGCGCATAGTGAAAGTATTGAAAAGGCATTTCAGTGGTTGCAAAATTTACCTACTTTACGCTCACCTAAACAACGTTATTTGCTGCAATATACGCAAGCAAGAGTCGCTGAGCAAATGGGTAAACAAGATATCGCTATGAAATTATTGCTTGGTCTCAATAGTCAGCAGCAAACAATGACACTTTTACAGTGGGAACCAGAATTAATATTTGATGTTAAACGTTTTTTATTAAAACTAATGAAGCAAAAAAATCAACTGAAAGATGGCTTTAAACCCGAGCTTTCAGAAAAAATTGATTTGTTACAGCACGAATTAATGCAACTTGATCCAGCTAGAGCATTAAGTGTTATGTAGCGTTAATCAAGCACCTTATTTATGGGGTAGTTAGTTTCAATAACGATATTACTAAACAGAATATACAAAAAAATAAAGAGATGAAAAATGGATGATTTAATTTTACGCTATTACGAATCAGAAATGCGGTATTTGCGAGAAGCAGGAAAAGAATTCGCCAAAATACATCCTGATAGAGCTAGTTTGTTAAACTTAGATCGTGTCGGTGATCGTGATCCTTATGTAGAGCGTTTATTTGAAGGGTTTGCCTTTCTAACTGGTCGTTTACGTCAAAAAATTGATGATGACTTACCCGAATTAACGGAAAGTTTAGTGACATTACTTTGGCCTCACTATTTACGACTGATCCCATCATTATCGATCGTGGAACTAACGCCAAATTATACGACATTATCACGTGAAGAAGTCATTCCAAAGGGATTGCAAGTGCAATCTGAGCCATTGGGGCATGTCGGTACACGGTGTCCATTTAGAACAACACAAGACGTCACTTTACGACCTATTAAAATAAGTCAAGCTAGATTAGGGCTAAGCCATGATGGTCGTAGCATGATTACTATTCGGTTGAGTATTACTGAACTGGCAGACTTTGAACAGTTGGATTTGTCATGTTTACGCCTTTATTTAAATGCAGATGCCCCCATCGCATCAACACTACATCATGTTTTAACGCAGAAAGTTGGCTCAATTCACGTTCGTTACTCTGATGATCCTGAAACACGAGTTTCGTTAAATGGTCATATTACTCCCGTTGGATTCAGCGAAGACGATCGCTTATGGTTAAAACCAGATAATGCATTTTCTGGCTATCAACTTCTACTAGAATATTTTGCATTTCGTGAAAAATTTATGTTTGTTGACTTGCATGGTTTAAAAACGAGCAATATATCAGAAGCATGTACTTATATTGATATTGAATTGACGCTCAATCAATCATGGCCAACCGATATGCCTTTTGGCGATGATAATATTCGTTTGCATTGCGTGCCAGTCATCAACTTGTTTGATATGGAAGCCGATCCAATTGTGGTAAATCAGCTAGAAAGCGAATATTTACTTCGACCTTTATTACGCCAAGATGGGCATGTTGAAGTGTATTCTGTTGAACATGTTGAAGCTATTACGCGTGATGGACGTTATCGATATGTTCCATTCACGAGTTTTAAACACCGTGGAGGTATGCTACGTCATGATGCGCCAGAAAGATATTATCATACTCGAGTGAGAAGAGGTGCTTCCGGTTTACATGACACATGGCTGATTTTGGGCGGTAAAATTTGGGATAAAAACGAAATGCTCGAAACCGAGACTTTATCGTTACGTATAACAGGTACTAATGGTATGTTACCTCGTAAAGCTTTACGTAATGCTCGAATTCATGATCTTTCTGACTCAAATGGTAATATTGCTAAAGTACGAAATCTTTGTTCTCCAACAATACCTTGCTATCCACCAACTGAGGATCGCTTTTATTGGCGTGTTCTTTCGCATCTTGCCCCGAATTATTTGTCATTAATGAATGCTGAAGTTCTACGTGGAACACTCGCATTATATGATTGGACAGATAACGAACTTAATCGCAGACGCTTAGAAGGTATCGTTGAAGTTTCTCATCGAATGATTAAACGCACAGTTAAAGGTATGCTGCAACGAGGTATTGAAATAGAAGTCACTATCAATAGTTTTCAATTTACCGGGGAAGGTGATGTAATGCTGTTCGGCGAATTATTACATCAGTTTTTTGCTTTATATGCCGATGTTAATTTATTTACACAATTGGTTATTATTAGTCTACCTACAGGAAATAAAATTGTATGGAACCAGAGCAAAACATCGAAAACAGCCCTTTAATGCAGATGCTTGAAAAGCAACTGCCAAAAATTAATTTTTATCGTTTTTGTCAGTTACTTGAGCAGTTATATGCAGACGAGCCTATATTGGGTAAAAGCGAATCACCAGCTGCAGATCCGTTGCGTTTTGCACCTTCGGTGGATATGTCTTTCCCAGCAAGTGAACTGAAATATATAGAAAAAGCACCCTACATAAATCGTCCAACAACAGTTAGAACACGTTTTTTAGGGTTGTATGGGGTTGATGCCGTATTACCGCTTGGTTTGCTTGATAAAATTATTCGGCGAGACGAAAATTATCAATCCATGACTGATTTTTTGGATATGTTCAATCATCGGGTCATTACTCAATTTTATCGTATTTGGTTGAAGTATCATTATCCAGCATGTTATTTAAGTGGTGGGCGTGATCCAGTATCAAAATGTTTGTCTGGTTTAATAGGATTAGGTGTAAAAGGTACTATTGAACAAATAGGTACGCCACTATCTCGATGTTTTGCATTATTAGGATTAATGTCTCAAAAAACACGTACAGCAGAAGGCATTATCGGATTAGTGCGTGTGATGGTCGATGATGCGCAAGTGAGTGTAAGCGAATTTTATCCTATTTGGCAGTCAATTGATTATCCAGCAAAATTGGGCGGTCAAGGACCACATCGAATCGGACTAGATGGTGGTGCTGCATTGGGTTCACGTTTTAAAGAGTGTAATCAAAGTATTCATCTTGTTATCACGCCTCAACACGAACATCAAATTGCTGAGCTATTGCCCGACGGACAATTATTTCATGATATTTTAGCTTTATTACGTGCTTATTTAGGCTATCGTGTAGATGCCAAAATAACGCTGTGTATTAAGCGAATTTTTCTACCAAGAAGCCAACTAAAATCAAGAAATAGCAGATTAGGATTAACTGCTTCATTTAATAAAACTGACGAAAATAATCAACCTGTTGAAGACGAAATCAAAGTGAATTTGGGTAGCTATTCTGGTGTTGATTATCAAGTATATCAATCAAGGGACTAAAAATGAGAATAATGAAAACATTACTTGCTAGTTTATTAATCATTTCGCTAATGGGTTGTGGTATAGCTCAGAGTGTAAGTGAAACAGCGGTTGAAATCACGGATTCTGTCTTTAAATGGAATGTCAGAACATTACATTTAGATCTAAAAGCAAGGGCTGAATTAAATACAGATGATGATGGACGCTCATCACCCGTTGTGATCCGAATTTATCAATTAAAAGATGCTGATAATTTTAACGCTGCTTCTTATCAGGAACTCGTTGATAATGACAGTGAAATATTACAAGAATCACTCATTGAAAGCAAAGAAGTTGTACTAAAACCCGATACATCTATTTCAATTGATACACCATTTGATAAAAAAGCAGATGTAGTAGGCGTGATAGCGCTTTTCAAAGAACCAAATCTAAAAGATAACAGTTGGCGAATAGTATTGGAACGTGGCGATCTTTATATCACTGAACCACGCGAAATTATCGCGAGCCAATATAGCATTAAACTTGTGGAAGAAAAGTAAATGAGTGCTTCATTATATGACATCTTATATGGCTATTTTGAGTCTGGTATCCCGATAGATGAAATAGCCGAAAATGAACAAACCATTATAAGTGTAATGGATAATATCGAGCGTATTCTAAATAGTCGGGCAGGGGCTATCAACCATATGCCTGATTATGGGCTACCGGACATGTCCACTATCTTTCAGGCATTACCGTCATCAGCTTACGTATTAATGAGAGCCATAGAACAAACATTACTCATTTATGAGCCACGACTTGAATCAATAAATATCAATATTGATGAGAAAAATAAAGATTCTATGGTGCTTAGCTATGAATTAGTCTGTTATTTTAAAGAAGGTGGACTAGTCAAATACGGTACTTATTTTATGCCCGATGGCAAAGCACAATTAAGATATACCAAAAAAACAGCACGAAATTAATAAAGGATAGATAAATAAAAAGCATAATAAATTGCTTTATAAGAATAACAAAAATTCAGAGGATTAACCCATATCCTACTAATTAAGATTACCTGAACACATAGGAATAAACCATTTAATAAAGTATGGAATATGTTGTAAACAAAAGTCAATTTAATGGGGGTTTTGTTATTTTTTGGTGAGGCAATCAAAGCAATTAAAAGAAGTTGAGTAGAAAAAGAATGTAGTAGTAAAGTTGTTAATGAGTAAAATTAAATGAAATAAAAAGTACTTACATATTTTTAAATAAAAGATCATAATAGGAATAATAAAGATGAATGAAATTGTAATCAATAATGAATCTGATGTTTATAAGCTATTAGAAATATTATCTGATAAGTCTTTTGATATGACAAAATTAGATAATCTAAATGTGGATTTTAATGGTTGGCCTATATTGCAAGTAAGAATGGTAGGAACACAATTCAATTCATCAATTACTGCGCCGGTAATGAAAGCTTTTTTAGAATTGCAGAAAAGCTTATACCGTTCCTTTGCTACAGCTAAATATGGCGTACCTAGCCCTGCAAAACTCTCTAAAGATGAAAAGCAGATGTTAGAGTTAATTATTAAAGTCGAAGAAGGTAGCTCTAAATTTAAAATTGATTTACAACAACTTTTAGAAAATACATGTAAAAATTTGGTCGGTAAAATGGAATCTAAACATATTCTTATTGCAGTATTATCTATTGCAGTACTTTACTTCGGAGATTCAGCTTATAAAAATTATTTAGATAACAGAAAGGAAATTCGTCAACAAGAAATCAAAAATGATGAACAAAAAGCAACATTGGATCACCTAAAATTTGTAGGTCAAGAAGAAACTAAAAGAGCTAAAATTATGGCTGATTTAGCAGTTCAAAATCCACGAGTTCAAACTATTGTCGCTTTATCTGAAGATGCAAAAGCAGAATTTTTAAAACGAGGTTCTACAGCAAGTATAATGGAGTATCAAGGTGTAAAATTATCTGGTGACATTGCTGATGAATTGGGTAAAAATGCTCGTAAACCTTCTATTGATATTAGGTTAGATGGTTTATATCGAGTTTTAAATGTTGATTCATCAGATCCTATAGAATTTAAAGTCAAAGTTAGAAATGTCCGTAATGGTGAAGAATTCACAGCTGCTGTCTAGGTTAATACTTTAAAAATGGCTCATATTCAAGCTATTCAAAATGGCGAATGGGCAAGAAAACTCGTTAATATGACCATAAATGCTAAACAAAGAACAAAAGATAATACAATCTATAATGCTAAAGTGATCTTTGCAGAACTTCCTACTGATATTGAAGAAATTGAATCAAATTAATCAACCTCTATTCAAATTATATATTTGACTAATAGATTCTGATAACCTCAGAAATTAATCATGAGGTTTTTTATAGACCATCGAGTCAAAAAGTTATTCAAAATGCGTTTGATTAAATTGCATTTAGTCGCCAATCCTTTATTTTTCAACTATTAAGTTACTATCACCCCAACAGTTGCCAGTTATTGCTTATAAACTACCTTAAATTTGCCTTCAGCAGTAATAGGTTACGTACACATTTCCCTTATGTTTCATTTGGAGGTTATTTATATAACGATTAAAACTGTCTACTTCTAAATTTTATACTCAAAAATATGTGTATGCTAAATATACATAGGAATAAACTTAGGCTTTAGATTAGAGCTGGATTAGAACCATGGTGTTCCCTGTACACACTGGGATAACCACTTTTTAAAAATTCAAAAAGGTAATGTTTTGATTAAATTCCCAACTTTATTGTCTATTATACATTCTGCCAATTTAGTTAATGTTTATAACATGCGAGATCAAGCTGAATAAAGCAAAGACGCAAAGGCAAAATCAATATAGAATAGTTCCTCAAAATCAAACACCAAAAAAGTAAGATTTGATGTAGTCAACAAAATTGGTCGGTGCGCTGAAAAATTATAAAAGTGTGCGCCATTAAAAAATCGTTTTAAATACAGGTAACTATTTGATAAACTTAAAATTAAATTTAAAATGCGTCTTGAAACAAAGTGCCTAAAAAAACAACAAAAAATCGGTAGAATTTTACACCTCCCTATTTTAATTAATAAACAATAGGTTATAATTAGAGTGTTCCCTGTATACACAGGGATAAACCGCTATAAACGAATATTATGGCGGGGCATGGGCTGGTGTTCCCTGTATACACAGGGATAAACCTTCTCCTCGACCATCCATTGCAGTGATTCTGCAGTGTTCCCTGTATACACAGGGATAAACCGAGGGTAAGCAAGTTCTGACAGAACCTGTCACTGTGTTCCCTGTATACACAGGGATAAACCGAATATCTGGACATCCTTTTTTGCGCATAACAGGTGTTCCCTGTATACACAGGGATAAACCGCCCATTGTCATGGGCATATACCCACCTAATGCGTGTTCCCTGTATACACAGGGATAAACCGGTACAATATACGGATTTATACAAAAAACCATTGTGTTCCCTGTATACACAGGGATAAACCGTTGAATCCGTCGAACGAGATAGTACCGCCACCGTGTTCCCTGTATACACAGGGATAAACCGATAATAAAGCCGATTCCGAAGAATCCGATCTTGTGTTCCCTGTATACACAGGGATAAACCGAATCTGAAATAATTGCTTATGATGATAGATCAGTGTTCCCTGTATACACAGGGATAAATCGCCAAAACCGAAAATTGGCAGCGCAGGAGAGTTGTGTTCCCTGTATACACAGGGATAAACTGGTGAGTGTGTTGTTGATGCTCGCACTAACGCTGATTTAATAGATTTTTTGCAAACATCTAATAAATCTGGAGGCAATATAACTGTACATGTGCCAGTAAATGTTGGTAATAGTGGAATATCAGAATAGGATGGAAGAGCAATCGGTTGAATGATAAAACAATCAGTACTAACAATTATTGATGAACAAATGCGACCCTGCGGAAAACTAAATCGTCGTTGATTTATTTGGTTAAATCACATACCATTATCCAAAAATTAAGGAGAATGGTATGAAAAAAATAATCTTTTTAAGTTTAATTGGCTTTGTTTTAACAGCTTGTAACACAGTGAAGTATAATTATGTAGTTGAAACAAAACAAATAAGCTATCCCGATTTGAATGTTGTTACAAAAACCTTTATCGGTGATGATATGGTTAGACAGGGAACGGTGGCATCAAGGGATGTTATTTATTTTCCTCAAACTACAGTAGTTAGCAGGGGAGTGGATTTTACTATTCATGCAGGAGAATATCCTAAAGTAGGTGAAGATCAAAAATACTTATTTTTTGGTTTAAATGAGTTAAATTCTGGAGTAACTGTGGGAAAATCAACCTTTGCTGATATACCTGTTGGAATTAGAACTAGTAAAAAAGATAATGACTTATGTATTATAACTGTTAGCGGTGGTTCTATATGTAAAAGTGATGCTTCATTTTCGTACCAAAAGAAAAACGTAACTTATCAAAACGCTTTCCAGCAAATACTAATCTATAATGGCAAAGTAGGTAATAAGATTAACATTGGGTATAAAGAATTTAATAATGATTTTGCTCGCCCAGCATTTTCAAATAATGTTGAATATGATTTATCAGAATCAAAAGTAATAAGATATAAAGGCGTAAAATTAGAAATAATAAAAGCAACCAATCAATTCATTGAATATAAAGTATACAGTAATTTTAATTTAAGATAAAAGCCCTTAAGGAGGTTTGGAAAAGATTGAGAAAGGTACAGATAGAAGGTCAAAAGCATTGGTCTTTAACTGATTCTAAAACAGTTTTATCTATAATTAATGGTTTTCTTTACCTCTAAAAGCAATTTAACTTTTCAAAAATCTAATAAACAGTTGGCATGTTCCCTTTACACATAAGGATAAACCGTTTTTTGCTACTAACTATTGGGTCGGAACGCCGCTAACGTTTCACGAGATCAAATCGCTATTGGAACGTTTGTATAGAGTTCAAAGAGTTGATACGAGAAACCTTTTGGGTCATAAATCACAAAAGATGACAGATAAATATAACGACAGTAGAGGACGAAAATGGCGATACCTGAAAATATAAATATTTATAAAGTTTACGTTATTAAACAACGACGAGGAGGTAGTGAAATAATTAAAAATCTCAGTACAAAAACTCCATTTTTTTCTGCCGCTAAAGAGGCGTTTTTAGATCTATATAAATTACCGCTAGATAAAAATCATCTAATATTAATGTCCAAAAATAGTAAACAAATTAATGCATATCGCTATCAATCTGAACGCGGTGAACGTGATTACTTTGATGAAACGATGGATCTAATAGATGAGCTTAGCTGAGGCGCAAAAATGAGCTGGTAGAAGTAGATTGCCCGGATTGTATCTGACAGATAATGAACAAGCGCTAGTAACTGAAATGGGTGAAAAATATGGCTCAAAAAAGCCGCTATTTTTGCTGGACTATCCCTACTAAAAATAACACATAAAAAAAGCAATTGCTGATTATATAGAATGCTTAATATATAAAACAATCATACAGTCAATTAAAACTAACCGACTGGATGGGTTTCCAGATTTCTGTTTATCCCTGTATGCACAGGGATAAACCGCAAGACAAAACTTCTGATTTATATAAAAATATTTATTCCCCAAATATGCAAAAATAAACCGAATCGGCATAATACTTGCAAACGAGTTTTAGTGTTCCAATGGAATAAATTGTTTTGACCCTATTGACATAAGAAAACGATTCCACGTTTACACAAAAATATGCAATACTAACGCTGTGATGACAAACGCTTTCGTATCTGTATTTCTATTGATTTTATTTCATTTTTCAAATAATTGGAGTTTATTATGAAACTACGTAAAGTCATGATTATTGGAGTAGGGAATGTGGGATCCACGACGGCTTATACCTTGGTTAATCGTGGTATTTGTGAAGAAATTGTACTGGTTGATGTAAATAAAGATCGGGCTTATGGACATGCTCAGGATTTATTAGATGCGGCTGCTTATCGGCAAAACATGATTAAAGTCAGTTTACGTGATGCCAATGATTGTGCTGATATTGATATTGCGATTATTACGGTTACTTCGGGATTAGCGCAAAAAAGCCGAGCGGAGGAGCTAGCTGGTACGTCAAAAATTGTTGCAACGATTGTGCCCGATATGATGAAAAATGGTTTTAAAGGGATTTTTTTAGTGGCGACTAACCCATGTGATGCGATTACTTACCAAGTTTGGCAATTATCAGGTTTACCTCGTCATCGGATAATTGGTACTGGGGTTTGGCTTGATACAGTAAGATTACGTCGTTTATTGGGGGAACAAATGGATATTGGTCCACAAAGTATCGATGCGTTTATTGTTGGCGAGCATGGCGATTCACAATTTCCCGTTTGGTCGCATTCATCGGTTTATGGCATTAACCTTAATCATCTAGAAAAAAATAGAATCGATTTTAATGATATTGGCAGCAAAGCGAAGAATAAAGGTTTTGAAATTGCTAAATTTAAGCATTGTACCGAATATGGTATCGCCAGTACGATTACTGAAATTTGTCAGCATATT
This sequence comes from uncultured Gilliamella sp., assembly GCA_945291235.1. The sequence continues at coordinate 29,779 of CALYQY010000001.1, forward strand.
TTTACTAACAGCCATCGTGCGTTAGCATTAAGTTGTATTTTACACGGGGAGTATGGTTATCAAGATGTGGCAATAGGTGTGCCTGCGATTTTAGATCAGCATGGTATCAAAAAAATTATTGAGTTAGATTTTTCAGATAATGAAAAGCAGTTATTTAAAAATAGTGTCGAGATTATTAAGGGTTATATTGCACATATTAAATAAGCGTGTTTGGTCGGATAGTTGTTTTATACTCAGTCAACGGATATATCACCCAGAACGCTAATATTAGTTAGCGTTCTGCTATAAAGGTTTGGCAACTTATTATTTCATTCTGTATATTTTAAAGATCTTTAAGGTTGATCGGCAGGAAACACCACACCTGTTTGATTTCTTATTTCAGTCAAGATTGTTGATGATAGTTTCGAATAGGCTAAACCGTTATGATCTACGTTGCGTTGTCGATATAGCTTAGCGAATTCTTTCGCTTCGTCATACATATCATTATTGTGTTGTGTAAGGGTGATTTCTTTTTTTTCACCGATTCTTGGTTGATAAATAACGCGCTCACAAGTGGCAAGATTTTCAATAATAAGCGATCCATTTTCGCCTTGAATTTCACTAGGAAGGTAAGAGTTACTGACTTTTGAATGCCAAATGATGACCTCAAAATCGCCATAATTAAGTAAAACACTGCCATGCGCATCGACACCAGACGCAAGTTTTGTCGCACTGGCATTTATTTTATTGGGATATCCCCATAATCCTAGTCCAAAATTGAGTGGGTAAACTCCAATATCCATTATAGAACCATTTGAAAAGGTGGGATTAAACGTGTTGGGATTATTGCCATTCAAATAACTTTCGTAACGGCTGGAATATTGACAGTAGTTGAGTAGTGCTTTGCGAATTCTTCCTAACTTTGGAAGATAATCCCGAATTAATTGATAATTGGGCAAATAAACGGTTTTAAGTGCCTCAAAAATGAGTTTTTTATGTTGTTTGGCAATGTTAATTAATGTTTGGGTTTCCATCAAATTCGAGGTTAATGGTTTTTCACATATTACATCTTTATTATTTTCCAACATCAATTTGGCTTGTTCAAAATGGAGTGAGTTTGGGCTGGCAATGTAAACAACGTCGACATTGGCATATTGAGCAAGCTCGGTGAGCTTATCAAATACCGTATTAACTTGGTATTTTTTTGCCAGTTCATTGGCTTTGTTGATATCACGGGAATAGATAGCGGTTAATTGATATTGTTTAGTTTGTAATGCCGCATCAATGAATTTTTCAGTGATCCAATTGGTTCCAATTGTTGCTAATTTAATCATGGTTAATCTATCTATTTTTTTAAAAGTTTAAACTATTTGGTTAGGATTTAGAGACTATCCACTTTAATTAACGCCCGTAAAAGTGAATAGTCTTCCTTTATTTAATGCGAATTGGTTAAAAAGAGTTTTAAGGATGGATTTTCGGTTTCGTTATGGAAACCATAACCTAATTCGGTTAAGTGTTTACCAAAATCATGGCTATTGGTTTGGTCAATTTCAAATGCAGCAAGAACGCGACCATAATCAGTCCCATGGCTTCGGTAATGGAACATTGAGATATTCCAGTTGGTACCAAGTGTTTGTAAGAATTTGAGTAATGCCCCTTGCGATTCTGGGAATTCAAAGCTGTAAACTTGTTCTTGAATTGGCTGACAAGGCTTGCCACCAATCATATAGCGAACATGCAATTTAGCCATTTCATCATCAGTCAGATCAACCACGGGATAACCGGCTGAAGTGAGTTGTTGCATGATGTCATCTTTTTCACTATTTTTAGTGATTTTAACACCTACAAATATGCATGCCGATTCTTCATCATGATAGCGATAATTAAATTCGGTGACTGAACGCCCCCCCAAGATCTGACAAAATTTTAGGAAACTGCCTTTTTTCTCCGGAATCGTCACGGCGATTAAGACTTCTCGTTTTTCACCTAATTCACAGCGTTCTGACACATAACGTAAATTATGGAAGTTTAAATTAGCTCCCGATAAGATATGAGCAAGATTTTCACCTTGAATATTGTGTTTTTCAACGTATTTTTTCAGTCCCGCCAGTGCGACCGCACCCGATGGTTCAGCAATGGCACGAACATCATCAAATAAATCTTTGACAGCCGCACAAATTTCATCGCTATCAACAGTAATAATATCATCGATATATTGTTGGCAAAGTCTGAATGTTTCATCACCGATTCGTTTAACGGCAACCCCTTCAGCAAATAAACCTACTCGATTTAAATCAACTGGGTGACCTGCATCTAAGGCTGCTTTTAAACAGGCTGCATCTTCAGGTTCAACTGCAATGACTTTAATCGATGGCATAATTTGTTTAATTAGGACTGCAACACCTGCTGCAAGTCCACCACCGCCAACGGGGACAAATATGCGATCGAGTTTGGCATTTTGTTGCAACAGTTCCATGGCAATACTGCCTTGTCCGGCAATCACCAGTGGGTGATCAAAAGGGGGAATAAAAATGCGTCGTTGTTCTTTGGCTAATTCTAAGGCTTTGGCTTTGGCTTCGTCAAAATTCGCACCATAAAGTAAAACTTCACCACCGAATCCTTTTACTGCTTCCACTTTGATGTCCGCTGTCGTTAACGGCATAACAATGAGCGATTTTATACCTAATTTGCTAGCTGAAAATGCCACACCTTGTGCGTGGTTTCCAGCTGAAGCAGCAATAACGCCACATTGTCGCTCTTCTGGGGAAAGGCTGGCGATCATCGCTTGTGCACCTCGAATTTTAAAACTGTGCACTAGCTGACGATCTTCACGTTTGACAAATATCTGATTGTTTAGTCTGGCAGATAGTTTATCCATTTTTTCCAGCGGTGTGACTTGCGCCACATCATATACGGCACTGCAAAGCGTTGCTTTTAAATAATCAGCACCAGTCAGTATTGTTTGTTGTTTCACTTTTAGCCACCTAGTTTACTTTTATCGCGGACAGCACCTTTATCAGCACTGGTCGCTAAACTTGCGTAAGCTTTTAGGGCAAACGACACATAGCGGTCACGATTATGAGGGGTAAATGCTTTGTCGCCACGAGTGAGCTCTGCCACCCGACGACGTTCTAGTTCATCTTCAGGCACATCTAAAACTAATTTTCGATTAGGAATGTCAATATCGATAATATCGCCATCACGTACCAGACCAATTACGCCACCGTTAGCCGCTTCTGGTGAAATATGTCCAATGGATAAGCCTGATGATCCGCCTGAAAATCTACCGTCAGTAATGAGTGCACAAGCTTTACCAAGTCCCATTGATTTTAAATAGCTGGTAGGGTAGAGCATTTCTTGCATTCCCGGCCCACCTTTTGGGCCTTCATAGATGATCACAACGACATCACCTTCTACTATTTTTCCACCTAAAATGGCATCAACTGCATCTTCTTGGCTTTCAAATACTTTTGCAGGCCCTCTAAACACAAGATTTTCAGCGGCAACACTGGCCGTTTTTACGATAGCACCATCTTGGGCAACATTACCATAGAGTGTGGCAAGTCCGCCGTCTTGGCTATAAGCATGCGCTTTGTCACGAATACAACCATTTTCCCGATCGTCATCCAGTGTGTCCCAATAACAATCTTGTGAAAATGCTTTCGTTGTACGGATGCCAGCCGGCCCACTGCGATACATTTTTTTTACTTCTTCATCTTGGGTTTGCGTAATGTCATATTGTGCAAAGGTTTCTTGTAATGACAGTCCTAGCACATTGTGAACATTGCGATTTAGTAGTCCTGCTTTGTCAAGTTCTGACATGATGGATACCACACCGCCCGCCCTGTGTACATCTTCCATGTGGTATTTTGCTGTACTTGGCGCAACTTTACACAGATGCGGTACTTTACGAGATAGTCGATCGATATCTGACATCGTAAAATCAATTTCACCTTCTTGCGCTGTTGCAAGCAAGTGTAAAACGGTATTGGTCGAGCCTCCCATCGCAATATCGAGTGACATGGCATTTTCATAGGCTGCTTTGGTGGCGATGGCTCTTGGTAGATAAGATTCATCATCATGTTCATAATAACGTTTGGTAATTTCAACTATGCGTTTGGCCGCTTTTAAAAAGAGTTGTTCACGTTGCTTGTGAGTGGCAATGAGGGATCCATTACCGGGTAACGAAAGCCCTAAAGCTTCGGTTAAGCAGTTCATTGAATTCGCTGTAAACATGCCGGAACATGAGCCACACGTCGGACAGGCTGATTCTTCAATCGCTTTGCTGTCTGCGTCACTGACATTGGGGTTGGCGCTTTGAATCATGGCATCAACAAGATCAAGTTTGATGATTTGATCTGAAAGCTTGGTTTTCCCAGCTTCCATAGGGCCACCAGAGACAAAAACCGTTGGGATATTTAAACGGAGTGATGCCATTAACATACCGGGTGTGATTTTGTCACAGTTGGAGATGCAGATCATCGCATCAGCACAGTGCGCATTGACCATGTATTCTACAGAATCGGCAATAAGTTCACGTGAAGGTAACGAATAAAGCATACCACCATGCCCCATTGCAATACCATCATCTACTGCAATGGTATTAAACTCTTTAGCAATACCACCTGATGCTTCAATCTGTTTAGCCACTAGTTGTCCTATGTCTTTAAGGTGGACGTGTCCCGGTACAAACTGAGTAAATGAGTTTACGACGGCGATAATAGGTTTACCAAAATCTTCATTTTTTACGCCAGTAGCACGCCATAAAGCGCGCGCTCCTGCCATGTTTCTGCCTTCAACGGAGGTAGCTGATCGATATCTAGGCATTTGTTGCTCCCAAGTTCTTATTATACTTGCGACCGATTTAATCGGTTTATCATTTTGATGAGTCCATCATGTTTTGATGTGCATCGCATTACAAAAAGTATTTATCCGCCGTATTAGTTAGCGGATTTTTTGAGATATTATTTAATAATATCTAACCAACCATATTTATCTTCTGTTTTACCGTTAAATAACCCGAAGAATGTTTGTTGGATCTGTTTAGTGATTGGGCCACAACGTCCAATACCGACTTGAATGCGGTCAACGCTTCGTACAGGTGTAATTTCGGCAGCGGTACCGGTCATAAAGACTTCGTCAGCTAAATAGAGTGATTCGCGCGATAAAATTTGTTCACGGACTTCGATACCCAAATCACGAGCAAGCGTTAATACGGCATCACGAGTAATACCAGGAAGTGCAGAGCAAGATAATACAGGGGTGAATAGTACACCGTCTTTAATGATAAATAGATTTTCACCCGCACCTTCTGAAAGATGACCATGTACATCTAAGGCAATCCCTTCTTGGAAACCATTAGCACGAGCTTCTGAGCCAATTAATAATGATGATAAGTAGTTGCCCCCAGCTTTTGCTGCTGCCGGAATGGTATTGGATGCGACACGATTCCATGAAGAAACCATCGCATCAATTCCTTGATCTAATGCATCTTTACCTAAATAGGCCCCCCAAGGGAAAGCGGCAATCATGACATCAGTTTTATAACCAGCAGGGGGATTAACGCCCATCCCGACATCACCAATAAAGACAAGAGGACGAATATAGGCACTTTCTAAGTTATTTTTCTTGATAGTTTGACGCGTTGCTTCCATGATTTCTTCAATCGTGTAAGGAACAGGAAAACGGTATATTTTGGCTGAATTTAGCAATCGTTGTGCGTGTTCTTTATGACGAAAAATAGCAGGGCCTTGATGAGTTTTATAACAACGAACTCCTTCAAAAACTGAAGTACCATAATGTAGAGCATGAGACATGACATGAATTTTAGCATCTGCCCATGGAACCATTTCACCATTGAACCAAATATAATCCGATTTTGCTGTAGAACTCATTTTTATTTCCTCTTAAATTTTACTTTTGTTTAGCATAGATATAGCTCGGTGCTTTCAACAATAAACGGTCAAGCATTATACTATACTATCGATTTTGTTTAACTGCTAAAGTGTATACTTTTATAAATTTAACTTATTATTTCATCATGATTTATTATTGAAAATAACTATATTTCAATCGATATCACGTCTACCAATTTGTCGATCTGATTAAGTAGTGCTGAAATAGGGCGCTTTGTTGTTAATGCTAAAGATAATGATAGTATCTGATCATCTTTAGTCTGCATTTGCATCTGTTTAATGTGACCACCACGGTGGCGTATAACCCGTAAGATACGCTCAAGTGTTCCTAATTTATCATAAGCGGTGATAGTAAATTGATGCTGATCTTTATTACTCATCCTTTACTCCTTACTGTTGTTATCTAACATATTTTCATTGGCAGCACCGGGTGGAACAAGAGGCCACACGTTTTCAAGCTCATCGATACACACATGTAATAAATAGGCACCTGTTGAATTTAATAGCGTATCGATGGCGCTTTGAATTTCTGATTTTTGGGTAATTTTTTGTCCGTCGATATCGAAGGCTTTAGCCAGCATTAAAAAATCAGGATTGTCAGATAAATTGGTTTCGCTGTATCTTTGATTGAAAAAGAGTTCTTGCCATTGTCTAACCATGCCTAAACGTTGATTATCAATTAATACAATCTTAATCGGTAATTTTTTGCGTTTAATTGTGGTCAGCTCTTGAACATTCATCATAAAAGAGCCATCGCCAGAAATGCATATCACACAATCATTTGGTCTTGCTAGTTGAGCTCCAATGGCAGCTGGTAAACCAAATCCCATTGTGCCAAGTCCACTAGAAGTAATAAAGTTTTGTGGGTGGTTAAATTGCATGTGCTGAGCTGTCCACATTTGATGTTGACCAACATCGGTAGTGACAATTGTGGTAGCTGTTTTTTGTTCAGAAAGGCTTTTGAGTAACGCTGGGGCATAGATAGGTTCGCCCGGATGATCATAGCGAGTTGGATACGCTTTTCGTAATTGGTCTATTCTTTTGTGCCAATCTTCTATCGATACGGTTTGGTGAATTAAAGGTAAGACTTGTTTGATATCGCCTTGTAACCCTAAATGCGTTTGCTTTAATTTATTAATTTCAGCCTGATCGATATCAATATGAATGACTTTAGCATGGCGAGCAAATTCATTCAGGTTTCCGGTAACACGGTCATCAAATCGTACCCCTAACGCAATTAATAGATCACACTCTTGCACGGCTAAGTTTGCTGCTTTAGAACCATGCATGCCAATTAATCCTAAATAATAGGGATTATTGATATCAGCAGCCCCTAATCCTTTTAAGGTTGAAACGCTCGGAATTTGAGTCATTTCCATAAATTGTCTTAATTCTGATATCGCGCCAGAAAGCCCAACCCCACCACCAATATAAAGCATGGGTTTTTTGGCATCTTGAATCATCGCTTTAGTTAATTTTATATCATCAGAAGAGATAACAAAGGATTTTGATTTGTTGAGATAACTTTGAGAAGTGTGGTTGGTTAAATATTGTTGGTAATCTAAGTTGGCAAGCTGGATATCTTTCGGAACGTCAATCAATATTGGTCCCGGTCTGCCTGAGTTGGCTAAGGTAAATGCCTCCTCGAATATATTGGGTAAGTCATGCGCATCATCAATTAAATAACTGTGTTTAGTACACGCCAATGACAAACCTAATACATCAACTTCTTGAAAGGCATCGGTACCGATTAAGTTATTAGGTACTTGACCCGTTATTGCAACGATTGGAACTGAATCAATCAAAGCATCTGCAAGTCCCGTGATAATATTGGTTGCTCCCGGCCCCGATGTGGCAATACATACCCCTGTTTTGCCTGTCGCCCTTGCGTAACCTATAGCAGCCATTGCTGCACCTTGTTCATGACGACATAACACGTGTTCAATACCGCCATCATAAAGGGCATCATACAGAGGCATAATTTGTCCACCAGGATACCCAAATACGGTGGTAACGCCTTTTTCTTTTAAGGTTTTTACTATCCACTGTGTTCCTAACATTTATTCCTCGCTCTTTTTTTCAGGTATTTGCATTGCTCATAAAAAAACCCCCGCTTTTTGGGGCGGGGGTTTTGGGTTAACTATGAAGCTTTTTTAACTCAAAGAACGCCCCCGCGCTGGAATAATGACCACGCTGACAAGAATGTTGATGAGGACGATAATAAGTGAAAAATTCATACGTTTTATTTAAATTTTTTTGTTTCTTTGAGTAAGTATTCTTAACAAAATACTCGTTTTAGAAAAAAATTCAACTGTTTTTTTGGGTTTTTTTAGAGTCTTGCTTTTGCGATTGCAAGAAGTTTTAAAATAATAAAGATTGATGTCTAAAAAGATTTGATTATGACACGAGTTTTTAATTGGCATTTTTCAAAGATTAGTGTATAAATGTTAATCATTAATCGTTTTTATCTGCTTATTTATCCTGTTTAATATCAAAAATACACGTTTAAAATAAAAAAAAGGCGAAATATGTATGAACATATTAAAGATAATAGTGTTAATAAGTTTTGGTTTTGTGTTACTTAATTGTGATAATGCTAAGACTGCGTCAAATCATTCCTCTGCTGACAGTTTAACAAAACCTAATAATGATTTACTCGCTTCTCAAAATTTAGAAATTAATGCGGTTAAAAACGAGTTACCGATTGAAATTGATGAATTGACAACGCTATTTGATGTTTTTGCTGACAATAATATTATCAATTATAAATACCGCGTAAAAAACACACCAAAACAGGCACTATTATTAACGTCGACGCTTGATACTTTACGCAGTAATTTACTTGATGATTATTGCCAAAATGTACCACAAATGAAAGAACTGAAAAATGTGTTTCCAAATGGCGCCCACTATCATTACTTCATCGATAATGAAGAGATCATTATTGTTGAACTTAATCCGGATGATTGTCAGACAAATAAATGATCGTTTATTGATAATTTATCCTTTTAATCAAACAATCATAGGTCATTAAGTTTTGCAATATTGGGATTAATTTGTAGTGTACTGGCTTAATAAACGTTTATTTGTTAAACTGAGATCGTTTATCAAATTCTATGCATTTTCTTCTTGTTGATTGATAAATTGTATTCTCGCCCCGTTATTTATGGACAGCCACAGTTAAAATTATATTTGATTCAGTTCGTCACAGATTAATGATTTTTAAAAATAATATTTAAGTTTTTTATCTCTATTCATCTTATTTATCAATATTGTTAATTGATTCGTTTCTACTTTTTTCAAGTTATACGGTTTTGTCATTATTAATTGATTTTATTTAAGTTATTTATCGTTTATGAACATGTATGTGTTTAACTTAGGAGAAAATTATGAGTAAACAAACCTGTAATCCAACGACCAAATATTATCATGAGAAATTTCCAAAACAAAAACAGAAAGCACCGGGTTTGCAATGTGAGATGAATCCGGTTCCGGACTGTGGTGAAAAAAGTTATAAAGGTCATCAACGTTTAGAAGGTCTTAAAATGTTGGTCACCGGTGGAGATTCAGGTATTGGTCGTGCAGCAGCAATCGCTTATGCTAAAGAAGGTGCGGATGTAGCGATCAATTATCATCCTGATGAGCAAAAAGATGCTGAAGATGTGGCAAAAGTTATTGAAGCTGCCGGACGTAAAGCGGTATTGATACCCGGCGATTTAAGTGATGAAGCGTTTTGTAAAAAAATGGTGGATGAAGCTCATCATAAACTTGGTGGGTTAGATAATCTAACATTGGTTGCAGGTAAACAAACTGCGGTTGCTGATATTATGGATCTGACTACAGAGCAAATTCGCAAAACGTTCGAAATTAATGTCTTTTCGCTATTTTGGGTAACTAAAGCGGCATTAGGTTATTTAAAACCAGGATCGACAATTATTACTACTTCATCTGTTCAAGCCTTCCAACCAGGCCCAACATTATTAGATTATGCTTCAACTAAATCGGCAATTATCGCTTTTACAAAAGCATTAGCTAAGCAATTAGCAAGTAAAGGTATTCGTGCTAATAGTGTTGCACCCGGTCCGGTTTGGACGCCGTTACAAGTTTGTGGCGGACAACTCAGCGATGCAATTCCTGAATTTGGTAAAGAAACACCACTTAAAAGAGCAGGGCAACCGGTTGAACTTGCAGGGGTTTATGTACATTTAGCTTCAGAAGAGTCAAGTTATACCACTGCAGAAACTTATGGTGTAACGGGTGGTGAGCATACCAACTAATCTCATGTTTATATCGTGATAAAAGAGCTGCTCAGGCTCTTTTATTACAAAAAATTTTTAAGCTAGACATCTTAAATCACGTTCTATTATGCATTGTTCATAATAGTGTTAAAACTTAACTTAGAATAAAGGCAAAAAAATGAAATTTTTTAAAGTAATCATGCTTGCATTATTAGGTGTTTTTTTAGTTAACTGTGATAATTCTAAATCGACTGTTGATGATATTAAACAGAAAGTACAGCAAACAGGTGCAGATATCAGCGATAAAACACAAGATTATTTTGAACAAGCAAAAGCAGAAAGTAACGATATATTGAATAAGTTAAAAGAGGGTAACTATAATCTTGCACAAGATGCGGTGATTAAAAATATTAAACAAACATTACCAATGAATATTGATCAGAATACTTCGCTGGTGGATGTATCCAAAGAAAACAACACGATTAATTATAAATATGATGTCAAAGGTGTGACGCCAGATGATTTAAAAGTTGAGAATACTCAAAAGACATTATTAAATAATTTATTTACCGATTATTGTAGTACAGATTTGATGAAGAAAGCATTAAGACTTGCTTTCCCTGAAGGTGCTACACATAATTACTATATCAATAATAGTAACGCATTAACACTCAATTTAAAACCAAGTGATTGTGATGGTAAATTGTAGAGTATCGATTAAGGTGAAAAGGGCTATTAATAGCCCTTTTTTTATTTTGTTTATTGCGAAAGATGTGAATCTAAATATCATTTTAAAAAATGAAGATTATCAACTCAAAATGATGTATTTATGTTAGTTAATTAAATGATGATTTTCTAATGATAGAAGATAACGATCAGGTTATTACCTAAAGTTTAATTAACACAGTGTATTGATATTGACGCTTACTATTAAAATAAGAATATATTTTATGTTGTAAAAATTTAACCATATAAATTAAAATCCTCATTCAAATTATATAGGGACTTTTTATTTTTTTATTAATTGTTTTATTTAAAATGGAAAAAACAAAATAATATTAATTTTACTTATGGGTAATAGCATGAAATATAAAAAAATATCTGCATTATTGGTATGGAGTTTGGCGCTATTTGGTTGTGATAGTGGGAGCTATAAAGAAAAAAATCAACGTATAGTTATTGATTCAATGAAAAAACAATTTCCTATTGTTTATGATGAGAATTTTACGTTAGTGGATGTTTTAAAGGACAACGATCAGTTTATATATAAATACGAAATAAAAAATATTGAAGAAGTAGAATTAACCTCACCAGAGTTTGAACAATCATCTCGCACAGAGATTCTTGAGCTTTATTGTTCTGATAACAAAGGTATTGCTCATTTTAAAGAAATATTCATGGATGGTATTCGATATGATTATTACTTGAATAATAAAAAAATGTTATCCATTAACGTCAAATCAACAGATTGTACAAAATAATTGTCATTGCATTGAACTATTCACTTTTGTGTACCACATGATTTTTTTGCTATCTTGGGCGGTATTATTACAGGGTTAAGCCCTGTAATAATAAAAATTATTCTAACGTTTTTCCTTTTGTTTCTGGAATTAAAAACATAAATGCAGCAGCGGATAATAGATAAGCCGCAGATAATAGCGCTAGTGAGTAGCTTATTGAATAAACTGTCGCTAAATAAGCAATTAAGACTTGTGATACGCCAGCAATTCCTCGTCCAACATTAAAGATAATGTTTTCAGCACTTGAACGAGCGTCTGTCGGATAATGTTCGGCCAGTAATGCCCCATAACCCCCCATCATGCCGTTGACGAAAAAGCCAATGACTGAACCAAATAAAATCAAAACGATCATATCGGTTTGTTGAAAGTAAAACCAGATAGATAACGCTGAAACTAATAGAAAGACAATATAAGAAGGACGGCGTCCAAATTTGTCACATAGCCAACCAAAAATTAAGATACCTAATGACATACCAATTGTGGTGGATATCGTCCAAAATAGCGTATTTTTGAATGATAAACCACGTTCGGTTGCGATCATGGTTGGCATCCAAGTCATGATGCCATAAAAACCAAAGTTTTGTACGGCACAAGCAATGGTTAAACCAACCGTGGTTGCTGATGTTTTGACATTTTTAAATAGTTTACCTAATGCAATTTTATTTTTGTTTTGATCTTTTAATGATTGCCAAATTTCAGGCTCTTTCAATCCTTTACGTGTCCAGGCAACAAACAAAGCAGGAAGTACTCCGACAGCAAAAGCCCAACGCCAACCGTGTGCTTCTCCTACAAAATTTACCGTTAAGGTTGCCAGTATAATGCCTAACTGAAATCCTAACGCAACAATCGATGTCGCTCTTGAACGTTTATGCTTTGGCCATGTTTCTGATACCAACGTCATGCCAATGCCAAATTCTCCACCTAGTCCAAGACCACTTAAAAAACGGAAAACTAAAAAGCTTTCATAATTTGGTGAAATAGCACACAGCCCGGTAAATACAGAAAATATGATAATTGTCCATGAAAAGACTTTAACACGACCATATTTGTCTGCTAAGGTTCCAAAAAGAATTCCGCCCAGTACAGCACCTAATAATGTTACTGAAGTTAATGTTCCTAAATCGGTTTTGGTTAGATTAAAAGTTGCTTGAATTAGGGTAAAACAGACCCCTAAAATCATCATATCCAAACCATCTAATGCATAGCCGACTGTAGAGGCAAAAAGCGTTCTTTTTTGATAAGCTGTGGTGGATCCAGTTTCACTTGCAGCTTGTTTAATTGGGTCTATCGCAGTTTTCATATTTACCTCTAATGATTGTGAATAGTGAGTTACTTATTTAAACTTTACCTTTTAAAATAGGTTGTAGGCTAATTCAATAAGGTCGTTTAAAAGCGGTGCAAAGTATATACTTAAAAACTTTAAAAATCCAAGCTAAAAGCCTTTACAATTGGTTATTTGCTAGAAAATAATCATTTCTTGTAAGTAACTTTATATATAAAAATATTAAAGGATGCATCAACTAGTGATAATTTTATTTTGTGTAAAGAATCGTGACAGGGTATAGATGATTTATTAAGTGAATCTTAGTTTCTAAATTTAATTGATTGATAGCTAATTTCCGCTGAGTGTTCCCCAGCGGATAATCTTGATTAGTCTTCGATAAAATACCAATAGCCTTTATTGACTAAATCCAAAGTGACCTTTAAAGTCGATTCATCTTCTAGCTGTTCATAATAAAGCTCTTCTTCTTGGCATAAAAGATCAATAACCGGCATCGGCAAATGGATTTTTTCACCATGAATATAGCCATAATCACCTACTTTTAAAATGCGTATGCTCGGAACTCGGCACAGATTATTAGTTTTTAAAAGCGATACAAATTCATCAAATTGATATGGTGGCTCGACAGGAACAATATTTAATTCATGCATTGGAATAGTAATGTGTTTACCAAACCAATCGTTAAAGAGTTTAGGCGTTCTAACCAGTTCAATTATCTGGTTTTGTAATTTTTCTAATTCATAGGATTGTATTCGATAGGAATCTTTAGGTAATGTTAAGTTGGGATCTTGATAAAATATGCCATTGGGTAGGTTGTCGATAACATAATCGGCAAAGCCACTTAATAGTTCTTGAGACGTTTGGGTTCTAAAACCGACTGAATAACTTAGCGATTCGCCGATTGAGACACCATTATGTGGAAAGCCTATCGGTATATACAGAATATCGCCTGCTGTAATTTCTTCGTCAATGATGGGTTGATAACTTTCAACATGTAGCAATGCTTTGTGAGCACTAAATTGTTTGTAGTGTTCGTTTCGGTCGCCAACTTGCCAACGTCGGCATCCCTTGCCTTGTATGATAAATACATCATAATTGTCAATGTGAGGTCCCACGCCTGCTTTATCTGTTGCGTAAGAAATCATCAGATCTTCAAATTGCCATTGAGGCAAGCATTTAAAAGGGGCAACTAAGGTGGCTGCTTGTTCATGCCAGTGGTCAACTGCTTGTACCAGCAAACTCCAATGGTTTTCACCTAAATGGCTAAAGTCGATAAAAGGACCAAATTGAGCATCCCATTTCCCATTTTTGTTGGTAACTATTCGGCTATCAATCTCTTCTTCCATCGCTAAACCTGCAAGTTCTTCAGGCGTGATAGGATCAACAAAGTGTTTAAAAGCATCACGTAAAATAACTGGCTTTTTTTGCCAATAATTCGTTAAAAAATCATCCCAATCTATGGTTAACTTATTACTCATGTAACGCCCCTTGTAAATTAAATAATTGACAAAAGTTATTCGTTGTTTGTTGTGCTATTTCGTCTATAGAAACACCTTTCAATACTGCCAAATAGTTAGCAACTTCACGAACATAAGCTGGCTGGTTTTCTTTCCCTCGATAGGGAACAGGTGCTAAATAAGGTGAATCGGTTTCAACTAAAATACGATCCATAGGGACATATCTGGCAACTTCACGTAATGATTCAGCATTTTTGAAGGTGATAATGCCCGAAAAAGAGATATAAAAACCGATATCTAGCAATTGTTTGGCCGTATCGATATCTTCGGTAAAACAGTGTAAGACCCCAGAATAAACGTGCTCTTCTTTTAAGATTCTTAAGGTATCTTGGCGTGCATTGCGTGTATGAACAATGATAGGTTTATTGAGTTTACGACCTAACCGAATATGTTCTTTAAAGTTTGCTTGTTGTTGTTCAAGATTATCTTGTTGATAGTAATAATCAAGCCCAGTTTCGCCCAGCGCAATTACATTATCTTGGCTTGCCAATGTTTCAAAGCGATCGGCATCATAGTTTTCTTCTTCTAAATTAAGAGGATGAATACCGCATGAAAATGAGCACTGTTTAGTATAGGGTTTTAAAAAATCTCTCATCGATTCATAGCCTGAAAGTGTGGTTGCTACACTTAAGCAGTGTTTAACATCGTGACGTATTGCGTCTTGCAATACTTCATCAATCGATTTGTTGCTAAAATCTAAGCTATCTAAATGGCAGTGAGAATCAATTAAATACATATAAAGCTCTTATTAATTATCTGAATGTTGTTCAAAATCACGAACAGGTTTTATGGTTGACCAAGAACGACAAGCAGGACATAGCCAGTAAATGGAATTGACCGTAAACCCGCATTTAATACAGCGATAATTAGGGACGGTTTTGATCTGTTCGCCAACCATTTTACGTAAAAGTGAAAGACTTTCTTTTGCTCGACCTTCTTCGGCATCGGCTACGTGGTAATTCATCAATCGATAAAACCCTTTTAAATTAGGGTGTTTGAGTAATTCCCGATACATGTAGTTTTGGGCAGCATCAAGTCCGCTTTGTTTTTCGACTATATCAGCAAGCATTAATTCAGCAACATTGCCACTATCTTGATCAACGCATAATTGTAGAAATTGTTTAAACTGTTCGGGTTGATTTAATTCTAAATAACATGTTTTTAATAAAGGTAATGCCTCACCGATAAAGGCTTTATCTTGCGTTAAAATTTGTTTGAATGATTCAATGGCTTGTTCTTTCTTGTTTTGTATCATTAATACCCGACCCAGCATGAGCGAGGTACGCGCACATTTAGCATCAGCGGCAGCTGATTTTTGTAACAGGTTATAAGCTTTTTCCATATCATCAGCAGACATAGCAATAGCGGCTAACTCGCAATAAAATTGTGCAATATCTGTCTTGTATTTAATGTTACCTAATCTGACTAATTTGGTGGCAGCATTAATCGCATTGATCCATTCACTGGTTGATTGATAAATGATAATCAATTGTTGTAATGCATATTGTTGAAAATCATCTTCATCAATTAACTGTAAGAACATTTCTTCGGCACGATCATAAAAACCGGCAACCATATAATCTCGCCCTAGTTGCTGTATTGCCAATAGGCGTTGTTCGAACGTCAATGCTGAACTTTCCATTAAAGATTGATGAATGCGTATGGCTCTATCAACTTCACCACGTGAACGGAATAAGTTTCCTAAAGTTAAATGAGCCTCAAGGGTGCTGTCATCTTCTTTTAACATATCTAAAAACAAATCAACAGCTTTATCTTTTTGATTTGATAAAAGAAAGTTTAAGCCATCAACATATTCGCGCGATAGCCGGTTGGATTGGTTTAAGTATTTTTGTTTTGCATTTCTGTCACCCATATACCAACCGTAAGCGGCTGCGATAGGAAGTAACAGAAATAACAGTTCAAACATAATCGTCTATTCTTAATTAATTTTTGTTAATGTTGCTTTTTGATTTATTGCGATATCTTCATCATACTTTTTTTGTAATTTGTTTAGTTTGCGTTTAGTTGATGAGTGTTGTAATTTCGATTTTAAAAAGAAGTAACCCGTGACAAACCAACCTACCAGAAAACCACTGCCAAATAAAATTGCCAGCAGAACAGATAAGCGTAATTCTGATTTAGCAACTAAATAATTAAATGTCACCACTTGATCATTGGCTGCACCTAAAGCAATAGACAATGCAAAAATAGCAATAATCAATATAATCGATAAAATTAATTTCATAATGTTGACCTTTCTTCTTTTTAATACTTTTTATTCTTTATTGTTATCCATTTATCGGTTAAACAACCTGTTACCGATTTATCTAAAGGCATTAAATCGTTTAGTAACGCAAAAACTGGGTAAATGATTACGTTACTATATGCCATTTTTTAGCATAAAAATAGCAGATTAATGCAATACCCCAACCAATGATGACAGATAATATTAAATCTATAGGAGTATGCATACCTAGTAATAATCGACTTATTTCTATTAATACCGTCCATATCACAATCAACGATATAAAGATATAATTACGCCTGAAGTTAAGTAGCACAATGGCTAAAAAAGCAAATGTTGCTGCAAATAGTGTATGACCAGAGGGAAAAGAATACCCTGTTTCATTTTGCCAGTGTTTGGATAACCAATTCGGTATTGTAGATGAATTGATTAATGATTCTTTGATAAAAGCGGCTCTTTCTGGCTTGGTTAATGAATAAAAATATTGGTCAGTTGTATTATGTTCTTTTGTTATCCATAAGACGAAAGGTCTTGATTCTGCTGCTTGTGATTTTATGATAGATTTTATCACTTGTCCGCTGAGGACAGCACTCACGAGAACCAACCATACTAATACAATCTTTTTTAACATTTTATCTGTTTTGCTGACTAGCAAAGCACAAAATAAAATGAAATAAAATATTGATGTTATTATTGCCCATGGGTAACTTGCTGTTTCAGTAACCCAAAAAAAATATTCTGATTTATCGTTCAATGTGTCTGGTAGCCAATGCCAATTTATGACTATAATAAACAATGGTACGACTAAAAAAATAGCCAATGCAGCTATTGTTTTTTTTATAACTAACCCCATTTAAAAACTCAACTAAGCATATTGTGCTGTCTATTTTATCATAAATGTGGTTTATTTTTAATAGATTCTCGTTTATGTAATTCATTTAATACGGAGATAATAATGCAATTAAAACATGTCGCAGAAGCGAAACTACCAACACCATGGGGTTGTTTCACTATGGTAGGTTTTGAAGAAATTGCAACTGGCAAGGATCACGTCGCATTAGTTTTTGGTGACATTTCAAAGGCAACATCTGTTTTAACCAGAGTGCATTCGGAGTGTTTAACGGGTGATGCGTTATTTAGTTTACGGTGTGATTGTGGTTTTCAATTAGAAGCAGCTTTAAAACAAATTGCAAAAGAAGGTCAAGGCATTTTAATCTATCATCGGCAAGAAGGTCGTAATATCGGTTTATTAAATAAAATTAGAGCTTATGCCCTGCAAGACCAAGGGCTTGATACGGTGGAAGCGAATGAGCAGTTAGGATTTGCTGCTGATGAGCGTGATTTTAAACTTTGTGCTGATATGCTGACACTGCTTGGTGTATCACAAATTCGTTTACTAACTAATAATCCTGAAAAGATAAGAGTGTTAGAACAAGCTGGAATTCAAGTTACAGAAAGAGTTCCTTTGGAAGTAGGCGAGAATCCAAATAACGAACACTATTTAGAAACCAAAGCTAATAAAATGGGACATTTGCTTCATCTTCATCACTGCGATCATTAAACACATTTTTACATTATTGATAATTGGTAGGATGTGGCATGAAAAATGGTCAACACTAGTTAAAGCAAAAATAATTGATATATTTAAACCTCAAAAAATTAGTGATGATTTTTTGAGGTTTTTTTAGATTTGCGTACTATTTTGTTATGCAATAGATGTCGAGTATAGAGCTGGATTAATCACTATTAATAACAGAATTAAAAAAGTATTATTCCTTATCAATTCTTAGCTCACCGCCATTTGCTAGCTGATCTTTGGATAATTCGTGCATAATAATTTGTACTGCTTCAGGCTTACAATTAAGCGTTTGAACAATCGCTTCCGTTACACGTTTCGCCATTTCTCGTTTTTGTTCAATAGTACGACCTTCTAAAAAATCGATGACAACATTTGGCATAAAAAACTCCTAGTGACCCATTGTGGCAAGTTGAGCGTCGGTTAATGCGATATCTTGATTATGACAAATACCGATACCTGAGTGAATTATATTTTCAGCAATAGCCTTGGCTTCATCCAATGAATGCATCTTGTATGTGCCACATTGGTATTCGTTTAATTCGGGTATTTGGTTTTGTGATGTTACACTGAGGACATCATGCATGGATTTGAGCCAAGCATCAACAACGAGCGATTCATCAGGTTGACCGATTAAGCTCATGTAAAATCCTGTGCGACATCCCATTGGCGAGATATCAATAATTTCAACAGTATCACTGTTTAGATGATCGCGCATAAACCCTGCAAATAGATGTTCTAAAGTATGGATCCCTTTTTCGGGTAGTAGTGCTTTATTTGGAATAGTAAAACGAAGATCAAACACAGTGATATTATCGCCTTTTGGGGTTACCATCGTTTTTGCAACGCGGACAAAAGGGGCTTTCATTTTAGTATGATCTACTTTAAAACTATCTAATAATGGCATAAATTTCTCCTTGGTGTTGAGTTGCCAGTTATAGTCTTTATAACTGGACAAGTCCAAACAATCTTATTCATTTAGCAAACTTAACATCTCTTGTTCATCAATGACTTTAATGCCAAGTTGTTGCGCTTTTTCTAATTTTGAACCGGCAGATTCACCGGCAATCACCAGATCAGTATTTTTTGATACGCTTCCCGTCACCTTGGCACCAAGTTGTTTTAATTTATCTTTGGCTTCATCACGTGTTAAAACAGATAAAGTCCCGGTTAAAACAATCGTTTTACCAGAAAAAGGTGAATCGGTTGTCATTGCTTGTGCTTGGGGATTGGTGTCTTGCCAATGAATACCAATGTCATCACTGGTTAACTGTTCTATTACGTCGCGGTTATGGGGTTCTTGGAAAAAATCAATGATGCTTTCAGCAATAACCACACCAATATCATTAACTAATTGTAGTTGTTCAAGTGATGCATTTTCAATTGCCGTTAAATTACCAAATTGGTTAGCTAAATTTTCAGCCGTCACTTCACCGACATTTGGTATACCAAGTGCAAAAATAAAGCGGCTTAAAGTTGTATTTTTCGATGTATCAAGTGCTGCTAATAAATTTTTAGCCGATTTATCGCCTACTTTATCTAACGAACATAGTAATGGTACTGTGAGTCTATAAAGATCTGCGGGTGTTTTAACATAATCTTTATCCACTAACTGTTCAATTAGCCTATCACCCATTCCTTCCACATTCATGGCTCGACGGGATACAAAATGTTTAAGCGCTTCTTTTCGTTGTGCTGGACAAATAAGTCCGCCTGCACAGCGAGATACCGCTTGCCCTTCATCGCGAACAATTAGCGAACCACAAATCGGGCAGTGGGTTGGAAAGATAATCGCTTTGGTGTCGGCTGGTCTTCGATCTAATATGACCGATACAATTTTAGGAATCACATCACCTGCACGGCGTATAGAAACATAGTCACCTTCTCGGACACCTAATCGGGCGATTTCATCACTGTTATGCAAAGTTGCATTACTGACAATTACACCTGCAACAGATACTGGCTCTAGTCTTGCAACAGGCGTAATTGCGCCAGTTCTGCCGACTTGAAAGTCTACTTTATTTAATTGGGTGATTTCTTCTTGCGCAGGAAACTTAAACGCCGTTGCCCAACGAGGCGCACGGGCAACAAAACCAAGTTCTTCTTGTAAAGCGATACTGTTTACTTTGATGACCACACCGTCTATGTCAAAATCCAATGACATGCGCTCTTCACCAATTTGTTTAAAGTAATCTAAAGCAGCTTGCGCACCTTTTCGCACTTGAACTTTATCACTAACAGGTAATCCCCAAGTTTTAAGTTGCATTAAACGGTCATAATGCGTATTGGGCAGATTGGCACCTTCAATAACACCTAAACCATAACAGAAAAACGATAAAGGTCTTTTAGCAGTAATTTTAGGGTCTAATTGTCTCAGAGAGCCAGCGGCTGCATTACGAGGATTTGCAAAGACTTTTTCGTTTCGTTTTTCTGCTTCAGCATTGAGTTTAGCAAAACCTTTGTGGGACATGAACACTTCACCTCGAACTTCTAAGCGTCTTGGTATCTGCTCTCCTCTTAAAACCAGTGGAATGGTTTTTATGGTTTTGACGTTGGCGGTAATGTCTTCTCCTGTTGTGCCGTCTCCTCGGGTTGCAGCTTGCACAAATTGACCATCTTCATAAAGTAAACTTACCGCTAATCCATCTAATTTTAATTCACAACAATATTCTACCGGTTCATTTTCTTTTAAGTGTAAGCGATCTTTTACTCTTTTATTGAAGGCAATAAAACTTGTCTCATCAAAAACATTATCTAAAGATAACATTGGTATTTCATGTTTTATCGAGGCAAATTGAGATAGGGGAGCACCGCCAACCCGTTGAGTAGGGGAGTCAGGGGTAATCAATTCGGGATGCTGTTGTTCAATAGTTTGAAGCTGTTTTATCAATTTGTCATATTCCGCATCCGGAATTTCAGGCGCATCTAAGACATAATAACAATATTCATGATGTCTTATCTTATCACGTAATGATTGAACTTCAGTGATGACTTTTTGTTGTGAATCATGGGTAAGGTTTTCGGGTAAATTAGATAGTGACATGTTAGTATGCTCTTAATTTAAAGTAAGATTTTTAAATGTTATTAGACACCAATCAAGTATGAATGACTTGATTAAATCAATATGTTCATCATGGTGAATATCGTTAACAATCGGATCAGAATCTTTTTATTTCCCGTCCATTTACCACCAACTAATGTTGGTGGTGTTGATAAAATTATTATTGTATTTGAGTTATATTTCGTTGCACGCTTTTTTGATGCGTTCTTTGTAGCTATCGATTTTTTGTGGTGTTAGCATGTGTTGGGAATCATCTAAGACAACACCATTAACATCATCGGCTATACGTTGTGCTGTTTGTAACATGAGTTTAAAATTTTGCTGATTGTTTCCTTGTGTCGGTGCAATCATAAAAATTGAAACGCCAGGTGTGGTAAATTCGTGCATGGTCTCAGGATCCAAATAGCCTGGATTAACCATATTTGCTAAACTAAATAAAACAGGACCGTTGCCCGCAGGATCGACATGGCGATGAAAAATTCGCATATCACCGAATTGAAAACCTGATTGCATAATACTGGCAAGTAATACATCACCTTGTAATAATCGACCATTAATGCCAGTTACATTTAACACAATGATTTCTGTTTTATCTTCTTCATGGTCGATGTTTGCTTTTTCAGATTCATGATGGTCAGCTGATGAATCAGTGTTCAAAACTTCGTTTTGCTTAACAGGTTCAACTTCATGAATTTCTTCACTTATTGTGATTGCTTCTGTTTTTTCAAGTTGACTTTCTGTTTCGACTTTTTCTTCTAATGGTTCATTTTCAAAGAGATCCTGATTAAGATTAATCACTGGTTCAGGGATAGTATCTTCTTCTGGTTCGTCTATCGGTTGATGACTAAATAAATCCTCTTGCTGAGGAGGTGCTTCTTTTTCAATGATCTCAACAATTTCAACATGCGGTGTTGTTGTTTTTTTATTTTTGGGGTTAATCAGTATTACATCATCTTCTTCTATTTCATCCATATAAATGTCTGTTTGCTGTTGAGCAATAGGGTTAATATTCCTTTTTTTATCTGAATTAAACAGAGAAGAACGTTCCTTTTTATTAATCCATAATCCATGTATCAATAACGCAATAATGACCAAGGATGCAATAACAATCAGAACAATACGTAAATTATCCATAATAACCATCTCAGAATTAAATTAAATAAAGACTCAAATCACTCAATAAAAGAATCGAATGAAGTGATTACGGAGTACCACAATGTAAAATAATTACTTTTTCTTTGCAAATTAAAAAAATTCAATTGATTGTCAGTACATAAATGCCTTTGATTGTGTCATCTTATCAAGCCTAATTTTTTCGCACTAAAAATCAATAAGCATATATTACTTTATTTCTGCCAATAATCATAATTATCGGTATATATTTTTTTATTAATAATGTTAGATTTTAATTTTTAGAACTCTGTGCTATTAACCTGTAAAGATACTTACAATTTATGCATATTTTTTGTAAAATCATCGGTTACTTTTAAATAAGATTTATAATTATTAAAAATAACAATTTTGTTGATTGAGGTCAATTTTATATGAGATTTAACAAGCTATTACTCACCGTGCCACTCGCGATAACCAGTTTATTTTTATTAACTAGTTGTGATAAAAAACAGTCACAAAGTGGTGATAGTCAATTACCCCAGGTTACTGTATTTAAAGTGGATCCATTAAATTATACGGTTAAAACAATACTGCCTGCACGTGTCATAGCTTCGCAAATAGCCGAAATTAGACCTCAAGTTAGTGGGATTATTCTTAAACGTGAATTCGAAGAAAGTAGTAATGTGGTAGAAGGTCAATCACTTTATCAAATTGATCCTGCTATTTATCAAGCAACATACGATAGTGCATTAGCGAGTATTGCAAGTGCTAAAGCAAATGCGAATATCGCACATTTGACGCTAAAACGTTACGAAGGTTTATTGAAAACGAAATCTATTAGTCAACAAGATTACGATAAAGCGTCTGCTGATTCTCAACAAGCAGACGCGGCAGTGCTTGTAGCAGAAGCTAATTTGCACACAGCTAAAGTAAATTTAGATTATACTAAAGTTTATTCTCCTATTAAGGGTTATATCGGTAAATCTAACGTTACTGAAGGTGCTTTAGTCAATGCTGGTCAGCAAACGGCAATGGCATTAGTACAAAAGCTAGATCCAATTTATGTCGATATGACACAAGCTGCAACGATTTTTGAAAAAAATGAAAAAGATCGTAATACCCTTTATAAAGCCAATCCGAAAATTGAATTATTTTTCAATGATGGTTCAAAAT
>CALYQY010000002.1 GCA_945291235.1 uncultured Gilliamella sp.
TCCAAAACCGGGTGTTGGGAGTTCGAGACTCTCCGCCCCTGCCACAAAAAATCATGAATTTGTCTTAATTTTAGTCGTTTGATTATTTTTATCTATATAAATAAAAAAAATTTATTTACAGATTTACTTAGTTAATTATAATTTCCGCCCAACTACTTTTACAATCCAGAGGAAAAAAAATGGCTGAAAGTTTTGTAAGTCAACAACGTTTTTTTGATAATAAAAATTATCCACGAGGATTTTCTCGTCATGGTGATTTTACTATTAAAGAAGCACAAATTTTAGAAAAGCATGGTTGTGCATTTAAAGATCTTGATGCAGAAACAAAAAAACCGACAACAGCAGAAGAAAAATCATTTGTTGCAGTTTGTAAAGGTAAAAAAGAGCCTGCAACCGATTTTGAAAAAGTTTGGCTTAAATACCTTTCTCGTATTAATAAACCAAAACGTTTTCATACATTATCGGGTGGAAAACCGCAAATTGATGTAAACGATGATTTTGTCGATAATGATGACTGATTCTGTTAACCAATATTTTTGTGTAATTGAATTAACAGTCTATCCATAGAACGATAACTTAAAGCTTCTGAAATATGTTTTCGTTCTATGTTCTTTGAACCTTCTAAATCCGCAATTGTCCTAGATACTTTCAATATTCGATGCCAAGCTCTAGCTGAAAGTCCTAACTTGATTAAGGCTTGTTCTAAATATTCATTATTATCGTCAGATAATTGGCAATAGTGTTCAATTTCACTTGCTTCTAATTGACTATTTAATTTTTTATTCCTATCAAATTGTGTATTTCTTGCCAGTAAAACTCTTTGCTTAATAGATACTGTTGATTCAGCAGATGCTTTTTTCTGACTTAGTGAACCTTTTGGTAAAAGTGGTACTTCTATAGAGATATCAAATCTATCAAGAAATGGACCAGAAAGTCGGTTCAAATAACGAATGACTTGTTGAGGCGTCGTTCTATTGTGTGTTCCTTGATAATGACCGGTAGGACTTGGATTCATAGCAGCAATAAGTTGGAATTTAGCTGGAAAGCGTATTTTAGCATTTGCTCTTGAAATAATAATTTCACCAGACTCAATGGGTTCTCTTAACGCATCTAAAACTTTACGATTAAATTCAGGTAATTCATCTAAAAATAATACGCCATTATGTGCCAGTGAAATTTCCCCCGGTTTTGGAATTGTTCCTCCACCAACTAGTGCTGCAGTTGACGCGCTATGATGTGGCGATCTAAAAGGTCGTTTACGCCAATTTTTAATTGAACCATTTAGACTGACTAAACTAGTGATAGCTGCACTCTCAAGAGCTTCATCATCGGTTAATGGCGGCAATAAAGAAGTTAACCGAGTGGCTAACATAGTTTTGCCTGTTCCAGGTGGTCCAATAAGCAATAAATTATGTCCACCAGCGGCTGCAATTTCTAAAGCTCTTTTAGCATGTTCTTGGCCTATGACATCTTGTAAATTAACTGTTTCACTTTCTACATCATCATTTAGACGGTAATTTACTTTAGATAAACTCACTTCATGATTGAGATGTTGACACAATTCAAATAAATTATTGGTGATTAATGCATTGCTATGATGAATTAAAGAAATTTCAGACTGATTTTCTGTTGAAATAATTAATGTGCGATGACTTTTTTGTGATGAAATCGCAGCAGGGATAGCACCTTTCACAGCGCGAATATTTCCAGATAGCGCCAGTTCACCTAAAAATTCATATTGCGATAAATCCTGAGCAGGAATTTGCTCTGTTGCCGCTAAAATTGCAATGGCAATCGGCAGATCGAAACGACTTCCTTCTTTAGGAAGATCAGCAGGTGATAGATTAACAGTTATTTTCTTGGCAGGAAACGTAAAACCACTGTTAATAATAGCGCTACGTACCCGATCTTTGGATTCTTTGACTGTTGCTTCAGGCAAACCAACTAATACAAAGCCTGGTAGTCCATTGCTAATATGGACTTCAACATTTATTAATGGTGCTTGTATACCAATAGATGCTCGTGTGTAGATAATTGCAAGTGACATAAAAATAATCATTAATGGTTAAAATGATTTATTATGTTACTTTGTTAAAATGAGAGAAGTGGCTTAATATTGATTTATTGTGATGTAGTGTCCAATTAACATTGCCATTTTTCTTTGAATAGTTAATTTTTATCAGTAAAAAACTTCGATACAAATAAACACACAAAAAATAAGCCAGCATTACTTAAAACTACTGATGGACTTGTCGGTGTGTCATAGAGAAATGAAAATAATAAACCACTTAATACCGATATCATTCCAATAATAATTGAAAGTATAGCCATTACTTCAGGTGTTTTGGAAAAGTATCTAGCTGTAGCTGCAGGGATAATAAGTAAAGAGGTGATAATCAGTGCTCCCACGAATTTCATTGCAATACCAATAGTAAAGGCTAATAGGAGTGTTAGAATTAATTTTGTTAATCGAATATTAATACCTTGAATGAAAGCTAATTCTTCATTAACGGTAATAAAAAGAAAATCATTCCAGCGCCAAATCAATAATAAACCGATAAATATTACACCAATTACGATTTGAGAGATATCAGTGTAAGTTATCGATAACAGATCACCAAATAAGTAACCCATTAAATCAATCCGTATGTTTCCCATTAGACTGATTACAACTAAACCTAAAGATAACGCACTATGAGCAAGAATACCCAGTAATGTATCAATAGGAAGTTGTTTCTGGGATTCTAACCAAAGTAATCCTAATGCTAAAATCAGTGTCACAAGAATTACTGCATAAAATAGATTAATATTTAATAAAAAACCAAAAGCAATACCGAGTAGAGCTGCATGAGATAAAGTATCACCAAAATAAGACATTCTACGCCAAACAACAAACGTTCCTAATGGACCGGTAATGGTTGTTAAGCTTAATCCAGCTAACAAAGAAGGTAATAACAATTCAATCATTTTAATGATCCCTTTCTATATGCATTAATTTATCATGTTGATGATCAGCCGATGTTCTACATAAGTCATGTTGGTGATTGTGATGATGTTTATACACAGCGATTTGTGATGCACCGTGTTGACCAAATAGGGAGACAAATTCAGGGTCATTTGACACAGTAGCAGGTGTACCCGAACAACAAATATGATGATTCAGACAGATGACTTCATCCGTTTTAGCCATGACTAAATGGAGATCATGCGAGACCATTAATACCCCACAATTAAATTGTTTTTTTGCATTAGCAATTAAATCATATAAAAGAATTTGTCCATTAACATCTACGCCTTGTGTCGGTTCATCAAGAATAAGTAATTGAGGCTGTTTTGCTAAAGCTTGAGCAAGTAAAACACGCTGTAATTCTCCACCCGACAATTGATGCATTGATTTATCGACTAAGTATTCTGCTTTAACAAGTGAAAGCGTTTTTAAAATATCGTCATTTTTTAATTGTTTATTTAACCGCATAAAACGCTTTACAGTAATAGGGAGAGTTGGGTTTAAATTTATAGATTGAGGAACATAACCAATTGTTAAATTCGGTAAACGACAAATCTGTCCCGAAGAGTGGGGTAGTAATCCTAATATGACTTTAACCAGCGTTGATTTACCTGCACCATTAGGCCCAAGTAATGTAATAATCTGATTTAGCTTAATAGCTAATGAAATATTATCTAATATTTTTTGATGATTGATTTCAACGGAGACATTTTCAAGTGAAATTAATTGAGTCATGTAACGGGTAGCCCTTGCTCACCTAAATGTTATGTTATATTATAACAATATTAAATTTTATTCTATCATAAATTATAGCATTGGATAATAACGTGAAAAATCATATCGTGAAGACTTTTAAACTGTTTATACAGTATTTAATAATCTTAACCCCAATATTAATAATACAAAGCGCAAGTAATTATGCTAATGCTACGGTTATATCGTCGGTTAAACCGATAGGTTTTATTACTCAAGCTATTACATCAGGCATCACTGATGCAGAAATTCTTTTACCGGACGGTGCTTCTCCTCATACTTATTCATTAAAACCTTCTGATTTAAAGAATATTAAGTCAGCGGAATTAGTTATTTGGGTTGGTGAAGATATGGAAACTTTTATGCCAACCTTATTGAAAAATATCGATAAACAAAAGCAAATTGAATTAATGGAAATTCCTGCAATTAAGACTTTGCTTCGAACTAATCACGATGATCATTCTCATGAAGAAATAAATCATCATCAATCAGACCATGATCATCATGGTGAATATGATGAACATATTTGGCTTTCGCCTGAAATAGCGAAAATTATTGCGCAATCCATTCATGATAAACTTATCACCCTTTATCCAGATAAAAAAATAAAAATTGACGAAAATCTAAACGAATTCACTATAAAATTATCTGAAACAGAACAAAACATTGCAAAAAAATTAATAAACGTCCAAAATAGAGGGTATTTTGTATTTCATGATGCCTATGGGTATTTTGAATCACAGTTTAGATTAAAAAATCTAGGTAGTTTTACTATAAATCCAGCAGTTCAACCGGGCGCTCAAAAAGTTTATGCTATTCAACAAAAGTTAAAAGAACACCAAGCAGTATGTGTTTTTATAGAGCCTCAGTTTAGCCCAGCAGTTATTGAAAAATTGGTTAATGGAACAAATGTCAGAATTGGAGAATTGAATCCTTTGGGGACCGATATAATGCCTTCAAAAGATGCGTATTTTCAATTTTTAATGAAATTAACTCAGCAATTGTTGGATTGTTTAGATAAATAATCAGATAGATAATAAATAGTTAAGGTTTATTTTGGCTCGAAAGATTGAAAATCGTCATATTGAAAAAAGCAAAGTGAAATTTCCCTATTTTTCAATATTAGGCGTTCTTCTTGTTGTTATCTTTTTTACGATATTATGGCGACCATTGAATTTGGATCGCACGGTTTATATACCGTTGAATCCTCAAGTTGAAACAACCGTGAATAATACTTCTGTGCCTGTAAGTATTGGAGAAGGTCAGGTTGAGTTAGTCGACGGTAATTCAAATTCTACAGTGATAGAATCCTCTGATGAACCGGAAGATGAAATTGTCAAAGATGACTTAGATAAAATCATTGATGAAAAAGATAATACTGTACAATATACCATTGTTCGGGGCGATACCTTACATGATATCTTATTACGCTATAACGTAAATCGAAATGATGTTTATGAATTAACGTCCAAATTTAAACAGCTTGCTAATTTAAGAATTGGTCAACAGTTGATGTGGACAACAGACGATGACCATAATTTACAAAACTTGAACTGGACTATCTCAAGCAACAATATCCGAATGTATGAAAAATCGGGTAATGACTTTGTTGAGAATTCAGAAACGGTCGAAGGAATTTTACAAGAAGTTGTTATTAAAGGTGAAATAAAATCTAATTTTATTGCTGATGCCCGTAAAAGTGGTTTAACTAGTACTGAAATCGGTATTATTACTCGTGCTTTACAATGGCGATTAGATTTTAAACGCTTACAAATTGGCGACAAATTTTCGGTTATTCTGTCTCGTGAGATGCATGGCGACCGTTTATCGAATAGCCAATTGTTAGCGGTTCGCTTCAAAAATGGCTCAAAAGACTATTATGCTGTTCTCGCCGATGACGGTAAATATTATGATATTAATGGAGATAGCTTATCCCAAAGTTTTTTCCGTTATCCATTAGCAAAAAAAGCGCGTGTTTCTTCTCAATTTAATCCTCGTCGTTTACACCCTGTGACAGGAAAAATAGCGCCTCATAATGGTGTTGATTTTGCGGTATCTCGTGGAACACCTGTCTTATCGGTGGGGAATGGTGAAGTTGTGATCGCTAAATATAGTGGATCAGCAGGTAATTATATCGCTATAAGGCATGGGCGTCAGTATATGACGACTTATATGCATTTAGATAAGATTCTAGTTAAACCAGGTCAACAGGTTAAACAAGGTGAACAAATAGGATTGTCAGGCAATACTGGACGTTCAACAGGGCCACATTTACATTTCGAATTACATATCAATAATAAACCTGTGAATCCATTAACAGCTAATTTACCTATAGATGAAGGTTTAACAGGTAAATCTAAAAACGCTTTTGTTGCGAAAGTGAAAAGTATTAAACCACGACTAGAATTTAATAATTAATTTTGTAGATACACCATTTTAAGCTAAATATGTGCTAAATAAACAAGGCAGATATATCTTTGAAAAATTGTGTTATGATAACGAAATATATTTTATGACGAATTTTAGGTGAGCTTTGAATACTTCGACTAAATCTACAAAAAAGAAACCTACTCAAAAAGTAAAAAAAAATAAAAATAAAAAACGCTCACTTTGGCGCCGATTTTTGTCATTGCTATTTAAACTGTTTTTAGTTTTTGTGGCTGTGACCGTAATGTATGGTATTTATCTCGATCAACAAATAAAAGAACGCATAGATGGTAATGTTTGGGAATTACCTGCAGCTGTTTATGGTCAAATTATCGATCTTGAGCCAGAAAGTGAATACAGTTTAAGCGATGTTGTAACGTTGTTAATAGGTGCACAATATCGACAACAGGATACGCAAGCTACTCGACCCGGTGAATTCATCGTCAGTAATGATGCTGTTGAAATATACCGTCGCCCTTTTACTTTTCCTGATGGTGAAGAACAAGCTTTTCGAGTTAGAATTACGTTCTATGATAATCGAATAGATCGTATTACTAATTTAGATACAGGACGTGATTTTGGATTACTTAAGATCGATCCAAAATTAATTACAATGATGCACTCACCTAATGGAGAACAACGTTTATTTGTTCCTCTCAAAGCATTTCCTGATTCACTGATTAAAACTTTAGTTGCCACTGAGGATAAACGTTTTTATGATCATCATGGCGTGAGTTTA
Source organism: uncultured Gilliamella sp. (assembly GCA_945291235.1). The sequence continues at coordinate 6,927 of CALYQY010000002.1, forward strand.
TATTCGATTGGGCGAGCAATTTATGTCAACCTTACCACAGGTCGTACCGAAGGTGGAAGTACGTTAACTCAACAAACTGTAAAAAACTTATTTTTAACTAATGAACGTAGTTTAAGCCGTAAAATACGTGAAGCCTATATGGCGATGATTCTTGATGCTCGTTATAGTAAAGAACGTATCTTAGAGTTGTATTTAAACGAAGTTTACTTTGGACAAGCTGGGAGTGAGGAGATCCACGGTTTTCCACTTGCTAGCCTTTACTATTTTGGTCGTCCTGTTAATGAATTGACGCTCGATCAGCAAGCAGTTCTAGTTGGAATGGTAAAAGGGGCTTCGTTATATAATCCTTGGACGCAACCTAAACAAGTTTTAGAACGCCGAAATGTTGTTCTAAAGCTGACCGAGCAACAAGGAATTATTGATGATGAGTTATATAATCTATTAAGTCAGCGCCCACTATCTGTTTTACCAAAAGGTGGTGTTATTTCGCCACAACCTGCTTTTATGCAAGTTGTTCGTAGTGAATTAAGAAAGCAATTAGGTGATAAAGCAGATCACCTTTCAGGAATGAAGATTTTTACGACATTTGATCCTGTTGCCCAAGCAGCGGCAGAACAATCAGTTACGAATGAAATTGAAAAATTACGTAAATCAACTAATAAAGATTTACAAACAGCCATGGTTATTGTTAGCCGAGAAACCGGCGAAATTCGTGCAATTATTGGTAGTGCAGAGCCTCGTTATCCTGGTTACAACCGTGCATGGTTAACCCGAAGAGCAATTGGTTCACTTGCTAAGCCTTCAACATATTTAACAGCATTAGGGCAACCGGATCGTTTTCAACTTAATACGTGGTTGGATGATTCACCACTTTCAATAAAGCTTGATAATGGTTCGTACTGGCAACCGAAAAATTATGATCGTAAGTTTCGTGATCGTGTCATGTTAGTGGATGCTTTAGCACTTTCGTTAAATGTACCAACCGTCAACTTAGGGATGGCTCTTGGTCTTGATGCGACTAAAAATACCCTGCAAGCATTGGGTGTGCCAAGTGATCGTATTACGAATCTACCTTCACGGTTATTAGGTGCTTTAGAGTTAACACCTTTAGAAACAGCACAAATGTTCCAAACGATTGCAAACAATGGACAACGTTCGCCGTTATCTATTTTAAGATATGTACTAACGGATAAGGGAGAATTGGTATATCAAAACTATCCTAAACAGATTCAAGCTGTTTCACAGCAATCAGCCTATTTAACAACTTATGCTATGCAACAAGTTGTGGAATCGGGGACATCACGGTCTCTAAAACGAAAATATGGATCATTTAACTTAGCTGCTAAAACCGGAACCAGTAATGATTCTCGTGATAGTTGGTTTACAGGAATTGATGGTAAAAATGTCGCTGTTGTTTGGATTGGGTTGGATGACCATTCGCCAATGAAATTAACAGGTGCAACAGGTGCATTAAAAATATATAGTGAATACTTACAAAATAATCCACCTAAAAGGTTATCGCTCCCGATACCTCAAAATATCTACATGCTATCGATAGATAATAATGGTCAGTGGCAATGTGATGATCGTAGTGGTCGAAAGTTACCTGTTTGGACAACCAATACACAAAGCTTATGTAACAACAATAATCAATCGACTCCAAGTCAGCAAGTACCAACTTGGGTCACTGAAATGTTAAATAATTAGGTGAAATAAAATGCCTGAATTACCAGAAGTGGAAACAAGTCGCCTAGGTATTTTACCTTATTTAAAAGGGCAAACTATAAAGCAAATAGTAGTTAGGCAACCAAAATTACGTTGGCCTGTTGATGAACTCATTCATCGTTCTCATGGAGAAGTCATTTTGGATGTCAAAAGACGTGCAAAATATTTGTTGATACAGCTAGCACATAATTGGATTATCATTCATTTGGGAATGTCTGGTAGTTTGCGTATTTTACTTGATGAACAACAGGAAGTAGCAAAGCATGATCATATAGACTTGGTTTTAGAAAATGGTGTTGTATTGCGTTATACTGATCCAAGACGTTTTGGTTCATGGCTCTGGGCTAATTCGCTTGAAGAGGTTTCTCAATTAAACCATTTAGGGCCTGAGCCTTTGAGTGATGCGTTTTCAGCAGAGTATCTGTTGGCGCAAGCGAAAAATCGTCAAATACCAATTAAAAGTTGGATTATGGATAATCATATTGTTGTTGGTGTAGGAAATATCTATGCATCGGAATCGTTGCATATGGCAAAAATTAATCCCAATCGAAAAGTGAATTCATTACATTTAGCCGAGTTTGAAAGATTAGTTTCAGCTATCAAGCAAGTTCTGACTAAATCGATTAAACAAGGTGGAACGACACTAAAAGATTTTCTTCAATCTAATGGAAAGCCTGGTTATTTTGCTCAAAAATTACAAGTATATGGGCGAGAAGGACAAGAATGCCATAATTGTCAGACTATAATAAAATCGCAAAAAATAGGTCAGCGGAATACTTTTTTTTGTGATAATTGTCAAAAATAGTAAAAAACAAATGGATACTTATTTTTTTTCAAAACGATAAATATGTTAATAAACACACTAGGCTAAAACATCTTTTCAGACAGTTTGAAAATTTTTAATTTTAAAACAATTATTTTTCTTTTTTTGATAACTCAAAAGTTAAATTAGCATAACCAATCTTTTTAACAAAAAAAGCGTTAAAATTATATTAACCTTTTTATTCCATATACTATAGACTTGTTATTTAATATCAGCTATCTTTCTTAATGAAAAAGTATGTAGAAATTGTTGAAATATAAAAATTGCCATTTTTAAGTGATAATAATCGTATGTTTTAATTTTTATTACTTTTCTCCAACTACTAATATATAGTGAATCTAACGTAGTTATTTATGTTTAATTTAAGGAATTTAAGATGATCAAATACGCCTCTCGCTTTTTGATAATTTGTTCTATATTTTTATTTGCTTTAATCAGTAATAGTTGGGCAGATAATACAGGGATTCAAATAAATATTACTGAAGGTGTCAGTACCGCAAAGCCTATTGCTGTTTCACCATTTAAATGGACAGGATCGGGAGAACCACCCCAAATAATTGAAAATATTATTGCATCTGACTTACGCAATAGCGGTAAATTTAATCCAATCGACATCGAAAATATGCCACAAAAACCGACAACCGCATCTGAAGTTAATTCTGCTGTATGGAAAAATCTTGGCGTTTCAGCTGTTGTCGTCGGTTCAATTCAACCTGATGCTTCAGGGAAATACCACATTACTTATCAATTAATCGACACCGTTGATAAACCGGGTGCTATTTTGGCTGAAAACCAATTTACAATAAGTCAACGTTGGGTGCGTTTGGCCGCACATTCGGCAAGTGATGAGATATTCGAATCACTTACTGGAATTAAAGGGGCCTTTAGAACACGCATCGCTTATGTTGTAGAGACCAACAGAGGGCCGTACACGCATGAATTAAGAGTGTCTGACTATGATGGTTATGATCAAGTAACCGTTCATCGTTCTAAAGCTCCACTTATGTCACCAACTTGGTCTCCGGATGGTAAAAAATTAGCGTTTGTTACTTTCGAAAGTGGAAATTCTGCATTGGTCATGAAAAATTTAGAAAACGGCGCCATTGAAACCGTTGCTTCTTTCCCTCGACACAATGGTGCTCCCGCATTTTCACCTGATGGTACAAAGTTGGCATTTGCACTTTCTAAAGATGGTAACTTAAATATTTATATTAAAGATTTAAATTCTAAACAAATCACTCAAATTACAACCGGTCGAAGTAATAATACTGAACCTTCTTGGATGCCTGATAGCCAAACAATTGTTTATACGTCAGATCAAGCTGGACGTCCACAACTTTACAGTATCAATATAAATGGTGGTACACCTCAAAGATTAACATGGGATAATACTCAAAATCAGAATGCGCGTGTTTCTCCAGATGGATCGTTTATTGCAATGATTTCAACCAACAATGGTGAACAACACATCACGAAATATGATATGGCAACCAAAACCTACCAAAGATTGACTGATACATTTTTGGATGAGACTCCAAGTATTGCGCCAAATGGTACCATGATTATTTACAGTTCGACGAAAGGATTAGGATCGATTTTGAATCTTGTATCGACTGATGGCTTTTTTAAAGCTGAATTACCCGTATCAGATGGACAAGTGAAATTTCCATCTTGGTCACCTTATTTATAAATTACTGTCGAACTTGATGAATTAAAATGATAAATATTCAATTTATACTGAAGAGTTAAGAAATATAATATATCAACTTTATTTCCAAACTGGTAACAAACGATATTTGAAATCAGTTGGATCGGCTAAAAATAAATATTAATTTATTTAAAAACACAAAGGAGTTATTACAATGCAATTCTCTAAATATCTTAAGGTAGCAGCTATAGCTTTACCATTAATTGCTTTGACAGCATGTTCTTCTAAAAATGGTACCGACGCGAATGGTAATTTTAGCGATACTTTAACAAGAGAAGATCGTGCTTTGCTTGCAAGATTACAACAACAAGAAATGAATACTGTCTATTTCGATTTTGATAAATATAATGTTAAACCTGAATATAATCGCATGTTAGATGTTCATGCAGGTTTCTTACGTGCTCATACTTCAATGAAAGTTGTGATTCAAGGGCATGCTGATGAACGAGGAACACCAGAATATAATATCGCACTTGGTGAACGCCGTGCTGTAGCTGTTGCTTCTTATCTACAAGCGAATGGTGTCTCTTCTAGTCAAATGCTGATAAGATCATTTGGTAAAATGCAACCTGCCGTATTAGGTCATGATGAAGCTGCGTACGCTAAAAATCGTCGAGCGGTTGTTGTATATTAATTATATTTCATAACGGCTGAATGTTCAGCCGTTAATTTTTCATATTGAGTTTTCATTTATGCATAAAAAAATAATTACATCACTCATATTGCTTTTGTTTACCGGTTACGGTTATGCAGCAAGTAATGCTGAATTAGAAAGAATGATACAAGCACAAGGACAGTTATTGATTGAGAGTCAGCAAAAGATTAGTGATTTACAATCGGATGTTGATACCTTACGTGGTCAATTGGAAGATACCAAATATCAACTAAATCAGACTATTGAACGTCAAAAAATGATTTTACAACAGATGACCAATGGTACCGAATTCTCATCAAATCAAACTAACAACTCATCTAATCAATCAGCATCACAAACTACCCAAACTGAATCGAGTGCAACTTCATCAAATTTAATAAATTGGACAACCACAGGAAATGATAAAACCGATTATAATTTTATTATGCAATTTATTAGTGATGCTAATCAAAGTAATGAACTCATTTTAGCTTTTAAAAAGTTTTTAGAAACTTACCCAAAATCGATATATCGTGCTAATGTGAATTATTGGCTTGGTCAAGTTTATTATAAGCAAGGTAAAAAAGATGATGCGACGTTTCATTATGCAACGGTAGTGAAAGATTTTGCAAACTCAGCGAAAGCACCAGATAGTCTTTATAAAGTAGGCTTGATTTTACTTGAAAAAGGAGATAATAAGAATGCTAAAGCTGTTTTTCAACAAGTAGTCAATAAATACCCTAAAGATAAAAATGCGGTGAACCTTGCCAAAAAGAAACTCGCTTCACTTTAGTCAAAACGTATGAAAAACCAGCTTTTGAAAAAAAGCTTTCAGAAAAGGGTTGCATTACCTCATAATTATAAGTAATATAGCAACCCGAAATTGCTTGTACCTATAGCAAAAAAGGTGCAAAGCGTCTCTTCATAATGGGTTGTTAGCTCAGTCGGTAGAGCAGCGGACTTTTAATCCGTTTGTCGAGCGTTCGAATCGCTCACGACCCACCACTTTCTCTACTTCAAAATCAAATTAGAAATCAATTGAATTTAACAAATTTTAGTGATCATATTTATCGGAAATAATATTAAACCATTATTCTGTTAAGCTTAAAAGATGGGTTAACACAACAAAAGGGTTAAAAAATTATATTCATTTGTTAAATTTTCTCGATTTTAAAGCAATCTATTTTACAGCCTATCTATAGGATAGGGTAAATACAGAGACCTCCTTTTAATTAATTATACTCAAACCGCAATCCATTTAAACAACCATTGAATAACGCTTAATTTCAGTTAGATTTTAATATTCTTTGTCGCAATATTTTTATAAAACAGAAAATAAGTTGTAAATGTAAATAATAATCATTATCATATTTATTGTTGCTTTAACTTTAGCCAACTGAAACAAATTATAATAAAACGATAAAAGATAGGAAAAACAATGAAATTAAGTCATCAATTCGCTATTTTGGGGCTAATAAGTACAGCACCCTTTGTTAGCGCTCAAGATAAAATAGACGATGTTGCAAACATCGAAACAATGAAGGTTGTTGCCAACATTACCGATATCAATGACCAGCGAATAAAAAAATCATCAACCGCGACAAAAATGCCATTTGATATTAAAGATATACCCCAATCCATTAATTCCGTTAACATTGATCAAGAAAAAATTTTTGGACAAAATGATTTAAGTGTAATCGTCAATAAATTACCCGGTGTTGATACTACTTATGATATGCGGGATGAAGGCATAAAAATACGCGGTTTTTCCGCAAGTTCTGGCGATATTTATCGGGATGGTGTTCGTGCAAGTGGGCAAGTTAGGCAAAGTACAGCCAATATTGAACGCGTGGAAATATTAAAAGGTCCCGCTTCGGTACTCTATGGTCGTGGTTCTGGTGGGGGAATGATAAACATGATTAGTAAACAAGCTAATTTTGATTCACCTACTGTTTTAAGCTTACGTAGTGGTTCATGGGATAAATATGGCGGTATGGTCGATATTAATCATGTTGTCGATGAGAAACTAGCGATCCGAATGACAGTTGATCACCAATCAGAAAAAAGTTTTCGCAAAGGAATTAAACAAAGAGACACCATGGTATCGCCAAGTATACTCTATGATAATTTAGACGGGTTTAATTGGTTAGTACAATATACTCATGATCACTTATGGCGTAAACCAGACCGAGGACCAGCTTACTATAATTTACCAAAAGGGGTTTCAATTAAAACAACCTATGCGCATCCTGATGATTACGTAAAAGATAATTTTAAATCATTACGTTCGGTGATAGGTTTTGAATTTAATGATGATTGGTCACTAAAATTAACTAACCTTTATCGTCAAGCGAGTCAAAATTTTGACCATATTTATGGTGGTGATTATTGTCATTTAAATGGCAAAACAAATAGTGGAAAAACGTGTAACTATGCAGGAAAACTACAATTTCGACGAGCTTGGCAAGAAACAGATAATAAAATCTATAGTAATACACTCGATGTAATAGGCAAATTTACTACAGCAAGTATCGGTCATGATATGTTAGTCGGCATTGAATATAATATTGAAAAACGTCAACCTAGATTAGCATTAACGAGTGTTTACCCTGAAGTCGTTGATTCTTACCATCCACACTGGAATTCTAAAAAACCACATTACAATAAGCTAAATACTAAAACGAATCATAAAGCGACTTCAAAAGGGATTTATTGGCAAGATTTAATGAGTTTTACATCACAGTGGAAATTGTTGATGGGCTTACGCTATGACAATTACGAATTTGCATCAGATGATAAAATTAAACATCAAAGCCGTTCATATAATGGTCACTCGTTAAGCCCTCGAATCGGTTTAATTTGGCAACCTATCGAATCGCAAAGTTTTTATGCTTCCTATAGTAAAAATTTTGCACCTTATGGTGGACGAGGACTGATTACCATTTCAACAGACTCGAAAACGGTTTACGATAATAAACCACAATATTCAAGGCAATATGAAATAGGCGTAAAAAGTGATTGGTTAAATGATAAATTATCTTCTCAAATTGCACTTTATAATCTTGAATTATACAACGTTCGTTATCAACCCGATGCGGTGAACGATCCTTATAATTGGCAGGTAAAAGGCAGTGACCGTAGTCAAGGTATCGAGCTAAGTATCATCGGACAATTAACACCAAAATGGTACATTAACAGCGGTATTGGTTATCAGCAAGCTAAAGTTCATAAAGATAAAAAAATGCCAGTTAATCAAGGAAAATATTTGCCCAATACATCTAAGCATAGCGGTTACTTAAATATACGTTATTTGCCTTATAACAATTGGTTTACTGAAGTTGAGGTTAATTATAAGGGATCAATGTTTAATGATGATAAAAATCAATTAAAACGTCCTGGGTATGTTGTATGGAATGCTGCAATAGGGTATCAATCTTCTTCTTTTGAAATGACTTTTGCAGTAACAAATTTATTAGGAAAAGAATATTGGCGTTCAAGTAGTATGCCTGGCACGCCTAGAGCTGTATTGTTAACTGCAAGTTATAAATTATAACCAATGAAGAAATAAAAGCGGAATGAAATAAAAATCCTATATTGAATAATTGATGATAATATTTGTCTGATTAGTATTTCAATCCGCTTATTATTTGAATATTAACAATATTTCAATTCATAAACATTATTATTTATAAAAAAGCATGGTGAAATAAATGAATAATTTGTAGACTATGCCTATCATTTGTTTTTTGGCTCCTATCTTATCTATGAATTTATTAAAATCTTTAGCCACTGTAAGTTCAATGACAATGGTATCTCGAGTTTTAGGCTTTGTTCGAGATGCAATAATTGCACGTTTTTTTGGTGCAGGAATGGCTACCGATGCGTTTTTTGTGGCTTTTAAACTTCCTAATTTATTGAGACGAATATTTGCTGAAGGGGCTTTTTCACAAGCATTTGTCCCCATTTTGGCTGAATACAAAAATCAACAAGGGATCGAGGCAACACGGACTTTTATTGCGTATGTTGCCGGTCTATTAACATTAGTATTGGCTATTGTTACGTTAATTGGGGTAATGACTGCACCTTTTATCATTATGCTGACAGCGCCAGGTTTTATGCAAGAATCTATCGACAAATTTGAACTTGCAACCATCATGCTTCGCATCACTTTCCCCTATATCTTTTTTATTTCACTTGCTTCATTAGTTGGTGCCGTACTTAATACGTGGAATCGCTTTTCGGTTCCTGCTTTCGTGCCGACATTGCTTAATATTAGCATGATTGTATTTACGCTATTTTTAACGCCTTATTTTAATCCACCGGTGCTGGCATTAGCGGTATCTGTCGTAGTCGGCGGCATTTTACAATTGCTTTATCAACTTCCGACTTTAAAAAAGATAGGTATGCTAGTGCTACCTCGTATCAATTTAAAAGATAGTGGTGTATGGCGAGTGTTGAAACAAATGGGGCCTGCAATTTTAGGGGTATCCGTTGGGCAAATATCTCTAATCATTAATACGATTTTTGCTTCTTTCTTAATTTCGGGATCGGTTTCATGGATGTATTATGCTGACCGATTAATGGAGTTCCCAGCTGGCGTACTGGGTGTTGCATTGGGTACCATTTTATTGCCGTCATTAGCTAAAAGCTTTTCAAATGGTGATCATAAACAATATTCGGAATTATTAGATTGGGGATTACGTCTCTGTTTTTTATTGGCTTTGCCAAGCACAGTCGCATTAGGTGTAATTTCTCGTCCACTTATCTCAACACTCTTTGAATATGGACAATTTACAATAAATGACACATTAATGACACAACGTGCTTTAATAGCTTATTCTATCGGTTTACTTGGACTTATTCTAATCAAAGTTTTGGCACCCGCTTTCTATTCCAGACAAGATATTAAGACACCTGTCAAAATTGCGATTGTCACATTAATTTTAACGCAACTAATGAATATGGTTTTTATTGGTCCACTACAACATGCTGGTCTTTCGTTATCAATTGGGCTGGCAGCATGTTTTAATGCTGGATTATTATTTTGGCAATTACGTAAAAAGGAACTTTATCAACCACAGCCAGGTTGGGGTAAATTTTTAATTAAAATTGTGATAGCGGTACTGTTAATGTCATTAGTATTATGGTTTGGATCGAAATTATTACCAGATTGGTCAACGGGTTCAATGTTAATGCGAATAAGTCGTTTATTGTTATTGGTCACGGTAGGTATCGTTATCTATTTTGCATCATTGATTGCAATGGGGTTTAAAATCAGGCATTTCATTAAACGAATTGATTAAATGATTTTTTCAAAATTTTATGAATAAACCGAATTATTGTAAGCATACCGCTTAATTGAAGTAGAGGCTGTCTTTATGACTTAAATGCAATAATTTAATCTAAAATATTCAGTTGGTTGGATATTAAAATCAGCGTTAAAATGAAAAAATACGATTGTTTGGTAAAAGAATATTTTTTACAAACATGGTTAACAAATAAGATAAATTTAAAACAACTATTAAGAATTAGCACAAAGTATTATACAATAGCCCGATATTTTCTAGAGTATAGCACAATGAGAGAATCATAATGAGCTGGATTGAAAAGATTTTAAGTAAAAATAATATATCATCAGATCATAAAAAAGCGAATATACCCGGTGGCGTTTGGACAAAATGCAGTAACTGTGAACAAGTCATTTACCAAGCTGAATTAGATCGTAATTTAGAGGTTTGTCCTAAGTGTGATCACCATATGCATATCCCTGCGCGCGTCAGGTTATACCATTTTTTAGATGAGGATTCAGATGTAGAAATTGGAACTGATCTTGCGCCAAAAGATATTTTAAAATTCAAAGATACTAAAAAATACAAAGACCGTTTAACTGCGGCTCAAAAAGAGACACGCGAAAAAGAAGCTATGGTTGTCATGAAAGGAACATTACTTGGTATTCCTGTTGTGGTTGCCTGTTTTGAATTCGCTTTCATTGGTGGATCTATGTCATCAGTTGTTGGGGCTTTATTTACCCGTGCTGCTGAACAAGCGATAGCCGATAAATGCCCGTTAATTTGTTTTTCAACAAGTGGCGGTGCAAGAATGCAAGAAGCACTTTATTCATTGATGCAAATGGCTAAAACCAGTGCAATACTTGCTAAAATGCAAGATGAAGGTTTACCTTATATTTCTGTCATGACCGATCCGACTATGGGTGGGGTTTCAGCTAGTTTAGCGATGCTAGGTGATATTAACATTGCCGAACCCAAAGCATTAATTGGTTTTGCAGGCCCACGCGTTATTCAACAAACTGTACGGGAAACTTTACCAGAAGGATTCCAACGAAGTGAGTTTTTACTGGAAAAAGGCGCAATTGATATGATCATTCATCGTAAAGAAATGAGACCTAAAATTGCCAGCCTAATTGCAAAATTAATGAAACTTCCCGATCCATTTAATGATGTGAATAACGATGAAATGACAATTGATGAGACAGTTTAATTGATCATGCAAAATGAAAAACCTAATGCCATGTCTGACTTAAAGACATGGCTTTGTTATTTAGAGCAACTGCATCCTACTACTATTGATATGGGATTAGAGCGAGTAAAAATCATTGCTCAGCGTTTAGATATTTTGCAACCCGCTCCCTATGTTATTACGGTTGCAGGAACTAATGGCAAAGGTACAACTTGCCGAACATTGGAAATGATTTTACTCGCTTCAAAACGAAAAGTTGGCGTATATAGCTCTCCTCATTTATTACGTTTCACAGAGCGAGTAAGAATTAATAATCAAGAGTCAACAGCCCAAGAAACGGTTAACGCATTTGTAGAAATTGAAAAAGTTCGTGGTGATATTTCTTTAACTTATTTTGAATATGCAACACTTGCAGCACTTTATCAGTTTAAAAAAGCAAAATTAGATGTAGTTGTGTTGGAAGTTGGGTTAGGTGGACGACTGGATGCAACCAACATTGTTGATGCAGATATTGCTGTTATCACAACAATAGACATTGATCATGTAGATTATCTTGGAAATACTCGAGAAAGTATTGGGCGTGAAAAAGCCGGTATTTTTAAATCGAAAAGCATTGCTGTTGTTGGTGAGCAAAATGTTCCTGTCACCATTCCATTGGTGGCAGAATCAGTTAACTGTCCTATCTATACGGTAAATAGCGATTGGTCTTATCAACAAATTAATGATAATCAATGGTCTTTTGAATCCCCCTTGGCAAATTATCATCATTTACCGATAGCCAATGTTCCGTTAGCTAATGCTGCGACAGCAATTGCAGCATTAAGTTATTCTTCTTTAAATATTACCCAAGACGATATCGTTAAAGGATTAAAACAAGCAAGCTTAGTTGGCAGATTTCAGACGCTACAACATTCACCATTGGTTATTATTGATGTTGCTCATAACCCACATGCTGCAACTTATTTAATTAAACAATTAGCTCAATTAAAAGCTAAACAATCCAAAACAGGTAAAATAAGATTTGTTATTGGCATGTTGAAAGATAAAGATATAAAAAGTACATTATCCATTTTACAAGGCGATGTATGGTATTGTGCGACACTCTATGGTGAGCGAGGTTGCAAAGCTGAAGTATTAAAGCAATACTTGCTTGATAAAGAAGAAACCAGTGTTTTAACATTTGATCATGTGGCGGATGCTTATCAAAAAGCAATGCAAGATGCCAAAGATAATGATATTATCGTCGTATGTGGTTCATTTCATACGGTAGCTGAAGTTTTAGAGCAATATGAATTAAGTGAAATTAATCATGACGAAAGACAAAAATAACGCTTCAAATAATCAGAATAGAATGAGAAATCGACTTGTTGGTTTTGCCACTTTATTACTTATTTTAGCTTTGATAGCACCATGGATCATCACCGATAAATCGAATACAACAACATCGACTACGCCTATTTTACAACCGAACATAGTGAATCAGCAGTTTCAATCTGTCGAACATACCCCTGATGACAGCTTTACACAAAATAACTCAAGTGAGGTTGCTAATTTTCCTTATGCACTAGACACAGACCAAAATCCAAGTTCATTAATCTCACCTGAAATCAATGCAGAAGATGTCAATGAACCGATAACGACAGATCAAACGGTCACAACTACGCAAGATTCAAAATTATATATGATTCAGATAGCGGCATTAAGAAACAAGCAAAAGATTGAAGAACTTGTTGCGTTATTACGATTAAACAATTATAACGTTAAAGTTATTCCTAAAAAGCCAGAACCTAACCAATTAATAAAATTACAAGTTGGGCCTTATGCTAAAAGGGAGCAAGCAGAACAAGTAATCGATAATCTTAATAATTTAACAAAACAAAAAAGCATTATTATTACTAATTAAAAAAATTTGTTCAAAAATAAAAGTAATAAATAATATCTCCTATAAATAATTAATTGTGAGTTACTATGATGAATTGGATTGATTTTACTATTATTGGCGTAATAATTTTTTCCGCCATGGTCAGTATAATACGGGGCTTTGTTCGAGAAGCATTATCTCTGATTAGTTGGGTGCTGGCATTTTTCATTGCGAGCCGATTTTATGCTTATATTACTCAGTATTTAACCTATTTTGATAGCGAATTGATCCGTACTTCTGTCGCAATAGCTATCCTTTTCTTAGCGACATTACTCGTTTGCTCATTTATTTCTTATGTTATTGGCTTATTAGTCCAAAAAACAGGTTTATCCGGGACAGATCGAGTATTAGGCATCTGCTTTGGTGCATTACGTGGAATATTAGTGGTTGCAGCTGTTCTCTTTTTTATTGATACTTTCACTCCCTTCTCGCAATCGCAATACTGGAAAGAATCACAACTTATTCCTCATTTTCATGTTATTATTCGTTGGTTTTTTGATTTTATACAACATTCGTCTTCATTTTTAGTGCAGTAATTTTGAGGTAATCATTGTATGTGTGGTGTTGTTGGTATTTTAGGATGTAGCACAGTTAACCAATCTATCTATGATGCATTGACTGTATTGCAGCATCGAGGTCAAGATGCAGCGGGTATTGTAACCATTGATGAACAAAACTGCTTTCGTTTACGTAAAGCAAATGGTTTAGTTAAAGATGTTTTTCAAGAACATCATATGCAACGTTTGCAAGGTACATTAGGAATTGGACATGTACGGTATCCTACAGCAGGAAGTTCAAGTCCTTCAGAAGCTCAACCCTTCTACGTTAATTCGCCTTATGGTATAGCACTTGCACATAATGGTAACTTGACTAATGCTAACGAATTACGTAATAAAGTATTTGAATTAGCAAGACGCCATATTAACACTAATTCTGATTCAGAAGTGTTACTTAATATTTTCGCCAGTGAATTAGACAAATTTCCAACTTATCCCCTTTCTGCAGATAATATTTTTACCGCTATACGTCATGTACATAATATTATTAAAGGCGCTTACGCTTGTGTCGCAATGATTATTGGGCATGGATTGGTTGCATTTCGTGATCCCTATGGCATTCGTCCTTTAGTTATTGGTAAACGCATTTTAAATAATCAAAAAGTGGAGTATATGGTTGCTTCTGAAAGTGTTGCTTTAGATATACTTGATTTCGAATTTATACGTGATGTCGAACCCGGCGAAGCGATTTATATTACACAAGATGGGCAATTTTATTCACAACAATGTTCAGACAATCCCCAATATTATCCATGTATCTTTGAATACGTTTATTTTGCACGACCCGATTCGTTCATGAATGGGGTATCGGTTTATCAATCACGTATATTGATGGGACAAAAATTAGGTAAAAAAATAGCACGAGAATGGAAAGATGTTGATATTGATGTTGTGATTCCAATTCCTGAAACATCTTGCGATGCTGCGCTTGAGATTGCTCGAATTTTAAATAAACCCTATCGGCAGGGCTTTGTCAAAAATCGTTATGTTGGACGAACATTTATTATGCCAGGTCAAGCTACACGCAAACTTTCTGTAAGACGTAAACTTAATGCTAATCGCATTGAATTTGAAGGAAAGAATGTCCTTCTTGTCGATGACTCTATTGTTCGAGGTACAACTTCGGAAAAAATTTTGGAAATGGTTCGCTCTGTTGGCGCTAAAAAAGTTTATTTAGCTTCGGCTGCGCCAGAGATTAGGCATCCTAATGTATATGGAATTGACATGCCAACAGCCAGTGAGCTTATCGCTTATAATCGCACAGTCGAGCAAATTGCTAAAGATATTGGTGCAGATAGACTTATTTTTCAGGATCTATCTGACTTAATCGACTCAATCCGTGAAGAGAACCCTAAGATTCATCATTTCGAGTGTTCAGTGTTTGATGGGCAATATATTACAGACGGTATTGATGAAAGCTATTTGCTTCAATTAGAACAAACAAGAAATCAAAATCAAAAAGCCTTTAATAGTAAAGAATCAGAAAATCTTGAAATATATAATGAAGAACAATAATTAGTATTCTTGCTGAAAATGACATTTTTATAAAAAAAGATACTAATATTCTAATATTTCTATCTTTTTTATCTGCTTTATTTAGTATTAGATAAAGAGAACTAATGTATTATTAATATTATCAAATTGATAAATAAATCCCACGTTTTATTTTAATCTATCTCTCCTCATATTCTGAAGACATTTTCATCAAATCTTTACAAATATTTTAAAAAAGTTATTGAACAATGACTTCTTTGTAATATAATCTTAAAAAAAGTAATTTTTTGTAAAGAATTTTAAAGACAATAAAAATGCTATCGTTTTTTTATTCTAAACAAAGAAGCTTTTTTATCAAAAAGCTGAATAAAACGTGTTTTTGATACATATATTATCAATAAAGTGAAATATGAGGAATGATTAAGATGAAAACAAATCTTAATTTAAAAATTGTTTCAACCTTAGTTGTTCTGGCATTAAATTGCCAGACAGCTATGGCATTGGATTCGAAACAAGGCACTTCTACTGTTGCTGTAGACAACAGTAAAGTTATTGAACTTAAAAATGGTATTAAAGTTCGAGAAATGGTTAACAATAAAAAGGCTAGCCTTTACCAAATAGCATTAATAAGTGGTATAAATGTTGACCAACTACGCAAAATGAACAATGGGCGCTTTGATAAAAAGGATGTGATTGAAGAAGGTGAGCTTCTCGTGCTTCCTGAAAACTCCCCACTACTACCTGCCATCAGTACAAGTAAAGCTGAAGATACTAAACAAAACAAATATACAAATTTACCGGATTTAGGATCAGATGAAAATTATGATGTACAGGCAGATAAAGATAAGCTTGCAACTCATGTTGCTTATGCTTTACAGACATTAGCAACACAAGATTGGAAACAACTATTATCATCTGAAAATGGTGGCTTATCAAGTCAATTGGCCAATCGAGGTAAGGATTACGCAGAGGATTATTTACGCAGTAGTGTGAAAAATCATGTTGTTGATCCACTTCGTACCGCTGCCCAAGACTTCTTAGGGCGTTTTGGTACGGCTCAATTATCTTTTGACGTTAGTGATAAAGGACAATTTAGTAACGTCAACGTTAAACTATTTAGTCCTTGGTATGATACAGAAAATACCTTGATATTTAGTCAAATATCATTTCAAGAATATGAACATAAACGACGTATTGGAAATATTGGTATTGGTCAACGTTGGGACTTTGCAGATAAAAAATGGTTATTAGGCTATAACGTATTTTTGGATCATGACTTTCAACGTTCACACAATCGTTTAGGTTTAGGTGTTGAGGCTTGGAGTGACTACATGAAACTTGCAGCTAACTATTATCATCCATTATCAAATTGGAAACAATCTCGTGATTTTGATGATTATTTAGAACGTGCTGCAAAAGGTTTTGATGTTCGTTTTCAAGGTTATTTACCACAGTACCCTCATTTAGGTGGTTCATTAATGTATGAACAATACTTTGGTGATAAAGTGGCATTATTTGGTAAAGATAACCTACAAAAAAATCCTAGAGCAGTGACAGCAAGCATTGATTACACACCTGTGCCACTTTTTACCCTCAAAGCGGAACATAAGCGAGGACAAAATAATCAAAAAGCCACTTCTGCTTCATTGACGATGAATTATCGTATGGGGGTTCCTTTAAAAGATCAGTTAGATCCCGATATGGTTCAAGCAGCACGTTCATTAGCTGGTAGTCGTTATGACTTAGTTGATCGTAACAACTATATCGTTCTTGAATATAAAGAGAAAAAATTAAGTGTTGATTTAGGACTTGAATCTTTACAACTCGTTGAAGGACAAAGTTACGATGTCAGTATCGCTGTTTATAATGCGAAAGGATTAAGCGGTGTAAAATGGAATGGTGATATGTTTGAAATTGATGCAAATGGTGGATTCCTTTGTTATACAACAGGTATTTGTACCTCTTCATCATGGGCTACACCAAAAGCAGATACTCAAAATTGGAAAATTGTTGCACCAAGTTATGTTGATGAAAATGGTAAACGTCATCCAATTCAATCTAATGGTAAATATACCTTATCTGTTTCCGTTACCGATAAAAAAGGTCGTTCAGCAACGTCAAATCAAGTGTCATTTGAAGTTATCCCCGATCCTGTCATGCGTAAGATTGGTCTTTGGGCTGTTGATCGTAACGGCAATAAAACCACAATGGCTTCTAATTCAGCCGATGGTCTCAGTGCTATAACATTGATTGCCAGCCTTGTAAAGCCGAAGGTACCAAATGGAACAATTTCGGCAATAGAGGATGCAGTTGGGTTTAGTGATGAACAACTCATGAACCGAATTCCAGACTCATTTGATTCTGTACTTAAAGGCTGGACAGCAACAAGTAATGGCAAAAAAATCACCTTAATTGATGGTACTTCGGGTCAAGTAACGTCTTGTCCTAAACAAGAACCTTGTGTCATTGTGAAATCCTTTGAAAAAATCAAAATGGGTCAAAAAATTTCTGCTAAGGCAGCTACTGCTGGAGGCATGGATGCAATTGGTGATAGTTATGCATTAGATGTCGCTTCTAATATTGAAGGGGTGGTTGAATTTTCCACTTCGATAGATCAATTTGGTGCATCGTTCAATAAAGTATCCATAGATTTTGCTGGTGGTCAAGCTGGATTAATTAAAGTTTATCGAAGTGATGGGGTATTGGTTGCGACTCAAGCTGGAAACTTATTAGAGTTTGATCCTAATGGTTCAAAAGAGTGGAAAGTTGATAATGAATATTATGTCAAAGCATATGCAGCAGATGGTGTCACTGAAATGAATAGTCCATATGTGATTTGGTCTCTTGTGGGGTCTAATGCGGTTGCATGTCCTAATGGAGCGGCAACAGCAGCATTACCTGATGCAAGCAACAAACCAAATGGGCCTTGGTTTAATGTCGCAATGGGATATAACGCACATTATAAAATTAGAAGTATAAAAACAGGTAGTTATGCAACTTCTGGTTCGAGCATTATCGCTAATGCTGATGCTCCACAAGAGTTAAATCTTGATCCGATAAACGCAACGCCTTCAGCATGTGCAGGTGATCAAGGGTTTAGATTACAAGTATTTGTTAAATAGAATGGTTAATTAAAAAAGTGTTTTAGATAACCAATTTATAAGGGTTATCTAAAAGTTAAATACAAAACGGTGTATATTATTTTTGATATACAATAATTAATAAATGAAAAATAGGAAGTTAAACATGAAAAGTTTAATGATAAAAAATATTGCTTTAGGTCTGTTAATCGCTGGATGTGCAGCAAGTAACGCATATGCACTTAGCGGTGTGAGTGCTAAATATATAGTGGGTAATGCACCTGTAATTAAAAGTCTTGGCGGTCAAGATCACAGTTTAACAGTGTCAGTATCCTCTGATGCTGATGGTAACAATACCGTGGGTGGTCGAGCTGCAAAAGTTAATGATTATGTCGTTATCGAGTATACTTTACATGATGAAGATGGTGACAGCGATCCTTCAGGTAAAGTAGTAAAAGAAACGTTTAAAGCATTTTATAAAAGTGCGTCTGGTGAATGGAAAGAAGCCAGTTTAGCTGACTCAGATATTAAGTTCAGTAATGGTAAAATCACGTTTAAAATTACAAATGAGTTTGCTGGTGCAACACGAATTGGTTTCAAAGTATTAGAAAAAACTGAGTTTGGTTTACCTTATACAAATAAATGGTTAAAAGTTGCTGATATTTGGAGTACGCAAGCACCAGGACAAGTGGATACATTAGATCCGACAGATCCAAGTAAAGCCCCTACTGATGATACTAATGGCCCGAATAAAGACGAAATAGGTAGTAACCCTAACGATGGTCCAGGTGAACAAAAAGATCCGAATAAAATTACAAGTGGACCAATTGAATCTGATGACATGAGGGTCTACATTTTAGCTGCTGATTCAAATGATAACTATAGTATAGCGGGTAGTACTTTCGTACCTAAACAAGGCGGAAAATATCGAGCTGTGGTATGGTTAGATTCTAATGGCAATGGTGCTTTAGATAGTGGTGAAGCTGACTTATCTGCAAATTACAACTTTACTTGGGAGTTAGACGGTACTTATGCCGGTGTTGGAGCAACAACAGATTCGTTAGCACAAAATCAAAATATAACATTAGGTCAACTTAACAACGATTCAATGTACAGTACGACCTACAAAGCAGGTGCTCAAGGTTATAAACTTAAAGTTACTGCAACCGCAAAATAATGCTTATTTAAGACAGATAAAAAACCACTCAAAGGAGTGGTTTTTTTATAAATAAATTAGTTTGAACATCTATTTAAATTAGTTTAAGCCGTTAAGTATTGTGCCATACTCACTAAGTTAAATACCCATTTAGGATAGACTCCGCAAATCATAATAAGTAACGCAGAAAGGGTAATGAGCAACTCACTCATTCCAATTTTATGCCATTTAAAACTTACTACTGAATTATTGATAAATTGATCATCTCGACAAGTTGGTTTGATATAAAGGTTGATCACTAAACGAGCATAAAAATATAGGCCTAGCGCACTACCGACTACAACTGCTGCCATTAACCACCATAGTTCAGCGGTGACACCTAATAGGACTAATAAAAATCGACTAATAAAACCGAGAGTTAAAGGTGCGCCAGCTAATGAAAGCAAGCCTATTCCCATAGATAATGCAAGGATAGGGCGTCGCCAAAATAATCCCGACAAATCTAGCTCATTTTCATGATCTTGAAGCTCATTTGAGTGAGATTCTAAACTAATTACGCCCAGAACAGTAATATTTGCAAGAATATAACCTATCAAATAAACGCCGATTGTTTCTAAGGCCAAAACTTGATATTGCACAGCAATTAACGCAATTAATAAATAACCAAAATGTGCGATTGAGGAATATGCAAGAAGACGTTTTAAATTACTTTGCATAAAAGCAAATAAATTACCCCATAAAATAGAACAAAATGCCATCACAACTAAAATAATTCGGATGGTTTCATTGTTTACAATAGGAGCTAATAAAAATAGTCTTGCGATAGCGCAAAATATCGCAACTTTACCCACTGTGGATAAAAGAAGTGCGACAACCGTTGGTGCACCTTGATAAACATCGGGTAACCAAAGTTGGAAAGGAACAAGTGATAATTTAAAACCGACACCTACAAGCATTAAACAGACCCCCATTAATAACAGTGTGCTTGGGTAGGACATAGTGGATAACTGATAACTTAAACCACTGAACGTTAATTCTCCGGTGGATGCATAATAAAAAACAATACCCATTAGCAAAAAAGCACTTGCAACGGCAGATAAAATCATATATTTAATTGCTGCTTCAAGGGAGTGGGTTTGAATATATTGATATCCTATTAAACCCACAAAAGGAATGGAAAGCAACTCGATACCAATAAAGAAAGCGATTAAATGGCTGGCGTAGACTAAGGTCACTCCACCTAATGCCATGAAAAGTAATATTATATAAAATAATCCATGAGACTTTTGTTCTTGCTTAAACCAACGATATGCTAAGCAACTGACGATAATTGAAATTAATAAAATCAAACTGGTATAAAGTAAACCATAGCCATCACAGGTGAAAAGTACTGTAATTTCTTGGGAGTTCCAATTATTTACATTATTCGGTTGTTGAATATCTGAATGGGATTGATTTTTTTCTTGGTTATCCGCAATGTCTTCATTTTTCGGTGTTTCAGATGTTATAGTCTGTTCCGAATTGGATTCGTCTAACTGAGGTTGGCGGACTTGAGTCGCTGATTCTACGCCTGCATCATTATTATTGTCACTCAGTGCTTCAGTCTGATTAGTTTGTGGATCTTGTTGAGTTGGTGCGGCATCCACTGCTAACAATTTTGCATTCTCAAAATCAGGAGAAGTCAGTGGCAAAGAAGAGATAAATATTTGCATATTATCGCTGCTGATATCTGAAATTTTCTGATCATTGGCTGAAATTTTATATCCCATGACAGAAGCGCAAATTAATGCGAATATTAAACCACATAAAGATAAAATAGCGCAGCATTTTGTACTTACTTTGAAACGAAATAATGCAAACATTAGCACAATAATAGTAAGACTTAATATATAAATAGGTGATAAAGCTATCATATCTTATTACTCTCCCATGCGCTCTGTTGTTATATAGTGTTGAGTTTGATTCATGACAGAATATGACATATCTAAAATGACTTTAGGATATAATCCGATAAAAATAAGAACAGCCAATAAACTACTTAACAATAAAAGCTCTTTGATATTAAGAAAACACTTTTTCATGGTTTCATTATTATCGTGACCGCCATGAAAAATAGGTTGCATACGAATAATGAATGAAATAGATAGCATAAGTAATCCTAATGCTAATAAAATTGTAGAATAAGAAAACGTTGTGAAACTTCCAAGTAACATCAGGTAATTTCCTATAAAGTTAGCTGTGCCAGGTATACCCAATACGGCCAATATGAAAAATAACGTAAATGATGATAAATATTTGACTCGCTCTTTCAATCCAGTAAATTGACTGATGTTACGTGTTGAATAACATTCAACTAATAAACCACTAATCATGAACATACCGACAATCGCTAAGTTAATCGCAATAATTTGTATGACCACTCCTTGGTAGGCGATTAATGAACCACTATATATGATAGCGGTCACAAAGCCCATCAATGCAATATGAACATAAGCAATTAGTTTTTTAATATCCGTTTGATTAAATGCAAGTAGTGCAGAATAAAAAACGGTGATTAATGCAAGTATTAAAATTAAAGGTACAATTGTTGCAGAAGCATTAGGAAATAGTGGTATGACAAAACGCAATAACCCAAAAGTGGCAGTACTAAGTAATAAACCACTAATCATCATTGAACCGGTTGTTGACGATTCGATATGTGCTTCAATAAACCAATTGTGAAATGGAACAAAAGGAATACGCACAATAAAGGCAGCCATGAATCCAAGCATTAATAAATATTCTGTTTTACTTGATATAGGCGTTTTGGTTAGGATTTGATAATCAAAAGTCCAATGACCCGTTAAATTCCAATTAATGAGAGCTAATGAAACAATCGAGATTAACATTAACAAACTACTGATTTGCGTATAAATAAGAAATTTACTTGCACCATTAAAGCGTAACTGAGAATTGGAATCTCGTCTTCCCCATAAAGAAATTAAAAAATAGATAGGAATCGCAACAGCTTCCCAATAAAAGAATAACAAAAAGAGATCCGTAACTGTAAATAACATCATGACAGCTGATGTCATTGCTAAAATACACAGATAATATAATCCAGTATTATTAATGCTTTCTTTGCTTGAATAGGCGATAGTGAATAAAACAATAATGAGTGTTGAAGTAATAACAATGATAGATAGCCCATCTAAAATTAAGTGAAAACGAATACCTAATAACGGAATCCATTCAAAATTGACTTCTTCTACCCAACTATTTCCTTGATCCATAATAGCTTGCGCATCCAGCCAAAAATTGATCACCAATATTAGCGAGATGATAATCGTCATGAATGCGATACAAATTGGCAGTTTATTCCAACGTGATTGCGCATCAACAGATGCTACCATTCGTTGTAAAAAAAGATGACATAACCAACCGATAAATCCACCTGTCACAGGTAAGAAAATAAGCCATAACAACATGAAAGATTGCACCTTTATTAAATAAACACAAGTAACATTAATATAATAATACTACCCATTACAATTGAAACCATATACCATCTGAGATGTCCATTTTCGAAGCCGACAATATATGAATTGATTTTTTTTATACCCAGCATAACCCAATTGTCCCAAGTTGCTAATGGATCCTTTTTCAACTTACTGGTTAAAAAGATGAAAGGCTTAACAAAAACAATATTGAGTAAATAATCAAATCGCCATTCTGCTTTACACAGTCGTGTAAAAAATTTTACTATGGGCGTGTTTAACACTTCTTTCACTTCACTATTAGGATGAGCAAATAGTGTATAAGCGATGATAATACTAAGTAACGTTACCGCAGCAAAAAGAAGCTGGAATGACAATTTTACATTAGTATCTAATGCAGCAATTGGAATTATTCCTTTTATGGGTAACGGAAAATAGATAACTAATGATGAGGTAAATATTAACAATAAGAAAATAGGGCAATAACTCATCCAATTCGTTTTTGCAAATTGTTTAATTTTAGGTTTATGATAAAACACCATAAAAATTAAACGTAATATACTAACACTCGAGAGCAAAATACCTAATAAACCAATAGTTCCATTCATTAAATTATCTTGAGCCATTAATCCCCAAATAATGTCACCTTTAATGTAAAAGGCAGCTGAAATCCAAGGCATTGCACTAAGCGATAACAGAATGACTAAAAAAATGATAAATAAAACGGGGAATTTTTTATATAAACCGCCAATTTTACTTATATCACGCTCACCTTGGCATTTTTTGATAAGTATTGCCGAGGCTAATATGAGTAACGTACTTGTCATTGTATAATTGATTAAACAATTAAGTGATAAACTCCAATGTTGAGTTGAAAATGCATAAAACAGATAACTAATTTGTGTCAGGTTTATGAAAGTGACTATACGTTTAATATCGTATTGTACAAGAGCAATAGAACTCGCAAATAAAACTGTTAGCGATGAAATTATTGTCATGATAGAAAGTACATCGCTTGACATCATAAACAAATTGCTGAGTCTTAAAATTAAATAAACACCCGCTAAGATTACCGTTGAACTTTGCATTAACGCCATTGCAGGCATGGGTGCTAAGGTGCTTTCAGTAAACCATGATTGCATTGGAAACAGCGCTGATTTACTCATTGCACCAAGCAATAGCATTAATGTTATCCAATAGATGATATCTGAATCGATAGCTAAATTAGCATGTGCGAGAGTCAATATATTCCGAATATCTAACGTATGAAGCGTTTGGTAAATTAAAAACACACCAATGAGTAAAAAAACATCGGTCAAATGCATGATCACAAACGCTTTAACAGCTGCAAAACCATTACGGATTTGTTTATAGTAAATACCAATAAGTAAGTAAATACTTAATGTAACACCTTCCCAACCAATTAGCATGACCAACAGATTATCGACTAAAATAATTGTTAACATACTGGCTATTAACAAATTGCTATAAGCATAAAAAGTATAAATATCTTTTTGAGATGTTAAATAATACGCAGCAAAAAAATAGATAAGCATGCCCAAAAAAGCAATTAACACAAGAAAAGTTAATGACAAACCATCTAAGGTTAAAGTAATGGGAACAACAAAATCCCCTATAGAAAACCAATTCCATAATGGTCTGCTATAAATTAATGACATATCAGGGACTGAGTTAGTAACAAAATCAATACAAGAAAATATGGTAATTAATACCACAATCAGCATAGTACTAATGCCGATAATGATGATATTAATTGATCGTATTTGTCTTCCTAAGCTAACAAGGGCTAAAAAAGAAAGCAAAGGAACAATGATAGTTAAATAGAGTAAATTCATCCTTTCATTTCACTTAATGAGTCAATGTTAAAAATTTTCTTTCGGTAAACTAGCTTTCTAAAAAGGGCAAGTCCAACGCACACTTCGGCAAGTACCGCTACAATCGCTAAAATAGCCAGTACTTGCCCATCTGTATGTTGCCAGTGGCTACTTGCAGCAATTAAAGCAATAATGGCACCATTATTCATTATGATTAGGCTAAGGAGCAAAAAATAGAGATTGCGCCGAATCATCACGCCTAGTAAACCAAGGACAAATAAGATAGAAGCTAAAATAAGGCTATGCATTAATGGAATCATATTAGCTCTCCGACGACAAACGATGCATAAAATGATAAGCAATGACCGCTGCACCTAATAATAAAAATATTCCCAATTCTGCCATTAAAATATAGGCATATATTGAAATTTCATGGGTTAATTCATGTGGCTCTTTTAGCTGTGAATAGTCAGTGCTTACTACTCCATAAATAAGGATGACCAGTAAAACAAAAGCTAACATTAGCGGGACTAACCATATTTTAGGGCTAATACCATGTTTATCATTTTCTACATTGTCTTTACGAATTTTAAGTATACTTGCAATGGATAAAAAAAGCGTTACTGTTCCGCCAATAAAGAACACGATATAAAGCACAGCTGATAAATAAGTATTAAGTAGAATCAATATCAACGCTGAAGCAAAAAGCGAAACAATAAGGTACAAAATAGCTTTATCTATTTGTAAGCAACTAATCACTTTCATGCTAGCAAAAATAGCTATAATCGACGCAATATAAAAAACAGCGATCATTAAATAATCCAATATATATTCTCAATCTTATTAGTATATACCCAAATTAAAGCAAGATACAGATTACAGGCGAGCTATTCATTGAAAAACAGTGATTTAATAAAAAATAGAACGTTATTTTTTAATATTAGCTAAGAATTTAAAGATAAGTGCATTATATTTTCAATATAATTAAAACAGAAAAAAAAATAAAAACCATAAAATTTTATTATTTAAATTCAATTAAGCATTGATATAAAGTATATAACTTGAGCAAATTAACCATTATTTATACTTATTTCTTTAAATTGTGAACATGCCCTTACAGCTTAAAGTTGCTTAACCCTAATTTTTAAATACATAAAATGAGATTAAAATGAACAGTGAATACTCCTCTATGCGAAGTAATGTTAATATGTTAGGTACCCTCCTTGGCGATGCAATAAAACGAGCGACCGGTAACGAAACTTTTGATTTAGTCGAAAAAATAAGGAAGCTATCAAAATCGGCTCAACAAGGAAATAAGCAATCTCATCAAGAGTTACTCAAATTAATAGAACATCTCAATGATGAAGATTTATTACATGTTGCTCGAGCATTTAACCAGTTTTTAAACTTAGTGAATATTGCGGCAGAATATTATGGCATTTCGCCGCACGGGGAAGCGGCGAGCAGTCCAAAAAAAATGACAGACTTATTTACTACCCTAAAAAAATTAAACTTTTCTGAGCAAATTATCACACAAGCCATTAACGATTTATCGATTGAATTAGTATTGACTGCTCACCCAACCGAAATTAATCGTCGTACAATGATTAATACCTATACCGCAATAAATAATTGCTTATCGCAATTGGATCATAATGATCTTGCTGATTACGAAATTGAACGTATTATGCGCCGATTAAAACAGCTAGTTTGTCAGGCCTGGTATACGGATGAAATACGTAAAAAACGGCCTACACCTCTCGATGAAGCTAAATGGGGGTTTTCTGTTATAGAAGACAGTTTATGGCAAGGTGTTCCTCTCTTTTTACGGGAATTTAATGATCAACTCGTTGATGCGTTTAATCAACAACTATCTGTTGAACATGTTCCAATAAAATTTACCTCATGGATGGGGGGAGACCGTGATGGTAATCCTAATGTCACAGCTGATGTGACAGAAAAAGTCATGTTACAAGCTAAATTAAAAGCAATTGAATTATTTTTAGCAGATATTCAAATATTAGTGCGAGAGTTATCGATGACAGAGTGTAACCAATCTGTTATTGATCTGTTAGATGAGCCAAATAAAACAGCATCAGAACCTTATCGAGCGGTGATGAAGCAGCTACGAGCCCGTTTAGTTAAAACGCACAGTTACATAGTATCAGTACTCAATAATGAACAAGTCCTAGCTCCAGCTGATATTTTAATTAAAAATAACCAACTTTGGGATCCACTTTATATTTGTTACCAATCATTAATTGATAATGGGATGTCAACTATTGCTCACGGACCTTTACTTGATACATTACGTCGAATAAAAAGCTTTGGATTACAGTTAGTCAAATTAGATATACGTCAAGATAGTTCTGTTCATACTGAAGCACTTGATGAATTAACGAAAGAACTTAATCTTGGAAGTTATGCACAATGGTCTGAAGAAGAGAAACAAGCATTTTTATTAACCGAACTTCAATCTAATCGTCCATTATTACCCTATCATTGGCAACCTAGTCAAATCGTTAAAGAAGTATTTGACACTTGTCGTGTAATTAAAAAAGCTGGTGAAGAGTCGATTGCTTCTTATGTTATCTCAATGGCAAAAGCACCTTCGGATATTTTAGCGGTATATTTGCTCTTAAAAATAGTCGATTGTGAAAAAAATATCCCGGTGGCACCGCTATTTGAAACATTAGAAGATTTGAATAATGCGAAGACTGTCATGCAAAAATTATTGGATATTCCTTGGTATCGACAAAAAATCCAAGGTAAACAGATGGTCATGATAGGTTACTCGGATTCAGCTAAAGATGCAGGAACCCTTGCGGCATCATGGGCACAATATCGTTCGCAAGAAGAATTAGTCGCCTTATTTGAAAAATATAATATCAATCTTGTTTTATTCCATGGGCGAGGCGGTTCAATTGGGCGTGGTGGGGCGCCAGCACATGCGGCACTCCTTTCTCAGCCACCTGGTTCATTAAAAGGAGGGCTTCGTGTCACTGAACAAGGTGAAATGATTCGGTTTAAACTTGGTTTACCGGAAGTCGCGCTCAGTAGCTTAATGTTATATGCTTCAGCTATACTTCAAGCAAATTTATTACCTCCTCCACAGCCGAAACAAGCATGGCGCAATATCATGGATGAAATGTCAGATATTTCATGTCAGTGCTATCGACGTTATGTTCGTGAAAAAGCAGAATTTGTCGATTATTTTAGAACGGTCACCCCCGAAGCAGAATTAGGAAGGTTACCTCTTGGTTCAAGGCCTCAAAAACGGCGAACAGGTGGCGGAATAGAAAGTCTTAGAGCTATTCCATGGATCTTTGCTTGGACACAAAATCGCTTAATGGTTCCTTCATGGCTTGGTGCTGGCTGTGCCTTAAAAAAAGTGATTGAAGAGGGGAAAAAAGATTTGCTCAAAGATATGTATCACAACTGGCCTTTCTTTAATGCACGATTAGGTATGTTAGAAATGGTATACGCTAAAGCTGCACCAAAAATTCATGAGTATTATGAACAACGTTTAGTTGATGCTAGCATGTGGCCATTAGGAGAAGAGTTACGTAATTTATTAACAGATGATATTAATACCGTTTTAACCATTACTGACGATGATAGCTTAATGGCCGATCTACCTTGGATTGCGCAATCCGTTGCTTTACGAAATATTTATATTGAACCGTTGAATTTATTACAAGCAGAACTATTAAATCGTTCTCGTCAACGTAATGATGAAGAAAATACAATAGTTGAACAAGGATTAATGATCACAATATCAGGTATTGCTGCTGGAATGAGAAATTCTGGATAACTTAATAAAAATAAAAAAAGGGCAATCGCCCTTTTTTATTTATCTGCTAAAAGTTCATCTAAATACGTTTTAGCATCTCGATCACCTTGCTCACTCGCTTTAGTAAACCAGTAAATTGCCGTATCTTTATTTTTCTTAATACCTTCACCTTCAAGATATTTAATGGCTAAATTGTATTGAGCATCAGCACTGCCTTGTTCAGCGGCTTTAATATACCATTCAATCGCTTTTTTAATATCTTTGGGAACACCACCGCCGACATCATACATTACGCCAATATTATATTGTGCATCTGCATTACCCGCTTCTGCTGCTTTAGAGAACCAATGGGCTGCTAATTGGTTATTAGGTCTAGTGCCTGTACCTGTGGCATAAATAATGCCTAAATTATACATTGCAAGTACATTACCATATTCTGCCGCTTGCGTATAAAAATAGGTTGCAGCAACATAATCTTGAGTTAGACCGTCGCCGTGTTCCGACATTAATCCTAGATAATATAAGGCTTCAGGCACATTATATTTCGCAGCTTTACTAAACCAATCGGCTGCTTGCATACGATCTTCTTCTACACCATCACCAAAAAAGTACATAATGCCTAGATTTAGGTAAGCATCAAACACGCCTTGATCACCAGCTAAAATAAAATAGTTAATAGCACTATCGTTATTTTTGGCGACACCTTCCCCATTTTTGTACATCAAAGCTAAATTATAAAGTGCAAAACTGTAATTTTGATCCGCTGCCAATTTAAAATATTTAAATGCTTTCGATAAATTACGCTTAGTTCCTAAACCATTTTGATACATATATGCTAAATTATTTTGGGCCTTAGCTAATCCTTGGTCAGCTGCTTTTTTAAACCAAAACAGCGCGCGAACATGATTAACTTCAATACCGCCTAAACCTTGTTTATAAATATTACCTAAAGTGTATTGTGCTTGTGCATCCCCTTTTTCTGCCGAAAGCTTTAAAGAAGGAATCAATGAGCTAGGATCAGTCATTATTAGTTCTGGAGCTTTTGATGCACCATTTTCATTAGCTTTGACACTAAATGAAAAAGATAACATTAATACCAATAATAATTGAAATGTCTTCATAGTTTTTATTCATAATAAAAGTGTTATTAAGTATATATTAACAAGATAAAAATAAATAGTTTATATGTTTTTTGATAGATATAATCGATAGATTCTATATAAAAAAATTAAGTTCTGAGCAAAATTAATTTATTATTAATCAATTAAATCATACTATTATATTATAATTCATAAATTTAGTTATCAAATCACATAACTTTTAAACGTACATAATACGGTTACTAACATACAAAAGGTGGGTTAACTTTCTGTTTAGTTTCTATTGATCGGATAAAGAATTCAAGTACTTTCTGATAATATTTAATTAAAAAATCGACAAATATTACTTTGTTTTAGGTATAAATTACCTTATTAACTTATTTATTCTATTTAAAATATTTAGTAGTGAATAATTTAAATATATTTTAATCTTTATGCTTTCTTAGGCATAGGGGCAACAAATAGTACATATTTAACCTTTTTTTTATGATACAATTTCGACCTTTATAAAATAAATTTGAATTCAGAGGATCAATATGGACTTTTTTATTAATCAAGCGTACGCAGCTGACGGACAAGCCGTTGAAAGCAATCCTTATTTTTTACCGATCATGCTTGTTGTTTTTGGATTATTTTTCTATTTTATGATCATGCGTCCACAACAAAAACGTGCTAAAGCACACCGTGAATTAATGTCATCCATTTCAAAAGGTGATGAAGTGTTAACCAATGGTGGATTGATCGGTCGTGTTTCTAAAGTGAACGAAAATGGTTATATTGCATTAGAATTAAATGATTCAACTGAAGTAATAATCAAACGTGATTTTATTACATCTGTATTACCAAAAGGTACAATGAAATCATTATAATAACAATATTATTATAATAATTCATTGTGTTAATAGTCTAACCCCACAAGAGAATATGTCGTGTTAAATCGCTATCCTTTGTGGAAGTACATTATGTTGGTCGTCATAATTTGTGTCGGCCTACTTTATGCGCTTCCTAATATTTATGGTGAAGATCCAGCTATACAGATTTCTGGCTCGGATAGTGCCAAAATTGAAACGGCTACGCAAAGCAATGTAATAAAATTGCTAGCTGATAATCACATCGATATCAAGTCAATTGTTTACGAAAATGGAACCATTTTAATTCGATTTGCTGATAACGATACGCAACTTAAAGCCAAAGAACTTATTTCAAAAGATTTAGGTGAAAATTATATTGTTGCTTTAAATCTAGCGCCCGCAACGCCAAAGTGGCTTTCCATGTTTGGTGCTTCACCTATGAAATTAGGACTAGATTTGCGTGGGGGAGTTCACTTCTTGATGGAAGTGGATATGACAACGGCATTAGACAAACTCGTAGAGCAATCAATTGAAAACCTAAAGTCTGATTTTAATAATAGCAAACTAAACTTTAAATCCTTGAGTCGCAATAGTGAGCAACAAATCGTCATGGAGTTTGTTAATACACAAGATCGAAACAAAGCCATTGCTAAAATCAATAATTTACAAGATTACAAGATTGACTCTCAAAACGACAACAGCATCATAATCAATATAAGTGAACAACGCTTACAACAAGCTAAAAACGATGCTGTTCAGCAAAACACAACGATTTTACGTAACCGAGTTAATCAACTAGGTGTTGCTGAACCGATTGTACAACGTCAAGGTTCGGATCGAATTGTTGTTGAATTACCGGGAATTCAAGATACCGCATTGGCTAAACGCATTATTGGTGCAACCGCTACACTTGAGTTTAGACAAGTAAATGAAAACAATTCAGCGGATTTGGCTGCTATCATTAACGGTCAAATGCGTGTTCCTTATGGTTCAGAAATAAAATATATGGAAAACGGGCGTCCGGTACTGTTATATAAACGCATTGTCTTGACTGGTGACCATATAACGGATTCTTCTTACCGATTGAATGAATATTCCCAACCAGAGGTTTCTATTACCCTTGATAGTTCAGGGGGAAAAACTATGCTCGATTTTACTCAAAAAAATCTGCATAAATCAATGGCTACTTTATTTGTCGAATATAAAGATACTGGTAGACGTGATGAAAATGATAAACCAATTTTTGAACGACTTGAACGGGTTATCAATGTTGCAACAATTCAAGGCATCTTCAGTGATCGTTTTCAGGTTACAGGCATTAGTAACATTAATGAAGCTAAAAATTTGTCACTTTTACTACGTGCCGGCGCATTAATAGCGCCAATTCAAATCATTGAGGAACGTACCGTTGGTCCTTCAATGGGGCAAGAAAATATTACTCAAGGATTAGAATCTTGTATATGGGGATTATTAATCTCAGTTATCTTTATGTTAGTGGTTTATCGGCTGTTTGGAGTATTTGCGAGTTTAGCGTTAGTTGCTAACTTAATATTAATTGTTGGTGCGATGTCATTATTGCCTGGTGCGACGTTAAGTATGCCGGGTATAGCTGGTATTGTATTAACTGTCGGTATGGCTGTTGATGCAAACGTACTGATCAATGAACGAATAAAAGAAGAACTGAGTAACGGTCGTAATGTTCAACATGCGATTAATGAAGGATATGCAGGTGCTTGGAGCAGTATTTTTGATGCAAATATCACTACATTAATTACTGCGGTTATCCTTTATGCAGTCGGTACCGGTTCAATCAAAGGTTTTGCGATTACATTAGGTATCGGTATAGTAACATCAATGTTTACATCTATCGTCGGTACTCGAGCATTAGCAAATCTTATTTATGGCGGTCGTCGCGTCAACAAGTTATCAATTTAGAGGTTTATTGTGATTGTTACTAGTAATGATATAAAAAATCATGATGTTAAAGAACTAAATCATGGTCGCAGAGTCCTCGACTTCTTAAAGTTTGGTTTTATTGCTTTTGCAATATCAATGTTACTTGTTGTTGGATCAATTTATGTAATTTTGACCAAAGGATTTAATTTGGGACAAGATTTTACAGGTGGTACAACAGTCGAAATTACGGTGACCAAACCAGTAAATCTTGACGACATCCGTGACAGTTTACGTAATGCTGGCTATCATGAGCCCGTTGTTCAATATTATGGAAGCAGTAAAGATATTATCATTCGACTTGCTTCAGAAAAAAAGGATGACGGTAGCGTATCTTCAGTTATTGATAATGCGTTAGGAGTCAACATTTCAAATTTAATTCATAAAGATATTGATGCAAATGCAGAAATAAAACGAATTGAATTTGTTGGACCAACCGTTGGTTCTGAACTTGCTCAAGATGGGATATTAGCTATTTGCGCGGCATTGGTTTGCATATTAATTTACATTGCATTTCGTTTTGAATGGCGATTTGGAACAGGTGCGGTTGTTGCGCTTGCGCATGATGTCATCATCACTGCGGGCTATTTATCACTGTTTGATCGGGAGTTGGATCTCACCATAATTGCTGCCATGCTTTCAATTATCGGTTATTCACTTAATGATACCATTGTAGTCTTTGACAGAATTCGTGAAAACTTTAGGAAAATTCGTCGAGCATCGCCTTATGATGTGATTAATATCTCATTGACTCAAACCTTACACCGAACTTTAATGACATCAGGTACAACCTTGGCAGTAGTCATTATTCTCTATATTTTCGGTGGTTCAATGCTAAAAGGTTTTTCAGAAACATTGGGCGTTGGTATTGTTTTAGGCACTATTTCGTCAATTTATGTAGCAGCTTACATGTCACTAAAATTAGGCGTTAAACGAGAACACTTTATGCCACAAAAAAGTGAAGCTGAGGGTGCTGATCAACCTTCAATTATGCGCTAACTTTTACACTCTGCTGGATGCCCAGCAGAGTTATATCAGACTGTTATTTAAACAAATGATATTAAATAGATTGACACCTATTATCGAGTTGAATATTATTAGCCACAGTTTTATCCCTTTCTACTTGGGGCCATAGCTCAGCTGGGAGAGCGCAACGCTGGCAGCGTTGAGGTCAGGGGTTCGATCCCCCTTGGCTCCACCACTTTTTAAATTCATGTGTCAATGTTAATCAAACACAAACGATGACACTAAAGATATTAAATCCTACTTCATTATCATTCCTGTTATCGCGTTACTCATTCTCCTAAAGGCATATACCTACAAGTAAATATCTGAATACATCTATAATTAAAATAGGCAAAAGCTAAAACGAAAATTTAACTATCTTGATTGCATAAGGCTTTATTAATAATCCTAAAAGATTATATATACCGTTACTATGCCAAAATTCACGAGAAAATCATATAAAGTTAAAGAATAGTAAAGAAATGTATATAGTAAGTAAATAATATTTAATTTATAATAATTATGTAAGGTTGATTTTGTGAATCTCCCTGACAAAACATCTATTTTAAACGATGAGTAGATCAATATGTTTTAGAACTTACATTCTGTTTTTATGAAAAATAAAAAATAGAACGACATGATGTAATGAAAATTACATCATGTTTTTTTTGATTTAATTTTAGGTTAAATATTTTATAGGCTATTAATTTATATGAAAAATCATAAGTTTTCTGTTGTATATCAAACTATAGCATTAATAACGCTTTCCAGCGCGACTTATGTTAATGCTTTACCATGTAGTATCGCAAATGGTCAAATTAATGCCACTAACTCTTGCGAGACGAATGAGAATAATCTTACCAATATTAATGTTAACGCAGGGGCGACAGTTAACCATGATACCGCTAGTAGCTTAATTATCAATAATCCTGGGATTGAGTCAAATAGTAACGGAATTAATGTAACTGGTAGTAATGCGAATTATTTATTAAACGCTTCCGATACAACAAAAGATATAACAATCGATATCGGCGACAATAAAAAACAAAGAGGTCGAGGTATTTCTGTTGAAAAAGGTGCCACAGCAACCGTTAAAGCAAATAACGTGACAATCAAATCAAAGGATAAATATACCAACGATTGGAATGCAAACAATGCATTATGGGCAGGCTCTGGCGGTCAATTAACTATTTTTGCTGATAAATTAGATTTATCAGTTGAAAATGCCACAACACCTTATGGAACAATTGGTGTCAACAACGGTAGTATAAAAATCCAAGGTAATAATGGATTGTCAATTGCGACAATTTCTAACACTGGTGGATCAAGTGCCGGCATATGGGCAGAAGGCAAAGGAACGATAGATCTTGATCTTGTTAAAATTAATACTGATTCTTCTCAAGATTATGTCATGGGAATTTATACTAAAAATAAAGGCTCAACCGTCACATTTGCTGGAGGTGAAATAGGTAGCCTTGCTAGTCGGGCCGGTTCAGCAATTCGAACATTGGAACAGTCACAGGTTATTGCCAAAGGTTATGATAAAGGATCTTTAATTATACAGACTAATGGAACGGATTCACGGGGTATTCGAGCAACGGGTGGTTCATCTGTCATTTTAAATAACGACAAACACACTAATTTTGTCACGCAAATTCATACTACAGGAAGCATTTCTGATGGTATTAACGCTGGTCGATTAGGGACAATGCATAAGGATGGAAAAATCTTTAAGCATGGCGGTGAAATAGGATCGGAACTCGCGTCTTCAAGCATTGAAACTTATGGTGAAACTCATATAAAAACAGATTCAGAAAATTCTTATGGTCTTCGACTTATTGGTGATGGAGCAAGCATAAAAATGCATGCGTTGGATGGACAAGGTCGTAGTACGATTCATTCAGCGACCACAGCAATACGTTTTAATTTTGGCAATGGTTACAGTCTGAATGAAGATGGTTCTTCGGCAAAAGATCTTGCCCAAAATATGATGCTCGAAAATGTAGACATTACCAGTGATGGAAAATCAGGCAAGTTCGAATTGATTAATACCAGTGATAATAACAGTTTTATCTGTAAACTTGGTGGTTGTGACAAAAATGGAAATAATACCTATGCTAGCGGTAATTTAATTCAGGTCGGGGATCACAGCCTTGATGTCGGTATGTTATCGCATATCAACGATAATAATTTAGCTATGACTGTGGCTGATTCAGTAAAAAATGGTGTGCTGTTATTAAAAAATAGTTCGGCAACAGCTGCTGAAAATACCGATCTATTAAATGTTACTTATGGTGGTGGAACGGCTAAAGTGACTGATAAGGTTTCAAGTAGTTTTAATTTGACGTCTAATGCATCGATCTTAAAAGGGAGTATCTTTACGGATAAAACCTTAGACAAAGACAATCAAACAAGTCAATCCAACATAAGCTTGAATAATCAATCTACATGGTACATTCAACGTGATTCAAATGTGACTAATTTAAATGTCCAAGATAGTGAAATTTATCTCAATCGCTACGACAATTGGAAAGATGAGCAAGGTAAATTACTTGAAAATGCTAACCAGCCTTCAAATTATACCGTCTTAGAGACAAATAAACTAACGGGTAATAATAGTCGCTTTTATTTCCAAACTGATATTGTTAACCAAAAAACAGATAAATTAATAATAACCGATAAAGATGGGACGAATGGGCAACATTATGTCATTGTAAAAAATGATGGATCGCAAAGTACGACAGGAACAGAAAAAATTGACATCATTGAAACTAATGGAAATCATGCC
The DNA here is from genome assembly GCA_945291235.1 of uncultured Gilliamella sp. The sequence continues at coordinate 43,303 of CALYQY010000002.1, forward strand.
GATTTCAAATTAATCAATAAAGTTGAATTAGGTGGTTATGAATATGATCTCAGACAAATTACTGATCCTGATTCAGACGATCTTGGTGGTTGGGAGTTATATAGTACAGGTTCAAAACAGAAACCTTCAAAACCATCAAAAACTTCAACGGCTCAAGCAACGCTAAGCTTTGCAAATACTAACTATCTGCTTGTTTACATTGATATCCAAACTTTATTACAACGAATAGGTGATTTACGGAATATATCGGATCATCAAGGCGATTTTTGGATTAGAGGCGTCGTTGGTCAATTAAACTCATTTGCATCAGTTGATTATAATGATTATAAAATGAATTATCGGGGGCTACAAAGTGGTATTGATAAACTGGTTTATGAATCTGAAAATGGTCGTTTCTATTTAGGTGGTATGATTGGCTACTATGATGTAGATCAAGATTTTAAACAAGGAAGTGGTTCAGGAAAAAACTATAATGTTGGTCTCTATTCTACTTATATCACCAATAACGATTTTTACTTAGACGGTATTTTCAAATTATCCAAATTAAAAAATCAATTTAATGTTAGAGATAGCCAAGGTAAAAATATTTCGGGTAAAGGGAATACCCACGCGCTAAGTCTATCGTTAGAAGCAGGGAAACGTTTTTACCTTTCTGATGAAAAACAAGGGTTATATGCAGAACCTCAGCTACAAGTTGTTTATACTCGTAATGGCGCTGATTCAACAAAAGCGAGCAATGCACTCAAAGTTAAATATGATCGCTATAACTCATTGATAGGACGTACAAGTGTCATAATGGGATATGCGATACCGAATATCAAAAATCAAACCAATATTTACTTAAAAACAGGGTATGTTAAAGAGTTTGATGGTGATACTTCTTACCGATTAAATCATATCAAGGAATCTAATCAATATCGTGGACATTGGTTTGAAAATGCACTTGGTATAAACGCAACCATACAAAATAATCATCATATCTACAGTGAAGTCGATTTTGCTAAAGGGAATAAGTTTAACAAAAAGCAGATCAACCTGGGTTACCGATACAACTTTTAATAACAATAAAATCCTAACAAACCAACTTTATAAGCTTATCCTTATTGGATAAGCTTTTTTTATATATGTCGTAACCAAATATTCCCCCTAATTGAAATTTAATGAGCGATCAGTTGAACAAATAATTTTTTTAATTACAACAGCAAAGTTATTGGTTTTTGTACGATGAAAGTAATATCAACCTTAGAATCTTATTCATGACAATTGAATGTTCCCTTTATCATTAATTTAATAATTATTAAAAAATTCATGATTTTATAAAAGAAATCAACAATATTGATAACACTATCATTAAATTCTTGGCATATCGATTTGAACAGGTCAAACAAGCCAGTAATTTAAAAAGAAGACTTCTGATATTTACGCAAGTGGAGGTTTTGAGTGTATGCTTGAAAAACGAGAACAACAAGCTAATGAATTCGGATTGAATGATGAAATCATCAAACATTTAAACGCTAATCTTGTACAACATTTTATTGAGGAAGCATTGAAATACGTTAATAATCTAGCAAAATAATCATATCGTAATTTTATCAATGACAATAAGAAATTAAGTCTATTGTATGAAAAACAAAAGGTTAATATAAGTAAATTTCACTGCATTAAAATTTACTTTATCACTCACTTCATCACAAATCTTATCCAAAAACAGCTTGATGCCTATCCTATTTTTCGAAAAAATAACCGACTTACGTCAATAGATTAGCTAACCAATTTGGTAATAATTTATAAAAAAAATAATAAATTGAAAGTGAAATGAACAATTGTTTATAACCGTTCTAACAAAATCATTAAACAGCAGTATTGAAGTTGTTTTAAATCTTTAATGGGTAAAAGTATGAAATCTTTTTACAGTATAAAACTAGCCAATTTTCTGAACTTTTTTTCAACGAATTTCTTTTATCATAGTGCAGAAATGCTATTTTTAATCTGGTTCTTCCTATTTTCATTCATATTTTTTTCATTAAAAATCACTCAAAATATATATCAATTAGGCATGATTTCTACGACAAGAGATGAAGGGAAGTTTGAACTTTCAGTCGATGGAAAAAAAAGAAAAAAGTTTGCGTTCAAATATATCAATTATGATAACCCTGTCAGCAATATCTTTTTTATCAGGCTATTTGGCGTTATTTTAAACTATTTATCAATTGTTTTTTGTTTTATCATTTTTGCTAACTTATTATTAAATATAATCTTTTACTTTTTAAGTTTAGGTAAAATGATTAACTTAAAATACTATAAATACTATCTTTTTAGTGAATATAATGTTTATGGTATCGCATGGATAGCTGTCGCATTTGCTTTAGCTGTCATTTGTTATCTGATTATCTACCATAAATATACAAAACAGTTTTTTTCAGAATTAGATAAAAAAGTTAATGAATCAATGATTTCAAATATTAAAAAATCTGATTTAAGAAGCGGTAGTTTATTAGATGTTAAAGATTTAAAATTTAATGAAGTCGATATTTACGATCCATCAGATTATTATCAAGAAGCGAAACAAAAAGATTCGTTATTTCTTGGTATTGATGATGAATCGACCCCCATATTTTATAAAAAAAGTGTATGGAATGAAACTAACGTACAAATAATCGGAAAAATGGGAAGTGGTAAAGGTGTATTAGCAACATCTGTATTTATCCAATGTTACGAAAACTATAATGATTTCAATGTATGGTTCGATCCTAAAAACGACGAATGGGCTTATAGTGTTTTCAAGAATAAATCAAAGAAAGATCAGTTCTTTTATATAGATCTTAATCGAGATGCAGAGCCTCAATTTAATATATTCCAAGATATTACCGTCACAGAACTTAATGAATTATTTGTAGCCGGTTTTGGACTTGGCAGAACAGGAACAAATGCTGACTTTTATAAAATTGGTGATAGAAAAGTATGTCGTGAATTGGCTAATCAGTTTGAGGATGAACCAGATAATATCAACATCAACACGATTATGGAAAAATGGAATAAACTACCTAATGACCTAAAACAGCAAGGTTCAAGTTTTTTTGGTCAGCTTGAAGAATTATCTGAATTAAAGTGTATTCAAACTGATAAAGGGATTAACTTAAAAGACATTATATCAGGCAATAAACCCGGCATGTTATATATAACAGGATCATTACGAGATGAAAATGTTGTTATGTTACAAAAAATGTTGCTATTGAGAATAACGCAGATCATCGAAAAAAGGGACAGAAAACAAGATTTAACACACATTAATATCATGCTTGATGAAGTTCGATATATTTTATCTAAAAATACGTTAGAAATGATGGGAACAATACGAGATAAAAAAGCAAATATTATCTATACTCACCAATCGTTAGGTGATCTAGTTGGGTCAAGCCAAGATCTTGATCCTGCATCGACCAAAAATATCATGCTCGACAATGTTGGACTAAGATGGATATATAAACTTGATATAAAAGACAGTGCGGAATGGGCAAGTAATTTAACTTCAGAAACGCTAAAAGATGTAGAAAGAAGAACTTTAAGCTTAAATGATGCAAACGTAGAAATGGCAAGCAAAGAAACAACCATTTTTAAACAAAAAGCCAATTATATTGAAACGAGTGTTATACAGAATTTACCGAAACGCTGTGGCTTAATTATCGGATTAGAAGGCTTGCCTAAGTTAGCTTACAGTAGCCCAATAATCGTATCTAAATTAGATAAAGTATTACAGATAGCACCTAGATTGGAACTTACCTACAAAAAAACAACACCAAAAAACAAGGTTGAAAAACAACCAGTCAAAAAACAGAAAAAAAATGAGACCACTGTCGATAAAGAATTACTTAATCAAACTACAGGATTAGAAGATTTTTTAGCATCCAAACTTAAAAAAGATAAAAACCTATCTGATGAAATAATGATTGACATCGAAAGTAATCCTACCGCTCAACCAACGATTATAAATCATGAAGTGATTAAAGATTAACAATTTGTGATAACGATTTCAAAAAAAACATAATGGTAACGTACGTACTAAAAAATTTTTACGTTTCAATAACTATAGTGAAAAGCTTATTCTGTCTAGTTTTTGGTTATCTTTTTCCAAAAAAAATCGTTATATTTCGTAAAGATAATAATTAACAAACAACAATTATAATTACAAAATTTACTAAATTAGAACTGAAAATATCGAAAATAGCTATTATAGTACGACCCATCTTTACAAATTCGTTTCAATTAGCGATTTGTGCGATTTTAAAAATAAATTAATAAAAATCATATAACTATAAACAAAAAATAAAATAATAAAAAATTACAATAATTTGTAATCGTATATCATTATATTAGGAATAGAAGGAAATGAGGAAGTGGAGTTAGTTACGCTTTTAACAGCTTGTGCTTTAAATGTAAGTTCTGATTTATTAGAACCATTAATTCAATTAGAAAGCGGTTATAACCCTTATGCTATAGGTGTTGTGGGCGCTTCTGTTCCTCAACCTACTTCTTTAAATGATTTTTGGCACACTATTAATGATTTAGAAAAAAGAAACAAAAATTATTCGGTAGGTCTTGCTCAAATCAATATCAAAAATCTTCATCGATTTAATATTCCTGTTCTTGATGCGGTAGAGCCTTGTAACAACATCAAATTATCAAGTGTCATATTGAAAGATTGTTACTCAAATTATCAAGATATAGGAAAAGCATTGAGCTGTTATTACAGTGGCAATGATAAAACTGGTTTTAAGCGTGATTTTAATAATAGCTATGTTGAACGATTTTTAACATCTTATGCTAACAAGCAAGAAAATGTTGTTATCAATTTTGATTATGACCAATTTTATCAACTCAAAAATCAAGTTGAAAATTATCATCACAATCAACCATCAACACAAATTGCTAGATCATCAAATGTTAAAAATACTAATCAAGTAAAAAATTTTTCTAATCACAAGAAAAAAGAATCGTTTTTGAAAAAAACAATCAATATGAACTAAAGGAGAAAGAATAAAATGAAATTAATCAAAAAATTATTTTGGTTGTCAATTGGGATTTTGATTACTAATCCAAGTTTTGCTGCCGGACTTTCTAAAACCGAAAGTGGTATGAAAGAACTGCAAAGTTCGATACATGCCATTGTAGGAATTGTATTTCTTATAACAGGACTCATTGTTGGTGTTTTAGTTTGGCGAGGATCAAAAACATGGGAAGAGTGTTCTAAATGGGTGATTGGAGTCGCATTTGCAGGTGGAGCGGCAGAATTCATTACGATTTTCTTTGGATAAGTGTCAAATAAATGGAAAAAGATATTTTATACAAGGCATTAACCAGACCTGCATTAATATTAGGATTACCATTGCAGTTAATCATATTTATTGCATGGTTAACTGTTATGTTATGTATGTTTATTTCATACTTTTTTGTCGGTTTAGGTATTTTTCTTTTTATTACCTGTGTTGCTTTAAATAAAAAGGATGAAATGTTTTTTTCTATATTGGGAAAGAAATTATTGGTTTCAAGCGGAACGGCCAGTTTGTCACAAAGTAAAAAGCTATATGGCAATAATATAGATTATGTAACATCATCGTCTTATCGGGCAATAAAAGTGGATAATAATATTAATTTAAAACATTTTTCAACTATCGAAAAAAACATACCTTACTCAAGTCATATCGATAATCACATTATTATTAACAAAAATGGTGATTTAGTGGCGACATGGGAAGTAAAAGGTATTTCCTTTGAAACAAAAGGTGATGATGAACTTGATATCAGAAAAAATGAACTTGATAATTTTATTCGCTCATTTTCAAATGAAAACATAGCAATATATGTAAATGTCATCAAAAAAAATACAGATATCAAAATAGGCGGTGATTTTACGGGGTTTTGGTTTGCTGAAGAAAATAATAATCGATATCTCGATTACCTAAAAAGTCAGCAAAATAAAGAGACTTTTATTTATGTTTCTTTGGTGATGAAAGGCGCGGATTTACAAGATAAAGCAGATAGCTTCATTACCAGTATAATTACAAAATTGATAGGGAAAAAATCGATTAATGTCAAAGAAAAACAGGATTTCATTGATAATAACTTATTACAAATGAAAGATCTCTGTTTCAGATTTGATAAAGGATTATCTGAATTTGGCTCAAGGCGACTAGGGTTATATAGCAAAAATGACTATGTTTATTCAGAATTGATTGAATTATATAACTTAATATTAAGTGGTATTGATCGACCGATAATAATCGAACCGACAAGGTTATCCAACCTATTAGCCACGTCTGATTATTATTTTGGTGAACAGACAGTTATCGCAAAGTCAAATAATCAAACTAAATATATAAAATGCGTTGAAATAAAAACTTATTCTAACGAAACCAATCAAGGTATCTTTGATTTTCTTCTCGCTTTACCGATAGATATTTGTATAACGCAATCCTTTTCTATTTTATCAGCCAAAAAAGGAGTGGATTTAATAAAAAGGAAGAAAAATCAATTTGAATCATCAAACGATGATGGTGTTTCACAAGTATTGACCCTTGATTTATTTATTGATGATTTAGCAAGTGGCAATATTTCAATTGGAGAATACCATTTTAATGTATTTATCCGTGCCAATTCTTTTGAGCAAGTACAAAATCAATCAAAAGAAATTATACAATCTTTAAATAATAAAGGGTTTATTGCACAAGATAGCACAATATCATTAAAACCTAATTTCTTTGCGCAGTTGCCTTCAAATTTTAAATATCGAACACGCGTTGTTGAAATCACCAGTAAAAATTTTGCAGGAACAACAGGATTACACAATTTTTTAGCTGGTAAACGAATCGGCAATTGTTGGGGAGATGCGCTAACGGTATTACAAACTAGAAGCGGACAACCCTATTATTTCAATATTCATGAAGAAAACGCATTTACTAATGATTTGGGTAAAGATCTAGTCGGTAATTTTATGATCATTGGTGGAACAGGTGCCGGTAAAACAGTTCTTGCATCCTGGATATTGGAACAAAGTTTAAAATTTAATAGTCCAACATCGTTTAAAACCAATGTATTAGAACAAACCAAAAAATTTAGATTTATCTATTTTGATAAAGATAGGGCTGTTCAAATGCATATGTTAGCCTTAGGTGGAAAATACATTAGTCTCAGAAAAGGTTTCAATACCAATCTAAATCCTTTTGCGCTTGAAAGCACGCAAGAAAACATTAATTTTTTAGTTTCATTTATTAAACTACTTTGCTCATTAGACGGTGGTCCTGTATCTGTATTACAAGATAAAGAGATATATAGAGCCGTTAATCAAGTCATGTCCCGAGAAAGAAGCAAAAGAAGTTTTGGTATTTCTTTATTACTTCAAACATTGGACATAGAGCAGGCAGAGGATAAACGAGAAAAATCGATTCATGAAAGACTACAAAAATGGAGCCGAAATGGTTTTTTAGGTTGGGTATTTGATAATGAAATAGATGATCTTGATATCGAAAAATACAATACTTTTGGCATTGATGGCACAGAGTTTTTAGATGATAAGGAAATCTTGGATCCGTTAATGTTTTACATTCTCCACAAAATAAAATTGTTATTAAATGGTCAACGGATTGGTGTTTTTATCGACGAAATACAAAAATATGCAGAATGTCCTACGGTTGACAACATGATCGACGATCTGTTTAGGGTTATCCGTAAACTACAAGGATTTATTGGTGGGGCAACACAAGATCTGACTTCGATTGAACATACCAAAACATACAAAGTACTATTAACACAGACAGAAACTAAAATAGTTATGCCAGAAAAAGTATATCGGGAAGATTATTTTATTGAACGTCTAAAATTTACTGAAAAAGAGTTTCAATTGCTAAAGACTTTGAAAAAAGCAGATAGAGAATTTTTAGTGAAAAAAACCAGTGTCGATACCGGAAAACCTGAAAGTATCGTTTGTCGATTAAATTTAGGTTGCCTAGGTGAGAATTTACGTATATTGAGCATTGGTTCATCAGAACGAGCAGTCGCCGATAAACTAATAGCAGAAACAGATGATGCTCAAATCTGGATTAAAAAATTAGGTCAATTATTACAAGCTGAAAATATGAATCAATAAAGGGAGAGGAAACAATGAAAAAAACAAAATTATTAATGTTAAGTTTATGCTTTATATCTTATAACGCATTATCTGGAGGTGTTCCTGTATTTGATGGCGCAGCCAGTATAAGAGCACTCAATGAGTGGCAAGAAAAACTACAACAATGGCAATCAACAAACAG
>CALYQY010000003.1 GCA_945291235.1 uncultured Gilliamella sp.
CGCTGACGCCGTGTCAGTGGATGCGCATTATAGGCACTTCATTTTTTTTAGCAAGCAAAAAATTGGCATTTTTTTTCGTTTGTCTTATATTTGTTCAGATCAATGCCTTTGGCAGATTTGATTTTCTACAAATATAAATAGGAACATTACGAAAAAACAGATTATTAGCAGAAAAATTGTTGATAAACTCATACGGCAAGCATTATCGCAAAATTATTTATCTAAATGACCAGAATAAAACTAAGGCGCCATATAAAACAGTGAGAATATCTATCAAGCTGCACACCATTTCAAGGCGAAGCGCCATGTTATGTGATGATATTTTACCGTCTTGGATTGTCTATATAGGTTCAATTGTATAAATATCAAGCCCCTCTACTTACAATATCAATAAAGTAAATTGCTTGAGATCAAATCATACGCAGTAACAATTCATTTTTATCATAAGATTTGATCTTTCAATCTATTTTGCTGCTGATCAATAACAAAGAGTGAGGAAACAAAAAACCAGTGCTTCGACTTGAATGCACTGGCTTTTTCGGTCAACTAATAATTATTCTTTAATCGTAGTTGATTTGAATGTGGATCAATAAATCCTATCGACTACCACCAATGAGAAATTTGGCTTTATCTCTGAAGATAAATTTTATTAGATTAGCAATTAGCACACTTATTAATAGTGTTGAGATTAAAAAGCTTATTGCTCCTAAGGCAGCTAGCTCACCATTACCAGTTTTAATGATGTCGCCAAATGGTGAGGCGATAACTTGTTGCTCTAACAATAATATGACAATTTCATGTATAAAGTAGACAGGAAAACTGATGTTAGCCATATAAGAGAAGAATTTATAAACTTTCCCTTCATTTGTTTTATGATTGATACTATCTAAAAAATAGAGTGCTAAGATAAATAAGACAATTTTTTGTAGCGTGTCATAATAAAGGTTTTCTACCCCAAAATAACTAACATAACGATAAGCATAGGGTATAAACAGACACAGGCAGAAAAAGAACATAACCAAAATTAAGTTATCTTTAACCGCTTTCATGATCTTTTCATAATTCTGCTTAATCATCATACCGGTTAAATAAACTGGTCCATAATGTAAGAGATTCAATAATGGCTTAGTAAAGTCAGGTTTAGTAAACATCACAACCCAAAACATGCAAATTAAACCGGCAATAATCAAACTTTTTTTAGACCAAGAATAAAGTAGTGGCCCCATTAAATAGATAATAATTATCATCGGCATAAACCATAAAGGTAAAAGCGCAGTACCAGTTAACATCATTTTAACTATGGCACTAACCATGCTTGTTTCTGTTGATGAATAAAATGGTAAACCGGATAAATATTGATAATGGAAAAAGAAGAAGCAGAATATCGATACGGATATATAAGGACAAACAACGGTTTTAAATTTGGATAAATAGTAGGTTTTAGTATCAAATTTATAAGTGAGATGTTGAAATAAAAAACCGGCGATTAAAACAAAAAAAGTAGTAAAGTTAAATGCAAATAAATTCAAAAAAGAAAACAGATAACTATTAGCAATTAAACCACTATTTTTAAATACCCCTAAGCTGTGGCTAAATACAATCATAATAATTGCTAAACCACGTAATACATGGATAGAATGAATTTTCTGAGCTTTTACTGATGTCATTTTCAAATACGGATAGTTAACAGATTTAATTTGCAATACATTAACACATATTCTTACAGAGAAAACTAGCTTTTACAAAAATAAAAAAACAAAATAAATCTTGACAAAAATAGACTTTAAATCCTTACATTATAATAAATATTTTCGCTTAGCTATTTTGCTAACTTTTTAGCTGCAAATGAACAGATAGGAATAATTTCCCGTTGTTCTTGCTGTAATTTTTCAACCACCCGATCTAATAATTTATCAGCAATACCTTGCCCTCGATAAGACGGCTCAATATAAGTATGATTAATCGTTGCTTTATTTTGCCCAATACGAGTAAAGGTCATTTCACCAACTTGATTATCATTTTCATCACAAACATAAAACCGATTTTTATCTTCTAAATAATGTAGTGACATAAGTTCTTTCCTTATTGACTGTTTTTAAGATTTATCGAGCGACTGCTAAGCTCACAGATGATTAAGAAAGGTAAAGACTACTTTAATATAAACGAATAATTTGCAGAAACGAAGTTTAAATCTAAAAGGTGAATTTTTGCCGATAATAACTTTAGCGCTATAAACTTCAAAATTTCACCTAATTGTTAGTTATATTACTTTGATTAACATTGCTTGAGCAATTTAAAATCAATCAATATTAAAATAAGCGTTTTGCTGTATTATATAAATCCATATCAAATGGTCGTTTCATGGTGTTGATCGCTTCGATAATATCGTGATGTACTAATTTGCCATTTTGTACACCGACACAGCGCCCAGCGTGTCCTTGCTGTAATAATTCTACCGCAAAAGCACCCATACGAGAACCTAAAATACGATCGTAAGGCACTGGTGAGCCACCACGTTGTACATGGCCTAATACTGTTGCCCTGGTTTCATGATGAACCGCCGCTTCAATATCAGCAGCTAGCTTATTCACATCGCACATATGTTCTGTAACAGTGACGATGGCATGTTTTTTCCCTTTTGCAAATCCTAATTTGATCTCTTCAATTAGGTCTTCTTTAGTATAAGAAACTTCAGGAATAATCATAAATTCACAGCCGCCAGCAACCGCTGCATTTAAGGTTAAATCACCACAATCACGTCCCATAATTTCGATAACCGAAATACGGTGATGCGAAGAACAAGTATCACGTAATCTATCAATTGCTTCAACGGCAGTGCTTAGTGCAGTGAAATAACCGATTGTGTAATCAGTCCCACGGATATCATTATCTATTGTGCCTGGTAGACCAATACATGGGAAACCTTCTTCCGTTAAACGCATTGCTCCCATATAAGAGCCATCACCACCAATAACGACTAATGCATCGATTTGATGTTGTTTTAAGTTAGCAATAGCTTTTTGCCTAACTTCTTTATCTTTGAACTCAGGAAATCTTGCAGAACCTAAAAAAGTACCGCCTCGAGTAATAATATCCGATACACTCGAACGGTCTAACTGTGTGATTCGATTTTCACAAAGACCTAAATAACCGTCATAAATACCAAAAACATCCAGACCTTCTGTTAGTGCAGTTCTTACTACACCACGAATAGCTGCATTCATCCCCGGTGCATCACCACCACTGGTTAAAATACCTATTTTTTTTATCATACAAAATAACTCCAAATTATTGACTTTTGGCTATTATAGAGTCTTAACAGATATCTAACAATAGAAGATAAAAGCTATTTTGAATGATTTTTCTACTGATTTTTTTCAGTAGGTACAACCGAGAGAGGATCTTGATGAATAATAACTTTTGCCGGAGAGAACTCTTTTGAGATGCTTTTTTCGATAGCATCAGCAATAGCATGCGCTTTAATTAACGGTAAATTATCATCCAGTTCAATATGCAACTGAATAAATTTAACCGGGCCGGCTTGTCTGGTTTTGAGATCATGGAAACCATGCACATCTGAATACATCGCAACAATTTCAGCGATTCTAGTGTTATCACTATCAGGTAATGCACGATCAAGTAGATCTTGAATGGCATTGTAAGCAATTTTACAAGCATTATAAAAAATATAGAGCGATATAAAAAATGCAAAGCCAGCATCGGCATAAGCAACCCCGTACCAACTTAAACATAAAGCAATAACAACAGCAATATTCATAAACAAATCAGAAGAGTAATGCAACATATCCGCTTGTATGGCTTTACTTTTTGTGACTTTAATGACATGTCTTTGATATAAAATTAATGTTGCAGTAAAAACAGTAGAAATAGTTGATACCAAAATACCTAGTAACGGCGTTTGAATACTGGTTGGATAGATCATTGATTTGATACTTGATAGCAATAACACCGTTGCAGAGCCGATAATAAAGGTACCTTGCGCTAAAGCCGCTAGCGATTCAGCTTTACCATGACCAAAGGTATGGTCGTCATCAGCAGGTTTTAATGCATAACGAACCAAAAAGAAATTAAGACCAGACGCTAATAGGTCGATACCGGAATCTAACAATGACGCAAATAAGCTCATCGACCCGGTTAGCCAACAGGTAATTAATTTAATGATTATCAGAAAAGTAGAAATTAAAACAGCACTTAATGTCGCTCTTTTAACTAACTTTTCATACAATGCTGAAGATTGCATGTAATGGCTATTGATAGTTATCGATGCCAAGCGGTAAAACAAGTTGCTTTGCAACTTCCGCCGCTTTTTCAGCCCCTAATAAAGCATCAATGATTTTTAATGCAAAATCAATTGACGTTGCCGGGCCTTGACTGGTGATCACTTTGTGTTTTACATCAAAATAAGCTCTATCAGATTTCCAATGTTTAAATGCATCTTTAGTCGTCGGATAACCGGTCATGTATGCATCAGGAAGTAAATTATGATATTGGAACACCATTGCTGGTGATGCGCAAATCGCAGCGATAATGTTACCGGCTTGATGCGTCTGTTTTAATTTTTCAATTAGCGCCGGGCAATCTCTGAAATTTTCAGCGCCTTTTAAGCCACCCGGTAAAATCACAATATCAAAATTAAGGTCTTTAACTTCGTTAAATGTTTTTTGCGCTAAAATTGTTACGCCTCGTGAACATTTAACTTCACGTGTTTGGGAGATACTGGCATCGGTCACTTCAATGCCAGCACGGGTTAAAAGGTCAATAACAGTCACTGCTTCCGTTTCTTCACAGCCTTCTGATAAAACGATTAATGCTTTTTTAGTCATCATTACACTCCTTTTAACCCTAATGATTTAACACAAAATTGACAGCGCAAAATTATTCGCATCTTTCAATTTTGGCCCCTAACTTTCTTAATTTGTCTTCTATATTGTCATAACCACGATCGATATGATAGATACGATCAACAATAGTTAAGCCATCGGCAATACAACCGGCTAACACCAAACTAGCTGACGCACGTAAATCAGTTGCCATAACTTGAGCGCCACTAAGTTTTTCAACGCCATGAGTGATTAAGGTATTACCTTCGATTTCAGCTCTTGCACCCATACGAATAAGTTCAGGTACATGCATAAATCGATTTTCAAAAATGGTCTCTTTAATAATACCGGTACCTTGTGCAACCATATTAAGTAAAGAGAATTGTGCTTGCATATCAGTTGGAAAGCCCGGATGTGGTGCGGTATGGATATTAACCGCTTGAGGTTGTTTACCTTGCATATCTAAACAGATCCAATCATCACCGGTTTGGATATCTGCACCGGCTTCTTTTAGTTTTGATAATACGGCGTCAAGTAAACTAGGGTCGGTGTTACGACAAGTAATTTTACCTTTTGATATAGCTGCTGCAACTAAAAAAGTGCCGGTTTCGATACGATCAGAAACAATTTCATGCACTCCGCCACCTAAACGTTCAACCCCTTCAATCTCAATACGAACAGTACCGGCACCTGTTATTTTCGCGCCTAAAGTATTTAAAAATTTAGCTGTATCCACAATTTCAGGTTCACAAGCAGCATTTTCAATAATGGTTTTACCTTCTGCTAATGTAGCTGCTGACATAATTGTCACAGTCGCACCAACACTGACTTTATCCATTACAATATGTGCGCCTTTTAATCGACCATCCACTGATGCTTTAACATAGCCTTCATCAAGGGTTATGGTTGCCCCGAGTTGCTGTAAGCCGGTAATGTGTAAATCAACGGGTCTTGCTCCTATCGCACAGCCACCGGGTAATGAAACCTGTCCTTGACCAAAACGAGCAACTAATGGTCCTAAAGCCCATATCGATGCACGCATTGTTTTAACTAAATCGTAAGGTGCGCAATAGTTATTAAGTTGGCTTGCATCAAGTTTAATGGAGCCATTACGTTCACACTTCACTCCTAATTGACTTAATAAAGCTAAAGTCGTATCAATATCTTTTAATTTAGGAACATTTTGTAACTCAACAGGATCTTGCGCCAAAATTGCAGCAAATAAGATAGGTAGTGCCGCATTTTTAGCACCAGAAATAACAACTTCGCCATTTAAAGATGTTGGGCCGATTACGTGAAACTTTTCCATTATTAACTCGTTATTGTAAAAAATTGTCGGTATTATAAAAGTTATTTTAAGATAGATAAATGCATTTTATTAAATATATTGTTATCTTTAGGCTTTAAATAAGTTACAACAAATATAAATGATATAAAATAACGTATTTAACCATGGTTACTGTTAATCAATGATTGACTCTAATTAATTGACATTTTATAGTTAAATGTCTTTAGTTGAATAATTTTGCTAGTTTATAAGAAACTAAAAAGTTATCATTCATAATATTATGCAATAAAACTTTACTGAGTAAGAGAAAACCTATGTTTGATTCAATTGCCAAAGCAGGAAAATACCTCGGTCAAGCAGCTAAACTCATGGTGGGCATTCCCGATTATGATACCTATGTGCAACATATGAAGTTGACGCATCCCGATCAGACCCCAATGACTTATGAAGAGTTTTTCAAAGAGCGGCAAGATGCACGTTACGGCGGTAAAGGTGGTTTTAAATGCTGTTAACCGTTGAGAGATAAGTAATGACAGACCAGCTCCCTTCTTCTTTACTGCCCGTCACTTTACTAACTGGTTTTCTCGGTTCCGGTAAAACAACGCTGATCAATTATCTGTTGAAACATCATCATGATGAGAAAATAATCATCATTGAAAACGAATTTGGTCCGGTCAACCTTGATAGTGAATTATTAAATACCAGCACAGATATTCAAATTGTCGAAATGACAAATGGCTGTATTTGTTGTACTGTGCAGGGTGAACTTACCGAAGCACTACATCAATTACATGCTCAACGAGCCAGCGGAGAGCTGCAATTTGATCGGCTTATTATTGAAACTACAGGCCTTGCCGATCCCGCACCGATTATTCAAACGTTTTTTATTGATGATTTAATCCGTCAAACCATTGAACTTGATGCAATTATTACTCTCGTTGATGCCCAACATATTACTCAACAGTTAGATGAGCACCGTGTTGCGCAATCACAAATCGGATTTGCCGATCGCATAATTATCACAAAAACAGATTGCATTGATGATGAGCAAAAATCTCAAGTATTAAATAGAATCAATCAAATTAATAATAAAGCACAAATTTTTCAAGCCATTAAGGGGGAAATCCCGAAATCACAATGGCTAGACATTCATGCCTTTGATTTGAACGATGAGCTTAATATTAATCAAGGCTTTTTTGTCATCAACCCTTCAAAAAATCAAGAAGTTAATTTCAAATCTATCCCCTATGCCAAACCGTCTAACGCTTGGAATGATAATATCTGTTCTTATCTGTTTGAAGCCGGAGAACTTGATCTTAAAAAGATTGGCAGTTTTATGGAAAGTTTAGTCGAGCAGTACGGAAATGACATGTTACGTTACAAAGGGGTGTTGGCAATTAAAGATAATGAACAACGTTTGATTGTTCAAGGTGTACATAAAGTGGTTGGATTTGACTATGGCTCACCATGGCAAGATCCAGCGCAAAAAGTGTCTCGCTTAGTGGTGATTAGTCGTAAATTACCATTTGAAACATTAAATGAAGCATTTTTAAAAACGGTTGCCAATTAACGCTTTGATTGAAAAAGCACATTTAATATTTGTTTTTTATACTGAAACGTAGGGTATTTCTGAAAGTTCTTGACAAAAATAACGAATCTCATCAATCATTGTACGAATAAACACATTTTGCAATAAATTGTGTTAATATAAGCGCCATTCAAAAGCTCAAAACTAACGAAATAAAAGCATGGATTACGATATTGCAATTATTGGTCTTGGACCAGCCGGCAGTACACTAGCGCGTCTACTTAGCTCATCTTTCAAAGTTATTGCATTAGATAAAAAACATCAAACTGGTGATGAAGGGTTTCATAAGCCATGCGGTGGATTATTAGCCGATGATGCACAAAAAGCTTTTGTCAGACAAAATTTAAATTTACCAAAAAGTATTTTGACCGATCCTCAAATCTTCAGTGTCAAAACATTTGATTTACAATCAAAACTTGTGCGTAATTATCAACGCAGTTATGTCAGCTTTGATAGGCACAAATTTGATCTTTGGTTGAAATCTCTCATCCCGGAAAATGTCACGGTTCTACATAATACGTTATGTAAAGAAGTGAGAAGAGTCATTGATGGCTATCAAGTTACTTATCAAGACGAAAATAAAGTAGAACATAACATCACCGCACAATATGTTGTCGGGGCTGATGGTGCTAATTCAGTTGTCCGAAGAATGCGTTATCCAAATCATTCGATAAGGCAATATGTTGCCATTCAACAATGGTTTGCTGATAAAAATCCGCATCCTTTTTATTCATGTATTTTTGATAATGCGACCACTAATTGCTATGCCTGGAGCATTTCTAAAGACGGATACTTTTTTTTTGGTGGTGCCTTTGCCAAAAAAGAAGCCAATGAACATTTTGAGTTATTAAAAGAGAAATTAACTCAGCAAGGATTTGTTTTTGGTGAGCCATTAAAAACCGAAAAATGTTTAGTCGTTTACCCAAATCGATTCCGTGATTTTTATACCGGTAATGAAAACATATTTCTAATCGGCGAAGCCGCAGGATTTATCAGTGCCAGTTCGTTAGAAGGAATTAGCTACGCGCTTGATAGCGCTGAAATTTTAAGCAAAATATTCAATGATCGGCACCCCAAACCGAATAAACGTTATTATCAAAAAACCATGCCACTACGCATCAAACTGTATAGCAAAATCATTAAGGCCAAATTTTTAACCACGCCATTATGGCGTAAATTAATCATGGCAAGCAAAATCCAACACATAAATACAATAAAGTAATTAGTACGTGTTAGCAGTTAACTCTGTCAAATAGTAATGTAATAAAAGGAAATAATGAGTATGTTTGATGTAAACGATCTGATTCGTTTTAATCACGAATGGTCAGAAAAAATAGAATTAGAAGATCCGGATTTTTTTAAACAGCTTGCAATTGCTCAAAATCCTAAGTTTTTATGGATTGGTTGTTCTGATAGCCGAGTCCCTGCTGAAAAGCTGATCAAATTAAAGCCCGGCGAATTATTCGTTCATCGTAATGTCGGTAATTTAGTCATTCACACCGACTTAAATTGTTTATCAGTCGTACAATATGCGGTTGATGTGCTTGAAATAGAAGACATTATTGTATGTGGTCATTTAGGCTGTGGTGGTATTCGTGCGGCGGTTGAAAATCCGGACTTAGGCTTGATCAATAATTGGTTATTGCATATTCGTGATTTATGGTTTCGTTACAGTTCGTTAATTGGTGAATTTCCGGCTAATATCCGTATGGATATTTTGTGTGAACTAAATGTTATTGAACAAGTCTATAACCTTGGCCATTCAACCATTATCCAATCGGCTTGGCAACGAGGAAAGAAAATCAACTTACATGGCTGGGTTTATGGTATTGATAATGGCAAGATCACCGATTTACACATCAGCTCATCCAGCAGTGAAAATTTAGAAATCAATTATCGTGAAGCGATTTCTTACCTGTTAAATCTACACAAATCACAACAATAATTTTAGGATGGATCTTTAAAACGGTAGATGACTTGATTGCTACTTCCTCGCCATAATAGCCTTGGATCGGCAAGTTCTTGCACAAACTTGCCATCGATAAGTACATCAATATAAGGAATAACCGCTTGTTGTTCAGCGGTTAATTCGTCAAGTTTATACCCTGTCCATAACCAGATATCTTTATTCTCACACTCAGATTTTACCCGTTTAACCAATTTTAATATTGCCGGGACATTTTGCGGATGCAACGGATCACCGCCGGAGAGAGATAACCCTTGACGTTTAATTTCGGTGTCTTGTAAATCTTTAATAATTTGATCTTCAAGTGATTGTGTAAATGGCGAACCAGAATTTAATCCCCAAGTACTTTTGTTATAGCAGCCGGGACACTGATGTACACAGCCTGCTACAAAAAGTACACAGCGAGTCCCTTCGCCATTAACCACATCGACTGGATAGTAACGATGATAATTCATAAGTTTTTCATGAATAATTAGCCAATTTGACCATTATTTAAGTGTTTTACTCGTCGTTTCACTTCTTCTTGCTTGCCAGCATTAAACGGACGAGCATCAGGACTACCTAAATAACCACAAACACGACGTGTCACAGAGACCTTTGATGAATCATGATTGCCACAACTAGGACAAACAAATCCTTTGCTGGTACATGAAAATTCACCCGTAAAGCCGCATTCATAACACTCATCAATCGGAGTATTAGTACCATAATATGGAACACGAGTATAACTATAATCCCATACATCTTCTAATGCTTTAACATTATTGATCATATTTGGGTATTCGCCGTAGCAAATAAAGCCCCCGCTGGCAACCGGTGGATAAGGTTTTTCAAACTCGATCTTCTCGTATGGATTAACCTTTTTCTCAACATCAAGATGAAAACTATTTGTATAGTAACCTTTATCCGTCACGCCCGGTATGACACCAAATTCAGCCGTATCTAACCGACAGAAGCGATCGCATAGATTTTCACTCGGTGTACTATATAAACTAAAACCATATCCGGTTTCGGCTTTCCATTGTTCAACAGCTTTACGCAGATGTTCAACAATTGCCACACCTTTAGCTCGTAATGTGTCATTATCAAACGGATGTGTTTGGTTGCCATAAAGTGCATTTAAGGTTTCATGAAGCCCGATATATCCTAATGAAATTGATGCACGACCATTTTTGAAGATTTCAGAAACGCTGTCATCCTCTTTTAGCCTTACGCCACATGCCCCTTCCATATATAAAATAGGTGCAACACGGGCTTTAACACCATCAAGACGAGCGATACGCGTCATAAGTGCTTTTTTGCAAAGTGCAAGACGTTTATCTAATATTTCCCAAAAACGCGTTTCATCACCTTTAGCTTCAATAGCGATACGTGGTAAATTTAAGCTAATTACGCCCAGATTATTTCGCCCATCATGAATTTGCTCGCCGTCTTGCTCATAGACGCCTAAAAAGCTTCGGCATCCCATTGGCGTTTTAAATGAACCGGTGACTTCGACAACTTTATCGTAATTCAAAATATCCGGATACATACGCTTACTTGCACACTCTAAAGCAAGTTGTTTGATGTCATAATTTACATCACCTTGTTTATGATTTATGCCATCTTTAATCGCAAAAACCAATTTTGGGAATACGGCGGTTTTATGATTTTTACCTAAACCTTGAATACGGACTTTTAAAATAGATTCTTGAATCAAGCGTGATTCCCAGCTTGTTCCCAAACCAAAACCAAACGTCACAAATGGCGTTTGACCATTAGCAGTATGTAACGTGTTGACTTCATACTCTAAAGATTGGAAAGCATCATAACACTCTTTTTCGGTACGACTTTCAGCATAAGCTTCCGGATTTGGAATATCCCATTGTTCAGCAATTTTTTTATGTTTTTGATAACTGATTGTGACAAATTTTGCCAAAATCTCATCAATACGATTAATGGTTGTGCCACCATAAATATGGCTTGCAACTTGCGCAATAATTTGTGCGGTTACTGCTGTGGCTGTCGCAATCGATTTTGGTGGTTCGATTTCGGCATTTCCCATTTTAAAACCATTTGTTAACATGCCATCTAAATCGATTAACATACAGTTGAACATTGGGAAAAAAGGCGCATAATCTAAATCATGATAGTGAATTTCACCGCAATCATGAGCATGAGAAATATCTTTCGGTAATAAATATTGTTTAGCATAGTGCCTTGCAACAATTCCAGCGAGTAAATCACGCTGAGTTGGGATCACTTTGCTGTCTTTATTAGCGTTTTCATTTAAAATAGCGACGTTACTTTGTTCAATCAACCCTCGAATATCTTGATTTAAACGACTGCGCTCTTCACGAGCACGATCACGATCATGACGATATTCAATATAAGTTCTGGCTAGTTTTTTATAAGGACCTGACATCAACTGATTTTCAACAGCATTTTGAATTTCATTAATATCAACACTGTCTCGTTCTGCCATTTGATTGGTAACAACTCGAGCGACAGCTGCACAATAATCAGGATCTTGAACGTTAGCTGCAACAGCAGCTCTGACAATAGCATCTTTAATTCGAGTCTCATTAAACGCAGTTTGACAGCCGTCTCGTTTGATTACAACAGGCATATATACTCCCCTCAACATTCATTAATAATTAGCGCTTGGCATAGGCTTGGTATCAACATAAATATTCATTGTAATTATTGAGAACAATTCATTTTTTGTCAGAATATTTGGTTTTACTTGATAAAGACTAGGATTTTCACATCGCTTAAACAACACTATATATAGTGGATATAAATGAATTATACACCATATATTGTGCTTTTCTAGATTTTTTAATAAATAAATTTGCTTGACAACGCTAAAGCTAATCGCCGTCAGTATTTTTTTTCATAGCGAAAAAAGAAACGACATAAAACAGATTAATCAAGAAAAGATAACTGAATTAGAGTGCAATTTTCATTGCACTCAATTTGAAAAGTTCAATAACAAAACAACACTATTTATGACTCAATGTTTAACCAATCAGTATGGAAAACACCTTCTTTGTCGATTCGTTTATAAGTATGTGCACCAAAATAATCCCGCTGAGCTTGAATCAAATTAGCGGGTAGCACAGCTGAACGATAGCTATCGTAATAAGCTATAGCTGAAGATAATGTTGGTACCGGGATCCCTTGTTGAACAGCTAAAGACACAACATCCCGTAACGATTGTTGATAAGCTTCAACTGTTTGGCAAAAATAAGGGGCAAGCAGTAAATTATCGATGTGATTATCAGCCGTATATGCATCGGTAATTTTTTGTAAAAACTGAGCACGTATAATACATCCGGCTCTAAAAATTTTAGCTATCTCGCCATAATTAAGTTGCCAATTATAGTGCTGTGAAGCCGCTTTTAACTGTGAAAAGCCTTGCGCATAAGAGATGATTTTACCCATATATAGCGCTTTACGCACTTTCTCTATTAACGCTTTTTTATCACCCGTAAAAGCAACCTGTTTTGGACCTTTCAAAATATTCGATGCCGCAACACGTTGCTGTTTAATGGCTGAAATATAACGTGCAAAAACCGACTCAGTTATCAATGATAAAGGTTCACCAAGATCTAAAGCGCTTTGGCTTGTCCATTTACCGGTACCTTTATTCCCGGCGGCATCTAAGATTTTATCAATTAAATAATCACCATTTTCATCTTTAAATCTGAAGATATCAGCGGTAATTTCTGTCAGATAACTATCTAATTCGCCTTTATTCCAATCCGCAAAGACATCAGCAAGTTCATCATTAGTCAAACCGACGACATGTTTTAATACCCAATAGCTTTCAGCAATCAGCTGCATATCACCATATTCAATTCCATTATGTGCCATTTTGACATAATGACCGGCACCATCGGGACCAATATAAGTTACACATGGCTCACCATTTACCTTCGCGGCAATTTTCTCTAAAATTGGGGCAACTAATTCGTATGCCTCTTTTTGACCGCCAGGCATGATAGATGGTCCTTTTAATGCACCTTCTTCACCACCAGAGACACCTGCACCAATAAAGTTAAACCCTTCATCAGAAAGCATCTTATTACGGCGAATGGTATCTTCAAAATAGGCATTACCGCCATCGATAATAATATCACCTTTATCTAATAGTGGTCTTAATTCATTGATAACAGCATCAGTACCTTTGCCAGCTTGTACCATAATTAAGATTCGGCGAGGCTTTTCTAAAGAGTTCACAAAATCTTCAATGGTAAAATAAGGAACCAAGTGCTTATCAGAATGTTCAGCCATGACTTGTTCTGTTTTATCTTTAGAACGATTATAAATCGAGACAGAAAATCCGCGACTTTCAATATTCAGCGCTAGATTTCGCCCCATAACGGCCATTCCAATAACACCGATTTGTTGTTTAGACATGATTTGGCTCCTTAATTTAATCTCAAATAACCCTGTTAATAAGGTTGTTTTTACAACATCTTTAATTTAAAAAGTTCTATAAATTATAAATTACGCTATATTTTGCCACAAAAAAAGCCGTATCAGTATATAACACGGCTATTTTTCATTACTTTAATAATATTTTGTACTGACTGCGCAAATCATGAACGCTTCATCATTTCAAAAAACTCGTCATTGGTTTTAGTCATGGCAAGTTTATCGATTAAAAATTCCATTGCGTCAATCTCACCCATTGGGTTAAGTATTTTGCGTAAGATCCACATTTTTTGTAGTTCATCAGGTGAGGTCATTAAGTCTTCTTTACGCGTACCGGAACGGTTAAAGTCAATAGCAGGGAACACACGGCGCTCAGCAATTTTACGCGATAAATGGACTTCCATATTACCCGTACCTTTAAACTCTTCATAAATAACTTCATCCATTTTAGAGCCGGTATCAATCAGCGCAGTAGCAATAATGGTTAAGCTTCCGCCCTCTTCGACATTACGGGCAGCACCAAAAAAGCGTTTAGGACGATGTAAAGCATTTGCATCTACACCACCCGTTAATACCTTACCAGATGAAGGAATAACAGTGTTGTATGCACGTGCCAAACGAGTAATTGAATCTAATAAAATAATGACATCTTTCTTATGTTCGACAAGACGTTTTGCTCGTTCAATTACCATTTCAGCGACTTGAACATGGCGAGCCGCTGGCTCATCAAATGTTGATGCAACAACTTCACCTTTCACTAATCGTTGCATTTCGGTCACTTCTTCCGGGCGTTCATCAATCATTAAAACAACTAATTCACATTCAGGATGATTGACCGCTAAACTTTGTGCAATATTTTGTAGCAACATTGTTTTACCCGCTTTAGGTGGGGCCACAATCAAACCACGTTGACCTTTACCGATAGGCGATGCTAAATCAAGAACTCTGGCTGTAATATCCTCAGTTGAGCCATTTCCGCGTTCCATGCGTAATCGAGAGTTGGGGTGAAGTGGAGTTAAGTTTTCAAAAAGAATTTTATTGCGGGCGTCTTCAGGTTTATCATGATTTACTTCATTAACTTTTAATAAAGCAAAATAACGCTCACCTTCTTTCGGTGGTCTAATTTTACCGGCGATGGTATCACCCGTTCTTAAATTAAACCGTCGAATTTGGCTAGGAGAAACATAGATATCGTCCGGACCTGCTAAATAAGAACTATCGGCCGAGCGTAAAAAGCCAAATCCATCTTGCAAAATTTCCAGCACACCATCACCAAAGATATCTTCTCCACTTTTGGCATGTTGTTTTAAGATTGCAAAGATAATGTCTTGTTTTCTAAGGCGGGCAAGGTTTTCAAGCCCCATTGTTTTTTCCCCAAGCGCTACAAGCTCAGAGACAGAAGTGTTTTTTAATTCAGTTAAATTCATAATTTTAAAAATTCTTGAGGATAAAATTGATATGTTTGCAATTACTGCTAAATTTGTATATTTCTTTCATTTACTTATAAAAAATTCTCTTTCTAACAATTCACAAACTTAATCTATTGTTAAACTTTTGATGATAATTATGTGTATAGGTTTATAGAATTTTCACCACTTTACCAAGAAAAACAAAGGATTGCTGAAAGGGGTTCTTGTAAGAAGCTAGCAATGTACACTAAAAAAACGGGCATGTCTATATTAAATTATAGATTTTGCCCATTTTTAAGCGAAATAGTGTAGAAAAACAAAATAAGCGTAACAATAATTACGCTTATTTTATTGTAATGGTGGATAGAATAAGAAACTAAAGTTGGGCATCAATAAAGCTTTTTAGCTGTGCTTTAGATACAGCACCTACTTGTGTTGCGACCACTTTACCGTTTTTAAAAATTAATAAAGTGGGTATTCCACGAATGCCAAATTTAGGCGCAATATTTGGGTTTTCTTCGACGTTTAATTTGGCAATAACAATCTTATCACTATATTCTGATGCAACTTCTTCCAAAATTGGGGCAATCATTTTACATGGTCCACACCACTCAGCCCAAAAATCCACTAAAACAGGTTTTGTTGATTCGTTGATAGTTTTATCAAAAATACTTTCTGAAAGTGCAACGATATTATGACTCATAGTCGTAATCTCCAATAATATAAATTTTATGGTTTTAATGTTAGGACATTTTACCGCTCTGTGCTAGTAATTATTTTAATAGGACATAATTATTAGTGATGCACTAGCTGTTAATATGTTATAATCGAAAAATTCTGATAATTATCTTTGACAACCACAATGATTCAATCATATCTTACAAAAACGACTTTTAGTCAGTTTCCTTTACATCCTTTAGTTATCAAAGCACTTGAAAAAAAGGGTTTTACTTATTGTACGCCTATTCAAGAACAAACGTTACCTTTTACTACAAAAGGTATTGATATTGCAGGACAAGGGCAAACAGGAACAGGCAAAACTATCGCTTTTTTAGCCTCAACCTTTAGTCACTTATTGAATCACCAACCGCTTGCTGATCATAGTATTAATCAACCTCGAGCAGTTATTATTGCGCCTACCCGTGAATTAGTTGTACAAATTTACAATGATGCGCAAATATTATCTGAGGAAACCGGTTTAAAATTAGGTCTTGCTTATGGTGGCGATGGTTATGATAAACAATTAAAAATGCTATCAGCAGGTGTGGATATTTTGATAGCCACTACCGGACGATTAATCGATTATGCTAAGCAAAATTACATCAATCTGGAATCGATTCAAGTTGTGGTGTTAGATGAAGCAGATCGGATGTTTGATTTAGGATTCATTCGTGACGTTCGTTGGATTTTCAGACACATGACACCACCACAAAAGCGCTTAACAATGCTCTTTTCAGCAACCTTAACCCACAACGTGCGTGAACTTGCCTTTGAGCATATGAACAATCCACAATATGTAGAAGTTGAACCCGAACAAAAAATCGGTCACCGTATTAAAGAAGAGCTGTTTTTCCCTTCTAACGAAGATAAACTGGCTTTGCTACAGACGCTTATTGAGGAAGAGTGGCCTGATCGTTGTATTGTATTTGCTAATACCAAAGTTGCTTGCGAAAAGATTTGGCGCCATTTAGTCGCTGACGGTCACCGTGTTGGATTACTAACCGGTGATATCGCACAAAAAAAACGGCTATCGATTCTTGAGCAGTTCACTCGCGGTGATTTAGATATTTTAGTGGCAACTGATGTTGCTGCACGTGGATTACACATTCCAAATGTAACACATGTATTTAACTATGATCTGCCTGATGATTGTGATGATTATCGACATCGGATTGGCCGCACCGGCCGAGCGGGTGCTGAAGGCTATTCTATTTCATTGGCTTGTGAACGTTATTCACAGAATTTACCTGCAATTGAAAAAGCTATCGATCATGCCATTCCGGTAAGCCAATATGATCCTAATGCGTTGCTAACCAATTTACCTGTACCTAAAACATTTAAAAGAACAACACGAAGAAGAACGTCATAAAAAGATGAACCTCATAAATAGTTACAACGTTAGCTAAAACAATTAAATACCATCACTAAGGTGCTTATGCCTGTGATGGTATTATCTTAATCAACAATTAATTATAAGCTATTAATACCTACTCTTTTTTTTCTAAAAAAGATTGGTAATCTTTTTCAATTTCTTTGATTAATGTTTCAGATAACGATGCAACATGCCGACCATTTAGCGAACCATATAACGTAAATAACAGATTGCTTGAAATATCTGGTTTTTTATTCTTTATTCGGTAAAAAGCTTCTAAATATCCGATTTCGATAAATTTTTCTAAATCTGTAATCCCAACACTGTACAATAATTTTTCCAATGAAAAAGTAATATTCGGTAGAGATTTAATACGCTTCTGTTTTTGTTCTATTTTTTCATGCAGATCAAGTTCAGCATATTCAATTACCATTTTTACAATGGGAAGTAATTTTTGATGATCTTTCAACAAATCATCGCTAACTTTATAATAGTCAAGCTGCTTAGTTGCAATCCCTGCAGGTAAATTTAAAGGTTGCATGCCCAATTCAATAAAAATTGAGCGATAAAAAGCGTGCCCTCTTAAATAAAAATTTTGTTTATCAATCCAACCAAACATGATCTGTTTGCTGTTAATGCTAAACCCACCAAAAAACGTTTTAATCGACACATCTTCAAGACAAGAAAATTGTTTTAAGATTTCATTTGCAAATATAGAACTCATAATTTACTTCCATTTAAACTTAATAAAACAAATAACTTACATAAGTTACTACTCAATTTAAACTATCTTAAAATTTCTAATCCACAAACTATTTTTTTTATAAATTCATCATTATGGGATCTTCCTTCCATAAATGAATATAAAAAATATTTGTGCTTGATAAATTGAATTTTTGTGGGGCTAAATTCATTTATGATATTTGGTTGTTTATTAAGTAGACTGTTCTTAATAAATCTTTAAAAAGAAAAGCTGCTTTTACATTGTTATTCTGCTTAAATAATAATACAATCAGTACTTATTCGTTTAATGGTGCTTTTTTGTCAGATATAATCAATATGATCAAAAACCTTATTACTTTATTTTTTGTGTTTTGTTCATTTATCGCTTCAGCCGATAAAGTACCGTTAATAGAGTCACTAGCGCTTTGCTCGCCTGAGTTTTTTAAGGATGTTTATGCATCTAAAGATGAATTGAAAGCGCATACCGATATTGAAGTTTTTAATCAAAATCAAGCTTATATTCCTGTTGAAAATCGCGCCGATACAACCAAAAACTATATTTACTTTAAAACCCCAATTTTATATAAAAATCTTAAGATTATCGGTTATTATGATAGCGCAATGAATCTGGATAAAATGGGTAAATACTATTTCTGGGGATTTATTATTGATAATGATATCGATCAGATTAAAGATGCTTTAAATTTTCTCAATTGGAAAAATATGGAAGATAATTTGCTCTATATTGCTAATCCAATGATTCGCAACATCAACGATGATATTCAAGTTTGGCGTAAAAACACTGGCGCCGTTGTTGGTGTTAAAACCATTCCAGCACCGAATACCACTGAAAAACTACTGTTACTTGAGAAAGGTGATAATATGCGCCTTTTAATCTGTTCTATTCAAGGGGTTGTAACCCAAGAGTTACTTAAACAGGAAAGACCGGATATTCGCTACTAAGTTAAATAGCGGATTCATCCATTTCCCCGGTACGAATTCGTATCACTTGCTCCACGTTGTAAACAAAGATTTTACCGTCACCGATCTTGCCTGTTTGAGCCGTTTTCATAATTGTTTCAATGCACATTTCTAAAATATCATCAGGCACAATAAGTTCAATTTTAACTTTAGGTAAAAAATCGACCATATACTCTGCACCACGATAAAGCTCGGTATGCCCTTTTTGGCGACCAAAACCTTTAACTTCTGTGACTGTCATACCGGTAATACCTTGATCGGCTAGCGCTTCTCGAATGTCATCGAGTTTAAATGGTTTGATGATAGCTTCAATTTTTTTCATAGTTTTGCCCTTAATTCGAGATTACCAGTTCTTAAATCCAAAAGCAGATGTAATTGGATATCGTCTGCCTTTACCAAAGTTGCGTGCTGTAATTTTTGGTCCTACCGCTGACTGGCGCCGTTTATACTCATTAATATCCACCAATTTAATGACACGTCTTATTGTTGATTCATCATAACCTTGCTCAATAAGTTGTTCAACGGAAAGATCCTGCTCTACATAACCTTTTAAGATACCGTCTAAAATATCATATGGCGGTAAGCTGTCCTCATCTTTTTGATCAGGTGCAAGCTCTGCTGAAGGAGGACGGGTGATCACTCTTTGTGGAATTACATAAGAACGTGAATTACGATATTTTGATAACGCAAAAACCATTGTTTTTGGCACGTCTTTAAGTACATCAAAACCACCAGCCATATCGCCATAAAGTGTTGCATATCCGACCGACATTTCACTTTTATTACCGGTTGTTAGTACTAATCGACCACGCTTATTCGAAAGCGCCATTAAAATAACACCCCGACAACGTGCTTGTAAATTTTCTTCTGTTGTATCTTTTCGGGTACCTGCAAACATTGGGCTTAAAGATGACATAAATGCATCAAACATTGGTTCAATCGATATAATATCAAATTCAACGCCTAAAATTTCGGCTTCTTCTTTAGCATCAGCAACGCTGATATCAGCGGTATAACGAAACGGCATCATCACCGCTTGAACTTTATCTTTACCTAATGCATCAACAGCAATAGCTAGTGTTAAAGCTGAATCAATACCACCTGATAGCCCTAAGACAGCACCGTTAAAACCATTTTTGGTGATATAATCTCGCGTTGCCAGTACAAGCGCATCATAAACAGACGCAAGCACATTATCTTCTTGGCTATCAATTACTTTATAAGCTTGCCCTAATTGAAAACGAGCGACTTGCTCTTCAAAAGATTTTAATTGGCAAACGATATCGCCATGCTCATTACAAACAAAAGAGTCACCGTCAAATATCAGCTCATCTTGACCACCGACTTGATTGACATAAATAATCGGTAATTGTGTTCTTATTGCATGGCGCTTAACCAGTTCATACCGATATCTTGGCTTCTCAATATCATAAGGGGAAGCGTTAACGGTAATAAGAATATCCACTTGCGTTGAACTTAGCTGATCAATCGGTTCATCTTGCCAGAGATCTTCACAGATCAATAATCCCAGTTTTTTTCCTTTAAAATCGACAACACAACTTTGATTACCTGCGGTAAAGTATCGTTTTTCATCAAATACATCATAATTTGGTAAACACTGCTTATGGTAACAAGCCAATTGTTTGCCATTTGAAAAAAATGAAAGTGCATTATAAATATGTCCGTCTTGCCAATGTGGATGACCCACAATAACTGCGCACTGCTTACTTGCTTGCAAAATAGAGTCTAACGCTTTTTGACAACGATCTTTGAAATCAACACGGTAAATTAAATCTTCCGGCGGGTAACCACAAATTGCCAGCTCAGAAAACACAATAAGATCATCAGCGGTATGGTTGCGCATCAGCTCAATAATTTGTTGGGTATTTGATTCAATATCGCCAACACGCCAGTTTTTTTGCGCTAAAACAATAGATAAAGACATATAAAATTCAACATCGCTTTTAAAAATTGGCATTAATTTTAAATGATTCTATGTTGCGCTGCCACATTTTTATCGCTAACATGCAACAATATATCGACTTTGAATTGTCCGGAAATCATCATGCAAAAGATCTTAAATGTTGCCCTCGAAAACCGCAGTTATCCTATTACTATCGGTGAAAACCTCCTGTCCCAGTTTCAACCATTTAAACTCAAAGCAGGTCAACGAGTTCTTATTGCAACCAATGAAACTATCGCCCCATTGTATTTAGCTACGTTAACTGAAATGTTGGAAAAAAACGGCATTAAAACAGATTCTGTAATTGTTCCTGACGGTGAAAAATATAAAACCATGGAAACATGGAATACCATGCTAACTGCCTTATTAGCTAATAATCATACCCGTAGTAGTACACTTATTGCGCTCGGTGGCGGTGTGATTGGCGATGTAGCGGGATTTGCAGCCTCTGCTTATCAACGTGGTATCAAGTTTATTCAAGTTCCAACAACGTTACTTTCACAGGTTGACTCCTCTGTTGGCGGTAAAACGGCTATTAATCATCCGTTGGGAAAAAATATGATTGGGGCATTTTATCAACCGCAATCTGTTGTCATTGATCTTAATTGCTTAAAAACCTTACCTCAGCGTGAACTGTCAGCCGGTTTAGCTGAAGTGATCAAATATGGCATTATTTTAGATAGTGCGTTTTTTAGCTGGTTAGAGCAGCACATTGATGATCTATTAAATTTAGATGTCAATGCATTAAGCTACTGTATTTATCGTTGCTGTGAACTTAAAGCACAAGTTGTCGCCGCTGATGAAACTGAACAAGATATGCGAGCAATTTTAAATCTTGGCCATACTTATGGTCATGCAATTGAAGCTGAACTTGGCTACGGTAACTGGTTACATGGTGAAGCAGTTAGTGTGGGAATGGTTATGGCAGCTCAGACTGCTGCCCTATTGGGTAAGCTTTCTATAACGGATATTGATCGCATCAAAAATTTACTGATTAAAGCGAAGTTACCGATTACCAAACCGGCGCAAATGTCAATTGAATCCTATATTCCGCATATGCTTCGTGACAAAAAAGTCTTATCTGGCAAACTTAGATTGGTTATTCCAACTAAAATTGGTCATGTGGAAGTGATTGACGGCATAGATAAAACCATCGTGTTAGAGTCAATTGCACGTACTTAAACGTTACGTTGAAATTAGCTTATCTGCAATAAAAAAACAGGAGTACAATTGATGTACTCCTTTTAGTTTATATTTTGCTAAGCAAAATTGCTTTATCTTTTTTTAACCCATTTATAAATCATATTTAAGACTAAGCCAATAAATGCAACCCCAATTGCCACATAAAAGGCGTTAGTATAATTTCCACCGTTATTGGCCAATATATCTGCTGTTAATTTTGGCGCAAAGAAAGCAGCCGATGAGTAGCCAATAAAGATAACACCATAATTCACGCCTTGATTAATCGGGCCATAATTTTCCATTACCATTGGCGGAAAAACGCCCATAACACCACCAAAACATAAACCGAGTGCAATAATACCTATGGCAAAGCCAATTTGAGAAGGGATAAATAAGAATGAAACAAAAGCTAGAATGATAACTGAAAAAATGATATCTAACGTTTTGTTACGCCCTAGTTTGTCTGATACCGTTCCCCATACCACTCGCCCGGCACAATTACTTAATGAATACAAACTGACATAAAATGCCGCAATAGCTGACGTTAATCCGAACATTTTTTGCCCAATGCCAGATGCATTTGAGGCTATCATTAATCCGGAGAAAGCGCCGGCACCTAACATAAAAAATATGAGGTAAAAATATGGCGTTTTAAGCATCTGTTGCCAATTTTTATTCACAATAGCTTTAGCTTGTTGATTATTGGCCGGTGTCCAACCCGCAGGTTGATAGTTGGCGGGCGCAACTTTAATGAATAAACTTGCTATGATAATGACAACCATATAAGCAAAGCCTAAAAACTTAAATGCACTAAGCACATCATAGTGTTCAATTAAAGCATTTCCGATAGGTGCAGCAATTATTGCTGCACCGCCCATACCGGCGGTAATAATACCGGAAGCAAGCCCCCTTTTGTCCGGGAAAAATTTAATGGTATTACTTAAACATCCCGAGTAAGCAAGCCCTTGCCCAAAACCGCTTAATAAACCATAGGTAATATAAAGCATGAAAGGCGAGGTAACAAAACCAGTCAATACAAAGCCAAGCGCAAAGAGTAATCCACCTAAAACGCTCGACCATTTTGCCAGTCCCTTATCAGTCAAAAAGCCACCGAGAATCATTGGGATCGGACCGACTGCCGAATTAATTGCAAAGGCAGTCATGACCTCTGACATACTCCAACCTTTTTCGATACTTAAAGGACCTGCAAACACGCTGAAAGCATAAATTGCACCGGTACAAAGTAAAATAGAGGTTGATGCAATGAGTATAAGCCATCGATTAGTATACTTATTTTCCGTCACCATAATTAGACTCCATTCTTGAACTTAAATCCTTTAATGCTGTTTTTCCGGCAATTCGACCAAACGTAAATATGTCTGTTAATGAATTACCACCGAGTCTATTACCTGCATGAATTCCGCCTGCGACTTCTCCGGCAGCATATAAACCAGAGATTTTATGCCCGGCTTCATCAAGCACATGTGTTTGGGTATCAATTTTTAGTCCGCCCATGGTATGGTGCACTGCCGGTTTTCTTGGCGTGGCATAAAATGGGGCAATTTCGACTTTTAAATCGAACACATCTTTACCAAACTCAGGATCATATTTTGCGTCGACATAGGCGTTATAATTGGTAATTGTCTGTTTAAAGACTTGCGCATCCATACCCAGTTTTTCGGCTAATTCCTCTAAAGTATTGGCGCAAAACAGTGTGCCAGCGGCAATTTGTTTATCAATTTTTTCTTGCGAGGTATTATAAGCTGTCTTTTTAATGGCCTCATCGGCGATTAAGTAAAATAATCCACCATTATCAATAGCTGCTTGGGTTAGCTTATCCCGGCTACCATACTCATTAACAAAACGCTTACCTTGTTTATTAACCATAATAAAATTTTGTGGCGGCACTTGTAACCCACTAAACAAAGCACCGGTGTCAGGGTCAGAAACAGGCATCATTTGTGAAAATCCCATACCAACTAAATCAGCACCAACACTTTGTCCTAATAGAATTCCATCACCAGTAATCGCAGGAGAGTTCGAGGTCTTGATATCATCATCAATTTCAGTCCAATACGTGTTGTACTGTTTGAGCATTTTGGTATTGGCGCCAAAGCCACCAGAAGCCAGAATAACCGCCTTAGCTTCCACGGTAACTTTTTTATTATTCAGACCTTGACCAATCACACCACAAACATGCCCATTATCGACAATTAACTCTTTAACGGCTGTATCAGTAATGATGATGCCACCATGATCTTCGACATATTTTTGTAACGCAGAAACATACGCATAACCTTCGCTTTTTAAAGGTTTATGACCTCTACGCCATAACGCGCCAACGGGCATAGTCACATCATGTTTATCAAATTCAACGCCAATATCTTCGAGCCATTTAACTGATTCTAGCGCTTCATCAGTTAGGATTTTAACAAGGTCATATTGACCATAAATCACATTACCGAGCTGGTCTGTTCTTTTACCGCCCAGATAAGTTTGAATTCGGTGAAGCAATGGCGAATCAAACAAGTAACCGGTTTTATCTTTATTTTCTGCTAAATAGGCATTAATTTGATCTTTTAAAGCTTTAAAGTCTGCCAGATACTCCGGATCAATCGTCGTTTCATCAATAGCGACGATTTCTGATAGCGTGTGGCTTTCTCCAGCAATAGCGTTAAACGTGTTTTGCCATTTAGGATTTGCCGCATTCATTGGCCCCCCTGTTCGAACGGTATTACCGCCAACAGCCGGGAATTTTTCAACCACAATGACCTTTTTACCTTCTTGTAAAATACTGGCTGCGGCTGATAAACCGGCACCTCCGGCACCCACGACAACCACATCGGTGGTATATAGCGCATCACTATTATCAACTGCACTTGGGGCTTTCGGTCTTTTTCGTAACACATCAGGATTAGCACCAGCCATTTTAATTGCTTTGGCAACCCCATCAATCACCCCATTACTGGTTACCGAAGCACCCGATATAAGATCAACATTGAGCGTTTGACCTTCCAGAATTTGAGACGGAATACGTTTAAATACGACATCGGCAATACCTTCTGATTCGCCTTGCGTATCAATATCGATCGATTCAATGCGATCGCTCGATAGGGTAACAATCATCGGCAAATCGCCATTATGTCCCGGTGCTGTCACGCTATATTTTCCCGGCTCATAGCTGATTTCTTCAGGAACATTAAGTAAGTTAACAACTTGTGTGAAACGTAAGAAACGTAAAAAACAGCTATCGAGAAAATCAATGGTACGTTCAGATTTCAAATTGCCCTCTTCATCAAAAGCTAGATGAGCGCGCCCGAGTAAAAATTCAGACCCCGGCATCACCGTAGCATTCACGCCTGGCGCATCAAGAATTTGACGCAAATGAAGTTGCGCGCGTGATGATCCTTGCACATCATAAGATGCACCAACAATCATAACGGGCTTACCGTCAAAAGGATGTAAATTGAAAGACAACCATTCAATAATACTTTTCAAGGCTGAAGGTATAGAGTGATTATGCTCTGGCGTGGCAATAATCACGCCGTCTGCTTGCATAATCTTCTCATTAAAATTTTGAATAACAGGGCTATTAGATTGATCATCTGTTTCATTAAACATTGGCACATCGGTCAATTCTAATAGTTCAATTTCAGCTTTGTTGGCAAAATGTCGTTGCATAAATTGCAGCAACATACGGTTATAAGACTCTTTAGCATTCGTGCCTACAATTCCGATTAATTTCATGATGATGCTCCTTCTTCTGCCGCTTGTTTCCAACTAAATTTTTTATTTTGTTCAGTATTAAATTTACCTGTTTGCAGTAACTTATTTGTTAATTCCACAAATAATAAAAATTCATCGAAACACTCATCCAATTCTTTAACTTTATCGGCATAAACAAGATTACCTTGCTCATCAAAAGCTTGTAACGATTGCCCTAGCAAAAATTCCGAGCTAGGCATAATACGTGCTTTTAATTCCGGCGCATCTAAAATTTGGCGCAAATGCGCTTGTGCTCTTGAAGAGCCAAGCATGCCATGAGAGGCACCAACAATCATGACACATTTATTAATGAGAGGGCGAGTTGTATAAGAAAGCCATTCAATAACACTTTTTAATGCTGCTGTTATTGAGTGATCATATTCTGGCGTTGCAATTATGACTCCGTCAGCCGCCTCAATTTTATCGGATAACGCTTGAACTGCGGCCGGTGGTGTTTTATCACTTGGCTCATTAAATGCAGGTAATGATTTAATTTCGCACACTTCAATTTCTGCTTTATCGGCAAAATGCGTTTTCATAAAATGGAGCAATTTTCTATTAGTGGAACGATCGGAATTCGTCCCAACTATACCAACAAATTTCACTTTAAAACCTCACTTAGTACCTTTCGGCACAATTTTTTAATATCAATATTTTGTAATACAAATTCTTTCGCAAATGGCACAAAATGATAGAATCAATTATTGTTATTTTAAGTATGTTGACTAATGTGCAAATGATTATGTAAGCTAGTGTAGAACAGAAAAAAATATTTGTGAAATAGCTGATTAATTATAGACTTATAAGTAATTTGTTATAATTAAGTGGGATAGAGCGAGATAACTAGAATGGCTAAAATTAATTCACTTATTATGTTGCAATATATTGATGTTTTACTAAAGCACGGCAATTATACTAAAGCCGCCCAAAATCTGTATATATCACAATCATATTTAACCCAAACTATCAAAAAAATTGAAAGTGATCTGGGTACCGAAATTATCAACCGGCAGACAACACCGTTACAATTGACCGAAGCTGGAAAAATCTACTATGAGTATCTTGCTTCATTAGTCGATAAACAAGAAACATTTAGAAAGAAAATCCAAAAATATACTGACAACAATTATACCGTTATTCAAATCGGCGTCTTACCCAGCCTGGGTACTTATTTATTACCGCTGTTTTTACCGACTTTTATGCAAAAGTTTCCCAATATAAAGATCGAATTACACGAATATGTCCCCAAAAATAGTGAAGAAAAAACCGAAAATCAAACACTCGATTTTTTTATCGGGCAAAACGCTGAAACGATTTCACCGAATTTAATCAGTCATAAATGTGGTAAACACTGTTACTATGCACTGATACCGGAAAGCTCAAAATTGTATCAAAAAAATGCCAAAAACATTGCTTATAATCATGAGTTTATGAAAGGTTTATTACAAGAAAAGCTACTGCTAACTTCACACGGTTCCACCATTCGACATCAAATTGAATATCTCATTCAAAAATATAAAATCCAACCAAACATCATATTGGAAAGTAGTAATATTTTTACGATTGTTGAGCTTGCCAAAAAAGGGGTTGGTGTGACTTTTATACCGGAAAGTGTCAGCATCAATAATAAACCGGATGATGTTGCTTACAACTTAATTCCATTACCTTTGGAACTCATTTCACTGAGTTATTTTATTGCATACTCTGCCAATAAAACGCTTAGTGTTGCAGAAAAGGAGCTGATCAAACTTTTTGTATCATCTTTTGATAAAAAGCAACAGACCAATAATTTAAAAGTTAAATAAAACCAGTTAATTAAATTTAAATCAACAACCCTTTTGAGCTCGCAAATTCACGATTTACGGTCACAACCATTCCTTCGATATTTGCCATTTTGTTTATCCGTTGAATAACTTGTCTGGCATCATTGCCATACAGTTGTGTTGTCCAAATTTCGCCATCAAGCGCATGCTCGCTCACAATAGTTATACTTTCTACATCAGTTTGAACAGGATAACCGGTTTTGCTATCAAAAATATGGTGATAAGTTTTACCGTTATAACAAAATGTTCGTTCATAAATGCCCGAAGTTACCACCGACTGATTCTTGATTTTCAAAGCAGCAATGACATTGCCTCTGGCTAAAAATGGATTTTGAATGCCAACCTGCCAATATCCATCCTCATGAAAAGGACAGTCGCCAAAAGTTAATACATTGCCTCCTAAATCGATATAAGCTGATTTGGCATGTTGCTGTTTAAAAAACGCAATAATTTTATCAGCAAAATAGCCTTTGGCTAATGCACCAAGATCAATTGCCATGCCTGGTTTTGTTAAAAATACCGACTGATTTGTGTCATCTAAGATAATGTCATTAGGATCAATGAGTTGTAATCGTTCGTCGATCTCTGCTTTTGAAGGATAACGTGCATCTGCAAATCCTACCCGCCAAGCTTGAATTAGCGGACCTATAGCAATATTTAAAAAACTATTTTCAGCCAAACTATACGTTTTACCTATTTTGATGAGGGTAAAAAGATCTGATTGTAATTTTACCGGCTTGATACCGGCATTAAGATTAACTTGCATCAGTTCTGAACTCGAATTGTTAGCACTAAATCGACGCTCATAGTCAATTAATCGCTTTTGAGCTTCGTTTAATATCTGTTGTGGGCTGTCATGCTGTAGCCAGATTTGAATTTTTGTGCCCATCAAATTAAGTACACACTTATCTTGATTCATTTTACTGATTCCTAAAATTTATCTTTCAACACATTATAGCGATAAAATTGTGAAAGCGATCGATTAGAATAAATGCACTAAACAAAGAATTAGCCAATCAAAATGTAAATATATCATTACACCCAATATCTCTAAGTCATTTTTTATCAGGTTATCATCTATAAAAAAGAGTTTAATTATATAGTTTAATCTATAAGAAATTCGAAATTATGTAAAATTCCAAAAATTTAGTTTACTGATATGTATTTTTGTGTTTACATAATGAGCGTTTATGTAATTAATATTTTACATATAAAATATTTGAATGATTTTAACAAGGAAAATAAAAATGTTAAAAGATACACTGAATAATGTCCGAATCCATGACGAACATATGTTGGTAACACCAGAAGAAATAAAAAAGCTTTACCCACTGTCAGTTGAATTAGAAAATCAAATTGCATCTTCTCGTCAAACGATTGTCGATATTTTAGAACGTCGTGATCATCGATTACTTATTGTTTGTGGTCCTTGCTCGATACATGATCCTGAGGCAGCAATAGAATATGCTCATAAACTTAAGAAGCTTGCCGATGAAGTTAAAGATAACCTATTTATCGTTATGCGAGTATATTTTGAAAAACCAAGAACGACTGTTGGTTGGAAAGGGATGATAAACGATCCCCATATGGATAGTTCGTTTGATATTGAGCATGGTCTAAAAAAAGCGCGTAAGTTACTTCTTGATATCACAAAAATTGGTTTACCTATTGCAACAGAAGCATTAGATCCTAATACTCCCCAATATATTGGCGATTTGATTAGTTGGGCAGCTATTGGAGCACGAACAACGGAATCACAAACACATCGGGAAATGGCATCGGGTCTATCAATGCCGGTCGGTTTTAAAAATGGGACTGACGGTAGCTTAGATGTCGCAATTAATGCCATGAAATCGGCTTCAATGGGGCATCGTTTTGTAGGTATTAATCAACAAGGTCAAGTAACTGTATTACAAACATTAGGCAATCCACATGGTCATGTCATTTTACGTGGTGGCAAAACACCTAATTATGATGCTGAAAATGTCGCACTGTGTGAAATTCAAATGCAAAAAGCCGGGCTATTACCAAACTTAATGATCGATTGTAGCCACGCTAATTCAAATAAAGATTATCGCAACCAACCCATTGTGGCCAACTCAATTATTGAGCAAATTGAACATGGCAATAACTCAATTATTGGTGTGATGATTGAAAGTAATTTGAATGAAGGGAATCAGTCTTCTGAGCAACCCAAAGAAAACTTTAAATATGGGGTATCAGTAACGGATGCTTGTATTAGTTGGGAAACAACTGATCAGTTATTACGAAAAATGGATACCCTTTTAGCTAAGCCACTTACTGACAGGCAAAAACAGCCACCTAAAATTTAATGGTTTTATGACCAATGATATAGTATCGCCGACAAAGTGTCGGCGATTTTATTATCCAAGTTGTTTACGCGCGTTACGGAATATGCGCATCCAAGGGCTATCTTCCCCCCAATTATCAGGATGCCAAGAATTGGTCACAGTTCTAAATACCCGCTCAGGATGAGGCATCATAATCGTTGCACGCCCATCTTGCGACGTTACCGCTGTGATACCATTTGGTGAACCATTTGGATTAGCAGGATACTGCTCAGTAACTTGCCCAAAGTTATCGATATAACGTAAAACAATTAAGTTTGACGCTTCTAAATTAGCTAGGTGCGCTTCATCTTTCACTTCAACATGCCCTTCACCATGCGAAACAGCGATTGGCATATGTGAGCCAGCCATATCGCTAAACAGTAAAGAAGGACTTTGTTGGATTTGAACTAAACTAAAGCGTGCTTCGAAGCGCTCTGACACATTTCGCACAAAACGTGGCCATAACTGAGCGCCGGGGATAAGATCTTTTAAATTGGACATCATTTGACAGCCATTACACACCCCCAACGATAATGTGTCATTTCGCTCAAAGAACTGTGCAAATTCATTACGCACTTGTTCATTAAACAGTATTGATTTAGCCCAGCCTTCACCTGCACCTAGAACATCCCCATAAGAGAATCCGCCACAGGCAACTAGCGTCTTAAATTGATTTAGCGATACTCGACCTTTTAATAGATCCGTCATATGGACATCAATTGCTTCAAAACCTGCTCTGTCAAACGCTGCGGCCATTTCAACATGAGAGTTAACCCCTTGTTCACGTAAAATGGCAACTTTTGGTTTTATGCCTTTAACAATATAAGGAGCGGCAATATCATCTTGCAAATCGAAGGTTAATTTTACATTTAGCCCCGGATCGCTTTCATCTTGTTTTGTTTGATACTCTTGATCAGCACATTGCGGATTATCTCGTAAACGTTGCATTTGCCACGTCGTTTGTGCCCACCATGTACGAAGCGTTAAACGTGATTCACTATAAATGACCGCTGATTTATTTCGTACAATAAATTGTTGTCCGACTTTTGCTTGCCCCAGAAGATGAACTGCATGCGATAAACCAAAGCGATTAAAACAAGCCATGACATCATCTAAACGATCATTAGCAACTTGAATAACAGCACCTAACTCTTCGTTAAATAACGAAGCAATAAAGTCATGGCCTAGTGTAGTAATATCAACATCAATGCCACAATGGCCTGCAAAAGCCATTTCTGCTAATGTCACAATTAATCCACCATCAGAACGATCATGGTAAGCCAAGAGCATATCTTGAGCAACAAGGCTTTGTATTGCTTGATAAAAAGCGGCAAGCTCTTTAGCATCATGCACATCGGCCGTTTTTTGTCCTAAACTTCGATAAACTTGAGCGAGTGCGGTGGCACCTAACGCCTGATGACCTTTAGAGAGATCGATTAGCAATAACGTATTATCAATATTTGTGCTGAGCTGTGGTGTCACTGTTTTACGGACATCTTCAACTCGCGCAAAAGCTGAGATAACTAATGATAATGGCGATGTCACTGATTTTTGTTCGCCATTTTGTTGCCATGTTGTTTTCATTGACATGGAATCTTTGCCAACAGGGATCGCTAATCCTAAAGCCGGACACAGCTCTTCCCCAATGGCTTTAACCGCTTGATAAAGCCCCGCATCTTCACCGGGATGCCCCGCTGCTGCCATCCAGTTTGCTGAAAGCTTGATGCGTTTAATATCACCAATATTGGTTGCCGCTATATTGGTAATGGCTTCGCCTACCGCTAACCTTGCTGATGCGGCAAAGTTTAGTAATGCAACCGGTGCACGCTCACCCATTGACATAGCTTCACCATAATAACTATCTAAACTGGCGGTTGTTACGGCACAATCCGCTACCGGAACTTGCCAAGGACCAATCATCTGATCTCGAGCAACCATGCCAGTCACAGAGCGGTCACCAATGGTGATTAAAAATGTTTTTTCGGCAACAGTGGGTAAATGTAATACACGCTTGACAGCATCGTAGAGATTTATGTCAGTAGTTGAGAAATTATCACCAGACGCTTGATAAGTTTTGACGTCTCTTAACATTTTAGGTGTTTTACCCAATAATACATCCAGCGGTAAATCGATCGGATTATTATTAAAATATTCATCATGTAACTTAACTGATTTGTTAAAAGTGGCTTCACCAATGACCGCATAAGGCGCTCGTTCACGTTGGCAAAGCTTATCGAACAAATCTAGACTATCAGGATGTATTGCCAGAACATAACGTTCTTGCGACTCATTACACCAAATTTCGAGTGGTGTCATGCCGGGTTCATCATTCAAAATTTTACGCAATTCAAATTGACCGCCACAACCACCGTCGCTTACTAACTCTGGCATAGCATTGGATAAGCCACCAGCACCAACATCATGAATAAATAATATCGGGTTATCTTTGCCTAGCTGCCAACAACGGTCGATCACCTCCTGACAACGGCGCTCCATTTCCGGATTATCACGTTGAACGGAGGCAAAATCGAGATCGGCATCAGATTGACCCGATGTCATCGATGAGGCTGCACCACCGCCTAACCCAATATTCATTGCTGGCCCACCTAAAACAATCAATTTAGAGCCAGCAGGAAACTCGCCTTTTTGAATGTGTTCACGACGAATATTTCCCATTCCTCCAGCCAGCATAATCGGCTTATGATAACCACGCAGTTCATAACCGTTATAACTGTTAACGTGTTCTTCATAGGTACGGAAATATCCCAACAATGCAGGTCGACCAAACTCATTATTAAATGCCGCCCCACCTAATGGGCCATCAATCATAATATCAAGCGCCGTCACAATGCGATCTGGTTTACCAAAATCTTGTTCCCACGGCTGCTCAAAGTTGGGGATGCGCAAATTAGATACGGAAAAGCCAACTAAACCGGCTTTAGGTTTTGCTCCACGCCCGGTTGCGCCTTCATCGCGAATTTCACCACCACTTCCGGTTGCCGCTCCCGGCCAAGGTGATATTGCTGTTGGATGGTTATGGGTTTCAACTTTCATCAAAATATCTGCATATTCTTGATGATATTGGTAAGTTTGATTTTCACTATCAGCAAAAAAACGCCCGACTTGAGAGCCGTCCATAACCGCTGCATTATCTTTATAAGCAGATGAAACATAGTCTGGCGTTTTTTCAAATGTATTTTTGATCATCTTAAATAACGATTTAGACTGTTTTTGACCATCAATAATCCAATCAGCATTGAATATTTTGTGTCGGCAATGTTCTGAGTTAGCCTGCGCAAACATGTAAAGCTCTACATCCGTTGGATTGCGATTAAGTTTTTGGAAGCTTTCAACTAAATAGTCGATTTCATCAGGTGCTAATGCTAAACCTAGTTTAACATTTGCTAATTCCAAAGCCTTACGACCTTGCGCGAGCAGATCAATGGTAGTAACAGGTGCTGGTGATTCAACTTTAAATAATAATTCTGCTTGTTCCAAAGAAGTTAATACCGTTTCCATCATGCGGTCATGAATGAGTGCCAAAAAATCACTTTTTTGTGCCGCTGTTAATGATGAATCAACTTGAACATAATAGGCAATGCCACGTTCTATGCGATGGATTTGGGTTAAACCACAGTTATGCGCAATGTCGGTGGCTTTAGAAGACCATGGTGAAATAGTTCCTGTTCTTGGGGTAACTAAATATAGCGTTCTGTTGGATTTATCCAAAATATCAATTTGAGCGCTTTTAGGACCATATTGTAATAATCTTTCGAGCGTTGCTTGTTGAGTTGAATTTAATTCCTCAACTAAATCAACAAAATGCAAATATTGCGCCTCAATATTGATAACAGGAATCGATTTTTCACGGCATGCGGATAGGATTTTACTAATACGAAATGCAGATAAAGCAGAAGAACCAGCTAAAATTTTCATGCTAAGTACTCTTTTTAAGCCAAAACAGGTAAAAATAGAGCAATATTATAAAAGAAAGTCAATGAGCTGGCTATAATTAAAACAACAGATATTTTTTCTAAAAAGTGTCTGGTTTTATTAATCGATGCTGATAAATCCAATACAATATTGTATATATTGCTTTGCAATATTTTGTAGTCAAAATACTTTTAGTTACGCTCTTTAAGCGACTTAATATTATTAGGTAAGTATGAAATTTAATCATTCTGTTGAGTAATTAAGGATTTGCTGTAGATTAAGATAAAAAATTAGCCTCTTTTCTAACTAATAATTAAAACAAAGATCATTAACCAGTACCCATTCTAAAATATAAGGAATAATAAAGTGGAGTTTATTTTTGCTTTACTCGTTTTTATAATCATCATTGTTTTACTTTGTATTATTGCTTTTTTGAAACAGTATATTACTGTTCAACAAGAACAAGTAGCTGAGTTACAAAAAAAGCTATCACAGCTTACGCTAGAGAATATCGTTGCAGATAGAATCAATTGTAAGCCGTTAGATTGTGCAACTTTAGATAAACAATCACTATCAATGACCTCACAAATAGATAGTACTAACAAATCCAGTCAAATAGCCACAGATACAAAGATTAATCATCACGTCTCATCTATAAATAGCGATCAAAATAATAAAGCGACAAATAAGCTCAATAAATCTCATCGAGTAGTTAAAACTAGTTTCAGTTATAAGCTCTTTAGTTGGTTTATCATCGGAAATAAGATTACTCAACTGGGTATTGCGATACTTTTTTTAGGATTGAGTTCTTTATTTAATTATATTTTTCAACATCAACAAATTATCCCTGAGTTAATAATTTTGGGTGCGTTAGTTATCAGTTTTGGTTTATTAATAATTGGTTGGAAATTAAGACATAAACGTAAAATATATGCCGCTATTTTACAAGGTGGTGCCATTGCTATTTTATACCTTATTACCTTTGCCGCCTATCTA
Source organism: uncultured Gilliamella sp. (assembly GCA_945291235.1). The sequence continues at coordinate 35,324 of CALYQY010000003.1, forward strand.
TTGTATGGATTTATACCATTAACACTGGCTTTTCTATTGTTAGTACTGATTTGTGCAGTGAATGTTTTATTTGCTGTTTTACAAAAAGCGCAAACTTTAACTTTCATTGCGTTTATCGGTGGCTATCTGGCGCCCATGGTTTTATCCAATAGCTTGGATAATTTGATTGTGTTATTTAGCTATTATTTAATATTATCAAGTCTTATTTTGGTTATTAATATTATTCAATGCTGGCGAATCCTTATTTTAATTGGTTTTTTCTTCTCTTTTATTCCACAAATTTTCATATTAAAAGAGCACTTTCGTCCTGAGATTTATACACAATGGCAGATATATATCATTGCTAATATGCTAATTTACGGTATTTTGGCGACTTTATTACCTTTGACAAAAACGCAGACGCATCAACGTCATCCAAATCGGGTTGATTTTATTTTACTATTTGGTACACCATTGTTAGGTTTTATTTTGCAATATTCCATTACCTGTCAATGGCAGTTTGGACCATTAGTCTCAGCATTAGCTTTTGGCCTATTTTATATTATTGGCGCTTATCTTATATTTCGTCTGTGGTTAACATCTGAAAAAAACCTCTTTTTATCATGGCTTGCTATTGGTGTTACCTTTTGCTCACTCATCATACTATTCGTCGTCGATATGTCTTTGACTTCTTTGTTTATATTACTCGGTGGAAGCGCAGTGGGCTGGATAATGTTATCTAAAAAAAGCTATCGTATGGCTGCATTAAATATCATTATTATTTTCATAAGTTTCATTTATACATGTGGGGCTATTGAAACGATAGAGTCTAATAATATTTTAACCATTTCAATCTTGAGTATAACTAGCTTAACTTTATTAATTAACGGATGTTTATGGCATTATTATGCAAAGAATATCGATTATGTTATGTTTATTAAAATAGGGTATTTAGTTTTTACAATGGCAATATGGATTGCAATGATAGCAATTAGCGCAGCTAAAATTACCAATTATAATATGCCATCAATACTTATGCCTTATCTGTTAGGCTTTACGGTGTCAACTTGGTTATGGTATTTACTTGGCAAGATACTTAATTGGCAAGCGCTCAGGTATTCAGTCTTCATTTTATGGTTTGTTATACCTTCAATATTGTTGTTTAGTAAATTCTATCACTACTACTATTTAAGTTTTGATTTTTGGAATTTAGTTTGGGTTATTGCCCTAATTAGTTGTTACTATTATTTAGATAGTCTTAAAAAATTGACCGCCAATAATAATGTTCAATCAGAAAATCAAACTATTCATGTATTACTTATTTTATTGCATCTTAGTTTATTTTTTATGATTTTCATTGGATTCTATCGTGAGATAATGCATTTAATTAATCAATTAGTAGAATGTTATTCGCTGAAATGGTGCATTATCATTACTTGTGAAAGTTGTATTATTTTAATTTTCTATCTACTCATTAAGTACCAAACCACGGCAAAACAATCACTTTTGAAATATTATTGGACAGTCGGTCTACTGCCTGTCGTTATCTTGATAGTATACCAGTTGTCCGTAGGACTTATCTTGAGTAGAGATATCATTCACGGTTATGTTATCCCAATATTTAATCCATTAGAGGTCTGTGCCATTTTTGGCATAATAATGCTCGGCATTTGGATAAAAGTTAAGGAACATATTTTACAATTAGATACGGATAATATTTCTTTGAATACTTCAAAGATACTACTTAACTTGCTTATTTTTTTCTGGGTAAATAGTATTTTACTGCATGCTTTAGCCCAAGCAACAGATACCGTTTGGCCAGCTCTTTATTTATGGCAAGATAATTTCATACAGGTATCAATTTCACTATTTTGGATGTTAAGTGCAGTGATATTAGTCATCATTGGCAATCATTTTTCAAAGCGGAGTATTTGGTATACCGGGGTAAGTATTCAAGCGATAGTTATCATAAAATCGATATTTGTTGATTACAACGAACTCGATAGATTGGCCAATGCATTAGCCTTTATTGGCCTCGCTTTGTTTATGTTGATTATTGGTTATTGTGCACCATTACCTTCCGAAAACAACGCTAAGGATAAAGAATAAAATTAATCATAACGTATATCAACAGGGGGCAGATGCGTTATTAACGTGTCTGCCCAATAGATATCGTCAATGGAAGATTAACCGAAAAGGTCTTATGCGATCAGCAATTTTTATCTCAAACAAAATTTTTTTAAATTTGTTTAATAAAAAATTGAAAAAGAAAAATTGAAAAAAGAAAAATTGCCGACATCGATCGGCAATGATTATAAATTATGCTACGTTAGAGCTATCTCTCAAACCTACTGTTCGATTAAAGACTAAATGATCTTCAGTTGCATATTTACTGTCTAAACAAAAGTAACCTTCACGTTCAAATTGATATGCTTGACCAACTTTAGCATTTTGTAAGTTTGGCTCAACAAAGCCTTGTTTGATTTCTAAAGAAGCAGGATTAATAGTGGATAAGAAATCTTCCGCAGCTCCCGGGTTTGGCGTATTAAATAAGCGATCATATAGACGGATTTCAGCCGGTTTAGCAAATTTAGCTGACACCCAATGAATAACCCCTTTAATTTTACGACCGTCTTGCGGGTTTTTGTTTAAGGTATCGGGATCATAACTACAAAAAATAGTTTGAATATTGCCTTGCGCATCTTTTTCAACTCGATCAGCCCGAATGACATAGGCATTACGTAAACGCACTTCCTTACCTAACACTAAGCGTTTGTAATTTTTGTTTGCTTCTTCTCTAAAATCGGCACGATCAATATAGATTTCACGAGTAAATGTCACTTCTCGGTTACCTAATTCAGGACGATTAGGGTGATTTGGGCAGCTAAGGACTTCATCAATAGTATCGGAGAAGTTTTCAATAACAACCTTAACCGGATCAAGGACTGCCATTGCTCTAGGTGCATTTTCGTTAAGGTCTTCACGTATACAAAATTCTAATGTACTCATTTCGACAGTATTTTCTTGTTTAGTGACCCCTATACGACGACAAAACTCTCGAATCGATGCAGGTGTATAACCACGACGACGAAGACCCGATACCGTAGGCATACGTGGATCATTCCAGCCATCAACTATTTTTTCTGATACCAATTGAGTTAATTTACGTTTTGAAGTAATTGCGTACTCTAAATTTAATCGTGAGAACTCATATTGATGAGGTCGAGCTTCAATTGTAATATTATCTAATACCCAATCATATAAGCGACGATTGTCTTGAAACTCAAGTGTACAAAGTGAGTGAGTGATATTTTCAATCGCATCAGAAATACAGTGAGTGAAATCATACATTGGGTAGATACACCATTTATTACCGGTTTGATGATGTTCAGCAAATTTAATTCGATAGAGCACCGGATCACGCATCACAATAAACGGCGAAGCCATATCAATTTTGGCTCTTAGGCAAGCTTTCCCTTCAGCAAATTTGCCTTCTTTCATTTGAATAAATAGCGCTAAATTTTCATCGATGCTTCGATCACGATATGGACTATTTTTACCCGGCTCAGTAAGCGTACCGCGATACTGACGAATCTCATCGGCTGAAAGTTCATCTACGTAAGCAAGCCCCTTATTTATTAGCTCAATGGCATACTCATAAAGTCGATCAAAATAATCAGATGAGTAACAGATTTCACCGTCCCACTGGAACCCTAACCAACGTACATCTTCTTTGATAGATTCAACATATTCAATATCTTCTTTAGCCGGGTTGGTATCATCAAAACGTAAATTACATTTACCCTGATAATCTTGGGCTATGCCAAAATTTAAGCAGATTGATTTAGCATGACCGATATGTAAATAACCATTCGGTTCAGGCGGGAAACGGGTATGCGTGGTTTTATATTTTCCAGCAGCCAGATCGGCATCAATAATTTGACGTATAAAGTTAGTTGGACGAGTTTCAGTCTCTGTCGGTAGTGAACCGCTCATAAAAAACCTCTGATTATTTGTTTACTAATGACGAATTTAAACTTAGTTTTGTCATCTTTATCATTTTGACCAAAGAATATAACAAATTTTTTGTTTTTCTGAAATGGGAAAACCGGGTATTTAAATTCGCTCAAATATTTTTTGCTTAAACACCCCCATTTTCTGAAACTTCTTGTCAAGAATAATATCTAATGCATCATTCTTAAATATTGTTGATCATACTTTTAATTGTGCGTAACTGGCTATTTTTACTCAAAACGATTGAGTGTTACTAAGCGATAACAATCGCATATGAGTGACGTTTTTCGACAAAGCGCATCGCTGCAATCCTAACTGAGTTGATAGCTGGCGATAATAAAAAACACTATTTAATTTTGCGTTTTTATTTGTCAATAAGCCCACAAAATAGTCAGCAAATCACTATTTTAATTCGGTTTGGTTGATGAGCTATTTTAGACTCATGACAATAACGATAGCTTACTCATCACCCGATTTTAAAGAAACAACAAATCTGGCACCACCCAGCGGGCTGGTGACGACAAAGGCTTTACCACCATGAAATTCTGCCATTAATTTTACATAAGCTAACCCAAGACCATATCCACCCGTTGAACGAGTTCGACTGGTATCGAGTCTGGCAAATGGCATAAAGATTTTTTCACGGGCATCAAATGGGATCCCGGCACCGTCGTCATCAATTTCAAAAATGACTCTATTTTCTTGTTTAGATATATTTAATACCGCTTTATGCGCTGCATACTTAAACGCATTGAGTAATAAATTTTTAACAATCGTTTCAACAAGGTTTATATCAACGCTAGCCCGTGCATCTTGGCAATTACAGACTAATTCAAAACCTTGCGGTTTAAATAATTCTAGCGACTGGCAAATCTTTTCGCCTAACTGTTTTAACGAGACAGTTGTATAATTTAATTCGATATTATTTTGATGCATCTTAAAGTAACTTAAGCTGGCATTAATCAGCGTTTCAAGTTCATTAATATCATCACTTATCCCTTTTTGAAGCTGTCGCTTTTCCTGCTCATTATCACTTTCTTCAAGCATACTTAATTCAAAACGCATTCGTGCCAAAGGTGTTCTTAGCTCATGCGCCATAGCATGAGAAATGGTTTGATTGGTACTCACTAAATGTTCGATATGGGTTCCCATGTTATTGAGAACATTGGCGAGTGGTTTAAACAACCAGCCTTTAACATTATGAGTTCTAGCCTTTAAGTTACCTTGTCCGAGTTGCTCAGCGGTTTGTCTAATATGGACTAAATCTTTCCACACTGCGCTAAAAGCAAAATAGATTAAAATAAAAAAGACAATTGCGCTAAACAGCGCCCAAATAATAAGAAAGACACTTAATGACATGGTATTTGATTCTAAAATATCACGCATTAAAATTGGCCCCAATTGGAGTATATTGCCATTATTGAGGTCCATATACACCACCTCTTTGTCGCCATCATAAGCAAAATCGAGTTGCTCTAATTCTTTTTTTATCGAATGAGGTAATGGCGTTTTGGCCGATAACACTTTTATTGGATAACCAAAATAGGGCTGTAATTCGTTTACCACTTCTTGCAGAGTTTTATCTTTGTTTTCATCAATTTGTTTGCGAATCAAGTTAACGGTACCACGCTGTGATTCACGAAACACAACATGGTCATCGGGCATATCAGTTAATGATGAAGGCAATGAGTCGAAAACTAATAATGCACCATAGGCAATGATACATTGTAATGAAAGTAAGATAATAAGATAAAATACGATACGACGATTGAAAAATAGCGGTTTAGCTAATAGTTGTCTCAATGATTATCTCCCTCTCGCATAAATAAATAACCTTTACCCCGAACAGTTTTGATTCGTGACGGGTTATCCGGATCATCAAGCAGTTTGCGACGTAATCTTGAAATACGTGCATCAATCGATCGGTCACTACCATCAAAATCGATTCCTCTGACTTGCGAAAAAATATCATCGCGCGACAAGATTTTGCCGGCATTGCTGGCTAATAACCAAAGTAGATCAAATTCTGCTGTAGTCAGATCGATCTCTTGATTATCGAGTAGTACTTTGCGATTTTCACCGTCAATAATCAGATTATCAAAGATTATGGATTTATTGTTTAATGTGATAACTTGATCTTTTGCGCTCTCTTTATCAGATTCAATTTGTTTGCGACGCAGTAATGCTCGAATACGAGCCAGCAGTAATCTTGGCTCAATCGGTTTTGCCAGATAATCATCAGCACCTAACTCTAAACCGACAATTTCATCGATATTATCTTCGCTAGCTGTCATGATCAAAATATAATTGGTAAACCATGTTCGTATATCTCGGCAGATATCAAAGCCAGACTTTTCGGGTAACATCACATCTAAAATGACCAAGTCGGGATTGATTTCCTGGATTTTTTCTTCAGCACCTTTACCACTATTATGCCAATCAACAAGATACCCTTGTCGAATTAGATAAACTTGAATTAAATTGGCTAGCTTTTCGTCATCTTCGATGATTAATATATGTTCACTCATTAGTCTTTCTCATTACCGTAGCTTGTACTTAGAGAGACTCTATTATACAGGCAATTTTCTGCTCGTTACAAAATATATACAAAGAGGCTACAAAGTTTAATGCAACTCTATGAGAAAATTTGCGCCAATATATTTAAATAGGCTATTTTTATTTTAAACATGAATAATTTTTCATCAATTGCAAATCATCTTTTTTCTCCAGCTTATGCACAACATCGAACTCCGATTGTATTGTGTGATTTCGATGGCACAATCAGTGTTAAAGATGTCACTGATACTTTGCTAAGCCATTTTGGTCAAGATGGCTGTGATGAACTTGAAGAACTATGGGTTAGTGGCAAAATTGGTTCACAAGAGTGTATGAGTAAACAGATCGCACTAATGGATGCCAGTTTAGAAGAGCTTAACGAAGTTTTATCGCAAATTGAAATTGATCCGGCGTTTAAATCCTTTGTTGATTATACCGAAAAAAATAACATTCCGGTGCATATTGTCAGTGACGGCTTAGATTATGCAATCGAATTTGTGTTAAAACGCCACGGTATTGAGAATTTACCGATTTTTGCCAATAAATTATTGCATGATAATGAGCGAAGCTGGCGTTTAGAATTTCCTTATGCAAATAAGGACTGTATCAAACAAAGTGGTAATTGCAAATGTAATCATGTCAAAAAACAGCAATATTTTCCACAAATTCTGTATGTTGGCGACGGAACATCTGACTATTGTGTGTCTCATCATGTGGATTTAGTTTTTGCCAAAGACAAACTTATTCAATATTGTAAAAACAATAACATTGAGCACTGTGCTATTAAAAGTTTTGCTGATGTAACTGAAGCGTTAAAACAGTCTCAGCAAGCGCTTATCCCAGTTATGATGGTAAAATGATACAGGAACAATAATGAGTACAATTGAAGATTTATCTTATTTTTTACCAGGCAATAAAAATGGCGTGCTTTTAATTCATGGATTAACCGGCACACCTAATGAGATGCGAATATTAGCTAATGGTTTACATAAAGCAGGATTCACAGTTTATGCTGTTCAATTAGCTGGCCACTGTGGTACCGAAGAAGATCTTTGTAAAACAACATGGCAAGATTGGTATAAAAGCGTGCAAGATGGCGCAGATTATTTGGCTCAACACGTAGATAACCTATTTGTAGCAGGATTATCCATGGGCGCACTGCTGGCACTTAAACTTGCCGCTGATAGACCAAACCAAATTAAAGGTGTTGGCGTGTTGGCTCCAACATTTTATTATGACGGTTGGAGTATGCCTTTTTGGGCAAAAAAATTCTTCTTTTTATTGGTCTATTTAAAAAAACTTGGCCTCTTTCAAAAAGTCTCTTTTATCGAAAAACCACCTTACGGTCTGAAAGATGAAAGAATTCGTGCGGTAGTTTCAGAAAGTATGCTAAGTGGTGATGCGGCATCAGCAGGACTTGCAGGCAATCCTTTTCCGGCATTAGCAGAAATGCAATTATTAGCTAAAAATGTACGTCAAGCACTGCCTAAAGTTACATCACCTTGTTTGATTATGCACTCAGGCAATGATGATATTGCCAATATTGATACTAATGCCAGATTGGTTGAAAAAAAGGTATCGGGATTCACAAAATTAGTTGTACTCAATGATAGTTATCACTTAATTACTATCGATAGTCAGCGCCGTGAAGTTATCAAAGAATGTGCTTCATTTTTCAATGAAATTGCGCAAGGAACAACAGCATAATGACACCTTTAGTTATCTTCCTTTGGGTCAGCAATATCTGTTTTGATACTTTGGGGCAAGTTGCCTTTAAATATGCAGCGATATCGCCAAACAATCGAGATGGTTGGTATTATTGGATTGATTTGGCTAAAAATCATTGGATTTGGATCGGTATCGTCTCGTATGTTGCAGAATTTTTATTGTGGCTAGCATTTTTGACCTTAGTGCCATTATCACAAGGTGTACTGCTTGCCTCGTTTAATATTATTACCATAATGTTAGTCGGTCGAGTGCTGTTTAAAGAATTACTCACGTTTTATCGCATCATTGGTATGTTACTAATCACAGCCGGTGTGATCTTTGTTGGGATGTCTTAATATGGCTAGATTCTATTTGATTGGTTTTACCGTCCTTCTATTTTTTGACACTATTGCGCAATGTAGCTTTAAATTAACAGCTATCCACGCTCAACCATTGGCAATGAGTATTGAATGGTTAGTAAGAGTATTTACCAACCCATGGATATATATATCCATTGCCGGGTATGTACTAACGTTTTTCACTTGGATGACGTTATTAAAAAAGGCGCCGGTAGGACCAGCTTTTGCCGCCTCTCATTTTGAAGTCGTTACGGTAATGATTGCGTCGATTTGGTTGTTTAATGAACAAATCACTTTATATAAATTGATTGGCACCATACTGATTATTTCGGGAATTTTATTTTTAGCCCTAGCTGAAAGTCAGATAGCTAAGCAAAATAAAGATAACCATGCACACTAAATTCAAATCTTAAAGATAATAATGTCGGCGGCATACCATCACAATGCCGCCACTTATTTGTTGCTGTTACCTTACTATTTAAGCTAATGCATTTAATAGCGTTAAATTAAGCTGATGCTGCTCTTGCTGCCAATCGTTTAATTTATCCGGAGAGATGGCGGGTTGTTTATCTAATGAACTAAGCAAACGTTTAAACCAATTAGCCGGTTGCCAAATTGACAGTTCACCGGTAATGTCACTGCCGATAATACGCTGCTTAATTGATGATATTGTATCAAGCAAATGATAGGTTTGTAGTTGTCCTTGATCCCAATTGGTATGAATGACTTTCTCACTTAGCGCATCTTTATCAATGGATAGATAGATCGGCTCAGCACTGTGATACTGTTCAGATAAGAAACCGGCAATCAGATCATCAGGCGTGTCAAAATGACGAAAGGCATGGCCCAAACCAATTTTTTTAGCCCATTTAACATTGACATCCAAACTCCAATAAGTCAGTTTTTTGTGAAAAAGTGGTTTCCATCTATTTTCCCAAAAATGAGATAGACCGATATCATTAGAGGTGATGCCTAAGACATGAACATGGCTAACAAAGGGTAAGCTAGCAACATAGCTAACCCATGAACCACAATGAATACCGAACAAATAACGCATATTATCCGGATGATTATCAAAAATGACGACTTGAATCGGATTGTCGGCGGAATATTGCTCAGCTAAACGCTCAATGAGTAACAGTGAAATATGATGATAATCACCACTTCCCAGCAAAACTGTTCCATAATGTGCTGGTAAAAGTTGTTGAAGTTGTGCATCAAATTTTCGAAAAGCCTTCTTTGAACAACCAAATCGAATAGTGTCTTGCCATTTTGTCACATCAATAGTCGTTGCAGGCGTTATTTCACCCACACTCTGATCGAAGTCAAGTATAACAGGACATGTCATGCTACTTTCTCCTTGTCACTTTCAAAGTGACCAATCAGTTTACTTAATATGAATCTTAATAATGGGTTACGGATATAAACTAAATGCTTAGTTAGCGTAAAATTAGCGCCTAATGATGCTTTCACTTCAGGATCAGTCCAACCGGCAATATAGTGGCTAAACCCTTGTTCAAGAGCGTACTGTAGGTTGACAAACCAACTAACAAAATAGAGATTTAGTTCTCTAGCTTGTGGATACACCATACCAATATACTTATCGACCAGCATATTATTGACAACAAAACAGATATTATATCCAATTAATTCATTATTATGATGATAAGTAAAAATACGTGCTTGTGCTGATTTACTTTGTAATAATTGAATAAAAAACGGTTTGGTTAATTGATCAAAATGAATTTCACTTTGTTCATAGACATTCAGATAAAGTTGATAATATTTATCTAAAATGGCTTGATCAAAAAAACAGTCATCTCCGCTATTTAAAACATTAATCTCTAGTTTTTCCCGTGATTTTAATTTACGTCTAAAATTTTTACGACGACTGTAAGAAAAACGCGAGAAAACCTCATCGATATTATCAAAATCAATAGCAAGCCAAGCCAAAGCCTGCCCTTCAACTTCAATAAATCCTAAATTTTTTAAAGCAGAAATAAGCGCCGTTGAATATTGATTATCTTGTTCACTAAGTAAAGGAGAATCTATTGGTAGATCTTTAACAATAACAAACGGATATTGTTTGGTATAAGCTTTTTTTATATCATCTGCCAGCTGTTTTGCCGTAACTTTGTTAGTCAGTAATCCATATTCAGAAACTGTTGTTCCAACAAAACAGGTTTTCGGTTGTAACCAATGCTGCCATTTTTTGTAGAAAGGTAATTTTTGTACTTTATGTTTAAAATCATCATCAGCAGTCGTCAACAAATCAAACTTAGCACTAAACATCGGCACGTCATCTTGATTTATCCATGCCGAAAAATCCTTTGGCGGATGCAATAAAAAATTTTCGACAATTTCGTTAGGTTCTAGCTGATTGATATATTTCATATTTTTTAATGATTGGTGTAAATTGTGTTCCCGCCAACGAATGTTGACGGGATGATCAGAATTTAATAATTAAAGTTCTTTTTTCGCTCGTGTAATTAATTGATCAAGTAATTCGATACCTTGATCAATCTCTTGACGGGTAATATGTAGAGACGGTGCAAAAGTGATGACGTTTTTATAATAACCACCAATATCAAGCACTAAGCCCATTTTGTTACCTTTCCAATCAAGAT
>CALYQY010000004.1 GCA_945291235.1 uncultured Gilliamella sp.
AAATTGATGAAGAACGTCGTCGTATTTCTCTTGGTCTTAAACAATGTAAACCAAACCCATGGTTACAATTTGCTGAATCACACAATAAAGGTGATAAAGTTAGCGGTAAGATCAAATCAATCACTGATTTCGGTATCTTCATCGGTTTAGATGGTGGTATTGACGGTTTAGTTCATCTTTCTGATATCTCTTGGAATATGCCAGGTGAAGAAGCAGTTAAAGCTTATAAGAAAGGTGATGATATCGAAGCGGTTGTATTACAAGTTGATGCAGAACGTGAGCGTATCTCTTTAGGTATTAAACAACTTGAAGATGATCCATTTAGTAGCTTTGCTTCAAACTTCAAAAAAGGTTCAATTGTTAAAGGTCATGTAACAGCTGTTGATGCTAAAGGCGCAACAATTGAAATCGCAGAAGGCATTGAAGGTTACTTAAAAGCTCAAGATATCGCACGTGAACGTATTGAAGATGCAACAACTGCATTAAAAGTTGGTGATGAAGTCGAGGCTAAGATTGTTAATATCGATCGTAAAACTCGCGCAATTTCATTATCTGTACGTGCTAAAGATGAAGCTGACGAAAAAGAAGCACTTGCTGCTGTAAATAATACTTCAACTCAAGAAGAAGCATCATTTACTAATGCAATGGCTGAAGCATTCAAAGCTGCATCAAAAACCGAGTAAAAAATATTCAACTAAAAAGTAAAGAGGGCTTGCCCTCTTTTTCTTTTGTGGTATAAAATGAACAAATTATATATCACATACATAACTTAGGAGTGACCATGAACAGATCAGATTTAGTGGAAAAGATAGTCAACTGGCGGGCACACCTTCCTGTGCAACTTGTTGATGATGCTGTAAGAGATATTATTGAACAGATCGCTTTAGCTATGGAAAGCAACGATCGTGTAGAAATTCGAGGATTTGGTAGTTTCAGCTTAAATTATCGTGCACCACGTAAAGCGAGAAACCCAAGAACTGGTGGTAATGTTGAGGTGAAACATAAATACATTCCTCACTTTAAACCAGGTAAAGAATTACGTGAAAGAGTAAATAATGCCGCTAAAGCATAATATCTAAAATAGTATTTAGTTTAAAAGCCTTTGAGTTAACTCAAAGGCTTTTTTATTAATCCCTCAATTAATATATAGATTAAACATTAAAAAGTTACTTAAAAATAATTAAAAAGTTTGATGACTATTTAAAGTAATTTTAATCTTAACACCTATCAAAATACATTTATAAATGTTCTTATCATAATGATCGATTTTTAACAAATGCGAATTAAGATTGGAACCAAGATCGCAATATCTATCAAAAGTTTGTGAGCATAATTTGTTGACAGGTTATGCTAACTTATTGTTAATTCGATAGCCTAATTTGAGTCAATGCGGCAAATTTATTCACATGATTTACTTATAATTACATTTTCATTAGGCTGCTTGCCATTAATGTTTATGTCTAAATTACTTTCAGACATATTTTGGTATGCGACAGCTTTTGGCGTGTTGATTATTGTCATTGCGAGTAAATTTCTATTTAGAAAAACGTTGTTACTTATTAGTATATTTATGTTAAGTTTCTTATGGTCGACGGCATATTCTAAACAGTATTTAATCAATATCGATCCTTACATTGACAAAACACTCGTCGTCAAAGCAAAAGTCGAAAGTATCAATATCCGGCATCCATCTCAGCAAATGAATCCTTACTATCTGCAATGGACTATTCTTGAAAGTAATCACCAAGCATCATCAACTCCTATCCCAATTTCAATTTATTGGGATAATATTAATGTACCTAAAATAGGTCAAATTTGGCAATTAACGATAAAAACGAAAGTAATTCATAGTTATTTAAATGAAGGAGGATTTGATAGCCAGCGTTTTGCTATAGCCAATCGGACATTATTATCTGCAAAAATCAATAATGCTAAATTATTAAAAGATAAAAATGATATTAGACAAACTATTGTTGATCATGCTTTGCCTTATATGTATTTGTTTCATTACCGTGGGATATTATTTGCATTGGCTTTTGGTGATCGCTCTCAACTTGATCATCATTATCGGCAAATTATGATGAATACCGGCGTTGCTCACTTAATGGCGATATCGGGTATGCATATTTTGTTGGTCTTTGGTATGTGTTACAGTCTTGTCAAATTAATGTTATTTTTTATTCCACAGCGATTCAATAATTTATATGTCCCAATCATAATCGGATGGTTATGCGCCTGTTTTTATGCTTGGTTAACAGGATTCAATCCTCCTGCTTTACGTGCAATAATGGCATTAGGGATATGGATTTATTTACGCTGTCAAAACCAACATATCAGCGCATAGCAGAAAATTAATCGAATAATAGCCTTATTATTATTAACCGATCCGTTGATGATTTTGTCTGAAAGTTTTTGGCTATCTTGTTATGCTGTTGTTAGCTTAATATTTTTATATCAATGGGTACCATTATCAAAAAAGATTCAAAATAACAAAACGTGTTACCTAGTTAAATTAATACATCTACAATTAGGTTTAACGGCGTTATTGTTACCAATACAATTATTTGTTTTTCAAGGTGTCAGTACTATGGCTCTTTTGGCAAATTTAATTGCGATTCCAATCATATCGTTACTGACTTTTCCATCAATCTTGATAGCACTCTGTTTTAGTTTTTTTAATTGTTTCTATTTAGCATTATGGTTTTGGTTTATTGCTGAACAGTCACTTGATTATTTATTTTACTGTCTGAAGCTGATTGATTTCCCTTGGTTTACTACTTCATCTGATTTTTATTTATTAAGTATTATTGGATGGTTGGCCATAATTACTCTTAAAACGGAATTTTGGCGTCGTCATACTATAACCCTCTGCATTTTACTCATGATAATAGTGAGTCCATTTTTTAAAAAACAGCATTATCTATGGCGAATGGATATGTTAGATGTCGGTCATGGTCTGGCAATTGTCATACATGATGGGAAATCCGCAATATTGTATGATACGGGGGCGCAGTGGCAAAATAGTTCTGCCGCAGAACGTATAATCATTCCATTTTTACAATGGCACAATTTAGATGTAAAGGGAATTATTATTAGCCATCAACACAATGATCATATTGGTGGACTTTCTCTACTTCAACAACATTATCCCAATGCATGGCTGATGAGTTCATCAGTAAAATTAAAAAATCACTATCACTGTTTATCAGAAAATCATCTGACATGGAATAATCTAAGTTTAACTGTATTATGGCCAACTCATCTAGCCGAATATGCGCAAAACGAAGATTCATGTGTAATACACATTACAGATGGTCAATTTTCAGTATTATTATCAGGTGACTTAGAAAAAAATCAAGAGTATCAATTGATTGAAAAATATCGAAATACACTTAAATCAACAATTTTACAAATTCCTCATCATGGTAGTAACACGTCATCAAGCTATGCTTTTTTAAACGCTGTTAATCCTAGCGTGTCCCTTTTGTCGACTTCCCGTTATAATCCTTGGAAATTGCCTTCCAATAAAGTTATAGCACGTTACAAAGATCGACAATTAAATTTTTATACCACATCTAAATCAGGACAAATAAGTTTAGTTTTTTATCATCATAAATGGGAGTTGAAAACAATGAGGAATGAAATAAATCCGCGTTGGTATCATAATTGGTTTGGTCATTTGCCTGTATATTAACTAAATTTTCCTTTTGAAAAGGATAGATTAATTTCTCCAATCATCTTCTCAAAAAATCTAACACATAATATTTGCTAACGGGAATTCAACACAGTGACTTATTTGTTAATTTTCTGTAATAAAAGCAAACTTATTTTACAAAATAAATTTTTATGCTCTTCTATAAAATCTCAGTAATAGCTTATTTGGCTAATAATATAATTAACTTGAGGATATTGAACTTACTTAAGTAAGTTATTTAAAATGATTCGCCATAATTATTCATGGAATTTTAGGGCGTTAATCGGCGTAAAAAATTGATCTAAAAGTTTCTAATTTATAGTTTAATAAAAGTGCAATATTCATTAAAGCTAATAAAGATAATGGTTTATTATGGTTTTTTTAGATGTTTTTATTTCTAAATAATATTTATTTGGAAATTTTTGAATAAAAAGGTTTCAATTTTTTTAATCAGTATTATAATAAGAATTCATCATATTTTCGTTAAGAAGATTGATGAATATTAATTTTTTATAAAAAATTGGAAAATAAATATAGTTATACTAAATTATGAATGTTTTTATAATTTAGTTTAAGGATGGATAAAGTGAAGTTGAATTCTGTTAAACGATCGATAAGATTTATATTATTGATCCTCTTTGTAATAGTAATAGCTTATGCATATTTTTTTGATGATCTTTTAGAAGCTATTAATCATAATAAAATTATCAATACCGCTATTATTTCAATGCAAGTTATTGGTGTAATTTATACTTTTATTGTTTCTGTTTCACTAATGAGCGGAATCAATAGCTGGAAAAAGTTTTTATCAGTAGCCTCAGAAAATCCCAATAATTTTGATAAATTAAATAACTTTCCTTTTAAAGGTGCAGTTAAAGGGTTAAGAGGGCGTGTATCTGATTTGGCACTTTCAGGTCCAGAAATCCGTAATTCTGTTCTAGACAAATTAAAAGATAGCTTTTCCCACCGTGTATCTGGCGCAGATTATTTATCAGGTTTATTAGTTGGTTTAGGGTTATTAGGTACGTTCATTGGATTAATCTTAACAATGGGCAGTATCCGTGAATCAATGGATATTGTTACTAATAATACCAGTGATATTTCAGCTTTACTTGGTGGTATTGCCGCACCTTTAGGTGGCATGTCAGCAGCATTTACTGCATCATTTCTTGGATTAATGGGTTCTTTAGTAATGGGCTTATTAGCGCATTTATTAGGCTCAATAGTTGATAATATCTATTTTTCAGTTGAAGATTGGGCTAAAACGAATGCTAATGATGTAGGCGTTTCTATATCAAGTGTAATTAATGGTTCTACTGAGTCTGCTCTTGCATCACCTTCGGACGTTAAATTGCAAACAACGAATTTAAATGCAGCTTTATTAGATTCATTTAATCAATTTCTTAATTATCAGAAAAAATTCGAAGATAATCAATTACAACAGATTGAAAGCACCAATAAATTATCTAATTATTTTGATAAGCTCATTCAACAGCAAGAGCAGAGTTTTGCCTCACAAAACCAAATATTCAATTCTATGCAATCTGTGTTGGGGCAAATACAAAGTGAGTTAGAAGGTGTCAATTCAATGCTTGCCTCTATTGATGGTCAACAACCTATTTTACGAAGTATTCAAGTCGAATTAGAAACAGCGAATAATGCGTTAAATGCAATTGATGAACATACGGTGAAAATTAATGAGGTTCAAAGTCAAACAATTGAAGTTATTGAAAATGTTTATACCTCAACAGATAGAAATCGTACTGCTCTAGTTGAAGCAATTGGTGGAATGAATGCGGATCGCATACAAATAGTTCAAACATTTAAAGAAGTAGCTGAAACACTGACATGTTTGCAATCTGAAATGGAAGGTGTTCGCCAACAGTTATTAACGATTGAATCCGTTGCTCGTATGAAAACAAGTGATTCCGAAGCAGTAGTACAAGTAGTGCGTCAACAAAATGAATTTTTGCAAGAATGTGTTAGTCAAATGACTACATTAAGAGCATCTGTTCAAAATTGAGTTAATACTTTGTGTAGCACAGTTAATTAACTCTATTTTATTAAAGATAAGATGGAGTTAATTATTTTTAAATAGTTATTTGTTATATGGATTATGTTGTGAAAAATAAAATTATCGTATTAAGTGTGCTTTCGTCCCTTATGATTGGTTGTACTGTTAAACATGAGCTACCAAATACCCAAAATACTTACGAAGCAAATGAAAATATTCTATTAGCTAATAAACAATTACCTAGTATATTGCAAAATGGTTTTGATATTGAATCAAGAGGATTATCTTTAGCAGAAGCCATAGAACTTGCTCAATATTACTCCTTGCGTACTGTTTCTGCGAACTCAAGATTAGAAGAAGCAGATGCAAGAATAGATGAAATGAAAGCAACATACTATCCTAAAGTTAATGTGTTAGCTAAAACTCGCGATAAAGCCTTCGATCGAATGAGCTCGATATCAAGGTCTAATGATGAATATGCTCAAGCTCAGGTCTCTTTTCAATATAACCTGCTTGATTTTGGTCGTACTCGTTATAGTGTAGATAGTGCAAAACAACTTCGCGAATCAGCTAAATATGTTGCTGATTATGAAAAGAATAAAGTTACGTTCAATGTAGTGAAAGCTTACTTTAATGTACGTCGTTACACGCAACAAAAAGATTACGCTCAAGATTATATAAAAGAAATGTCACAACTTGTAAATACTATTGGTGTACAAGTTACAGGAGGGCTTTCACCTCAGTCAGAATTAATCAGGGCACAATTAGCATTAACCAATGCACAAAATGCTTCTAAATCAATTGAACTTCAATTGAAAAAATCGATACAAGAGTTGAATTCTTTGTTGGGTCGTTCAGCGCCAACCCATCCTGTAAAATTGAAAGAAGTATTTATTACAAGTCAATTATATGACCAAATCTTGAATAATGTGTTGGAAAATAACCCTGATATTAAATCTTCTGAGGCTCAGTTAAACAGTGCTCGTTCAGAAATTGAGGTTGCAAAAAGTGCACGATATCCTTCAGTTGATGCTGTCGGATCGTATAGTAAACCTTTCCAACATCCAAGTGATAAAAATGGCAATTTCATCGGTGGTAAAGTGTCACTACAAGTTAGTATGCCTGTCTTAGATGGTGGTATTAATTCATCAAGAATCAGTCAAGCAGTAGCTCGATATAGTTATAGTATGGCTTCTTACAATCAACTGGTACGTGATATTAAAGAGGTTTCAAATAATTTGGTAGAAGATGCGCTTAACTCTACTGATACTTACCTAATACAATCGAAAGCCGAAGATGATGCAAGTAGAACTCGCAAATTATATATGGATGAATTCATTTTAGGTAAACGTAATCTAAACGATTTATTAACCGTAGAAACAGATTACTTTAGTGCGAAAGTAAGTCGATCATCAGCATTATATGATTATTATCTTTCTACACTCGGTTTATATTTACTTGCTGATAAGTTAGATGATGGAATGTTCAAACTTAGCTTAAAATAATGAAAAGAAAGGTATTTCTATGAAATCAAATTCACATTTCTGGCCAGCATATGTTGATATGATGACAGTATTATTACTTGTATATCTTCTAATTACGTTACTTTTTCAAATATTAATGATTATTGCTCAACAAAATGTTGGGATTAAATTGCGTGAGCGTAATCAATTAGTGACTAATGTTTATA
This sequence comes from uncultured Gilliamella sp., assembly GCA_945291235.1. The sequence goes on from CALYQY010000004.1 coordinate 7,399, forward strand.
AGTATGATCAGGGTGTCAATCCAAATGAATTACGTCTGGATTTTCAGGGGCCTAAAAATCGAAATTTCTTAACAGAAGCAAATAAAGAAAAATTGATTCAATGGATTGATGCGAATAAAGACCAAATCGAAGAAAAAGGTGCTGTTATTTTTGCTACTTCGTCAGATGACGCACAAGTTGGTTTTTCTTTAAGTCTACAATATCAACGAAGTTTAGAAGTGTTTAGTATTTTACAATCTCGAAAAGTTTCCGTTCAAAAAGTAAAAATAGAAAATGCTTCTGTTAATAGGAGTGATATTGGATTTGTATCTATCCGTATATTACGTGATGATGAAGTCAATGTGGTTGAAAATCAGCCTTCAGAGATTCAAAGTCAAAGAATGATACAGAACTAAAATATAGGCGCAATAAATTACTAGAACAGGTAAATTAAAGTGGTCATCGCTGCCAACTGATACCAACAAATTAATGACAATATTTGAATCAAAATGAAAGATAGATTTAGAGAAAAATTTCAAGATGGAGTGGTAGTTTTAAAAAAACTAGCTAACTATATGCCAACAGGAATAGCAGGTAGAACACTACTTGTTATCGTTCTATTTCTAATTTGGATTTCATTATTTAAAGTTGATGTGTTAGTTAAAGGTGTTGGTGTTATTCGTGTCGAAAGTCGAAATATCACTCTTCAACACCCTGAAGGTGGCGTTATTCAACAACTTTTGGTGCATGAAGGGCAGCATGTTACAAAAGGACAATTAATTGCGATTGTTGATAATAGCTATGTTAATGAAAGCTTTGCCAAAAATGAAATTGAACGCAAAGCTTTATTGGTCAGAATAGAACGACTTAATGCAGAATTAAGTAATGAAAAATTTGAACCTAAATTTACGGGTGAAAAATCATTAGATGAAATTATAACAAATGAATTGCATTTATTTGATTCAAGATCCGTAGCTTTACGGGCACAAAAACAAGTCATTAATGCTCAAGTAGAACAGAAGAAAGCGCAAATTTTAGAATTGGTCACTAAAATTGATGATCTTAGCAAACAAGCGGAGTTGGCTAAACAAGAAGTACAGCTTTACAAAAACATGGTAGCTAAGGGAGCAGCAGCACAAGGAGCTTTGCTTCAGAAAAAACTTGAAAATCAGCAAATACAAACCGCACTTAATGAGTCCAGATTAAGAGTACCACGATTAAATAGTGAACTTTCAGAATATGAAGCAAGATATGAACAGATTCAAGCTGACTTCATATCTGATGTTCAAAAACAACTAACTCAAGTTAATATCAATTTAAGCGATGTTGATAACTCGCGAACGCACAGTGAAGGACGACGAGAAAACTCAAAAATTGTCAGTCCTGCCGATGGCGTAGTTCAGCGTCTGTTTGTTGCTCATACAGGTGCAGTTATTCGAGCAGGGGGAGAAGTAGTTGAAATAGCACCTTCAGAAGTCCCTCTCATTGCTGAAGTAAAAGTAAGACCAGAAGATAGGGATCGTATTTGGGAAAAAATGGTTGCAAGATTGCATATCAGTGCTTTTGACGTTTCATATGCTAACACACTAGAGGGAAGAGTATCTGTTATCAGTGCAGATGCTGTTTCAGACGAAAATTTAGGTCGATATTACCTTGTTAGTATTGAAGTTCCTTCTGAGAAATATAATGTAACTATGTACCCAGGTATGAGTGTCGATGCATATTTGCTGACTGGAAAAAGGACATTACTGGAATACTTTTTAAAACCCTTGTTGTCAAACAGTTCTCTTGTTTTTTCAGAACCTTAACTTATTTAGATGAATGGATATAAATAGATGTCACAATATAATGAATTACCAATGCCTGCATCATCAGAAACAGCTGTTGTTCCTGTTACCTATGCAGAAAACTATATACCCGTTAATTATAAAGATGTTGAATTATTAATTAATGGTACTGATTTGATTGTTCAGTCTGGTGATAAAAAATTAATATTACCATTAGCGGCTAAACTAGCATCATTAGACCCAAATATATTTACTTTTTCATTTAAAGATGGGGTTACAATCAATGCTAATGAGTTAATTTCCAAGTCTCAATCTATTAATACTGCGCCAAAGTTAACTGAAAATAATGAATCTGATGTTACTGAAAAAAATGAGATGAAGGGGCAAGATGAACATGAAGTTATCGAACCTGTCGCTAATGAATCTGTTGAAATTATCGTAGTCAATAATTTAGACAGTCAATTACAAAAAGATGAAGAGAGTATTGAAGATCTTGAAAAGTTTATTTCAAAAAATTCTTCATCAACTATCAGTGATAATGATAACAATATTTCAGAAAATATCCCGTATCCATCAACATCCGATACAGCCGAATCTTCAAAGGAAAAATTTATTGCAGAATCGCATGAAATTATCGATATCAATGATAATAATAACAATAACGAAGATAGCTCTGATGAAATCGATATTCCTTCAATAAAGTTATTACAAATCAAATCGGTTGTTAATAAATCAAGTAAAATTTGGATAGCGGGTACCGGTAATGACGAAGCAGCTGAATCAGAAAATTTTAATATCCAATATGAAAATATTCATATAGATCTATCGGGAGAAACAGAAAATTGGACAATTTACGCTAATGATGAAACGAAGCTACCTATTGGGCAAATAGGGCGCGTTATAGAAATTAATGATGCAACAAGTGTCGTTTCTGTTACTGGTCAACTCGGAAATATGAAAATCATTACAGCTGATTCGGCACTCGGTAAAGAATTTGGATTAGCTGCAAATCAATTTTTAATTATTTATCCTGAAGGAATAAAATCGTCTTTTAGTCTTGCTTTAAGCTATATTGATAATCAAGGCAATACAGTAAATGAACAGGCTAATTTTGATATTACCGATCACCCAGCAATTATTGTTGATAATACTGGGCATTTTCAACTTTCATCAACCAAAAATAATGTTGATATCACCGCTGGTAGTGGGGATGATACCATTTTTGCAGGCAATCAAAATGGACATTATGATGGAGGTGCTGGTACAAATACAGTTAATTATAGCCAACTTAAAGAATCACTGGTTATTGATTTAAATAATGGAAAAACTGACGCCAAAAATACCCACCATACATTAGAAAATATTCAAAATGTAATTGGAAGTAATAATGGCGATACCATAATTGGGCATAGCCAAGAAAATAATATACTCACTGGCGGTGATGGTAATGATACGATTATGAGTGGTGGGGGTAACAACATTATTGATGGCGGTAAAGGTATCAATACCATTGCCTTTGAAAATGTGACTAGCGGTGTTCACGTTGATTTATCTGCAAATAAAGTTATTAATAACGGTAATGGTGGCACAGACTCTGTTAAAAATATTCAAAATATCACCGGTAGTGATTTTGATGATATTTTAATAGGCGATGATCAAGACAACCTCATTGTCGGTGGTAAAGGTAATGATACTTTATCAGGTCGAGGTGGAAATAATACACTCGATGGTGGTGAGGGAATTAATACCGCTGACTATTCAGACGCTGAATCTGGAATTGAAGTGGATTTAACAAAAGATAATAACCAAGTTGAAGATAATGGATTCGGTGGAAAAGATACACTAATTAATATCCAAGCTATTGTTGGAAGTGATTATGATGATAAATTCATAACAGGTGTTGGCACTACCATTATTGATGGTGGCGCTGGTGATGATCACTTTAAAGTTGGTGGTAATGAAGCGAGCATCACATTTTTAAGTGGAAATAGTGGTAATAACACCTATGAAGCAGGAGCAGGATTTAACAATTATTTAGGGGGAACAGGTTTTGACACCCTTAGTTATGTAAATGCAGCTTATGGAATTAGCATTGATTTCAATAAAAGTATTGTTTATGACAATGGCTTTTCAGGCATTGATATTTTAAAGGATATTAATAAAGTCATTGGAACTAATTTTGATGATTATTTCGTTTTAGGTAATGGCGATCATTCAGTCGATGGGGGTCTTGGTAATAATACAATCATAGCAGGTTCTGGCAACAATAAAATTAATGGAGGAAGTCAAGGCGCAGGTTTCATTAATACTGTTGATTACAGTAATGCAACTTCAGGTCTGGAAATGGATTTAGTAACGGGTGATGTTGCTAAAAATGGCTTTGGTGGTCAAGATAACATAACAAACATTCAAAAAATTATAGCGACTGATTTTGATGATGTGATCTACAGTAGTGCTAACGATCTAAGTATTTTAGCTGGGGCTGGAAATGATACAGTTTACGGCAATTATGGTAATGATATTCTTGATGGTGGAGAAGGTGTAAACACATTAAGATATGATGCTCTCAGTGACGGTGTTACTATCAATATGAGTAACGGCACTGTTACTAAAACCTCTGGTACAGATAATTTTACCAATTTCAATACTTTTATTGGTTCAAAAGGCAGTGATGTTTTCATCGCTGCAGCAGGCAATCAAACAATTGATGGTAGCTCAGGTCACGATGCCATAGATTATAGTGGTATGTCTGGAAGAATGGTGGCTCATCTTGATACTAATCAGATTGATGATGATGTTAAAGATAGACATTTATTTCATCACACCGTAAAAAATATTGATGAAGTTAGATTTTCAAATGCTTCAGGTAATGTTGGTTATACTAAAACATCGGGTTCAACAAAGTTTGTCGGCGGTTCATTAAATGATACCTTCTATATTTTAGGCGGAAATAATGAAATTTTTGGTGGAAGCGGCACAGATATAATCAGCTATCGATACTCTACTACTGGAAAAGGTGTTGTAGTAGAACTCAATCAAAGTGGTACAGGTTATGCAACACAAAATAGCTATGGTGGTAAAGACCATATTGTGGATGTCGAAACCGTTCATGGTACCGAATTCAATGACTATATTAAATCTTTCGCTGAAATGAGAGGATTTTCTGGTAACGATACACTAGAAGGCGTTGGTAAAAATGCGTGGGTTGATTATGGCGATGCATCAAATGTGGATATCGATTTAGAGAAAGGTATTGCTGTAAAAAGTGGTGGGAAAACCACAGGTACAGATAAACTAATCAATATCAATAAAGTTGTAACTGGTTCGGGTGATAGTATTGTTCGAGGCAATGATAACGACAATGTTATAACCGGACGATTTGGAAACGATACATTTTACGCTTCTACAGGAAACGATAGTTATAACGGCGATCGCGGTAATGATACGTTAATTTATAATGAATTAAATAATACTAAAATTGAAGTTAATCTTAATACTAACACAATTGTCAAAACCCATGATAATGGTAATCAAGGTGTGGACAACTATAAAAGTATTGAAAACATCATTGGAACCAATGGTAATGATATATTCAAAATTACCTCATTAGCAGATTTAAATGGCTATCAATGTATTGACGGAGGTCAAGGATTTGATGTTGTTAAAAAATCTGGTCAAACAGATAATTTCTTTTTTGGAAGTTCAACTATTTTTAAACATATAGACAGTTTTGATTTCAAAGACAATAGCATGGATAGAATTTCCATTGATTTATCGACCTTTTTTGATGCTTTGGATACAGATTCAGTTGAGTTTGTTTTAGATAGTAATGACAGTTTAGCATTAATAAATTCTTCTTCTTGGTCACATAGTGTAAATGGTTCAAAAGAAATTTGGACAGATGGTACACATGAATTAATCGTTGACCGAGTATAAATAGAGATAAGAAGTGAGACAAGTTTATGAGTAACACAAATACAGCCTTAACACCGATGGAGCCAGCTCTTTCAATTATTCCTTTTACTTATGAAGACAATAAAATTAATGCTTCATGGGAAAAAGATAAAGTATCTTTATCAATTAATGGTTCGGATTTAATCATTACTACAGGTGACAATCGTAAATTGATTTTAACGATGGGAGCCGAATTAGCTTCTTTAAATGGAGGCGTGCTTTCATTAGCATTTAATGATGGAAAAAAATTAAATTCATATGAAATTATGAGTTTAGCGAAAATTGAAGATATTACACCAGAGATAATTGAAACAAAAGCACCTGAACAACTTACCACTAAAGAGGATGACATCACTGTCGAAAGTGTCGAAGATAAAACGGTTGATCTCACGACAAACATGACAGACAATTTTATTGTTATTGATACAAGTGGTGGTGCGGACACGTCATCAAATGAAATTCAATCTTCACTTGAAAATATGATGGATTTAGACATGCAAGTGAAGCCTGCTAAACTTAAGTCACCTCATGCAGATATTGTTTTTAAGAAGAGTTCATCATCCAGTTCGGATTCAGAAAAGTTTCAATCAAGTATCGATGGCGAAGTTCCAATTGTTGAAAGTAAACCACCTGCAAGTATTACGCCAAAGATGCCTAATGTTAAACTTTATCAATGGGAAGGATTAATTGATAGTGCTCAACATGTTTACGACGTCGGTGGTGGTAATCTAACAGCAAGAACGGATGTTACAGCCAATGCGCAGTATTCAACAACACTGGTTGATCTTTCGCAAGAAAATGCTGATTGGACGGTTAACGTAGCTAATCAAAATTATATTGAAGAAGGTAAAATTCTTCGTATTGTCTCTTTTGATGATGCTCAATCAATAGGTAACATAACAGGGCTTCCTTCTGACTATGAAATTATTCGAGGCGGTACAGCGCAGGGTGATAAATATGGTTTATCGCTCAATGAAATAATTATTTTATATCCAAAAGGTCAGATTAATAAATTCTCGATTTCGGTAACATACACTGATTCAAATGGAAAAACTGTAACAGAAGACTTTAATTTTTCAGTTGTTGATTCCCCTTCATCTCTTATTGATATCGATGGAAACATACTGTTATCAAGTTCCGCTAATAATGTTCATGTTGTTGGTGGTGCTGGAGATGATGTCATTATTGCTGGCACAACACAAGATATTTATGACGGTGGAGCTGGAATTAATACTGTAGATTATAGCCAAGTAAAAGGTGACTTAATTATTGATTTACATACGAAAACTGTTACAGGAGCTGTAAATCAACAGGTTGAAAATATTCAAAATATTATTGGTAACAATGGTGATAATACTTTTATCGGAAGCTTAACAGAAAGTAACAACTTGATTGGCGGTGATGGCAAGGATATCTTTTTTGTTGGTGGCGGCAAAGATAATCAGATAGATGGCAAAGGCGGTATTAATACAATAAGTTATGAAACCACTGATAACGGAGTCAATGTTGATTTAACTAAGGGCATTGTTACCGATGCATTTGGTCGAAACGACTCAATTCGAAATATTAATAACATTACTGGTACACATTTTGATGATGTCTTAATTGGAGATGATAAAGACAATATCATAATTGGTAATGGTGGTAATGATATCCTTGTAGGTATGGGGGGTAACAATACGCTAATAGGCGGTAATGGTGGAAATAGTACGGCCAGTTATCAAGAATCCGTAAAAGGAATTAATGTTGACCTTTCTAAAACAGATAAACAAGTTATCAATAATGGCTTTGATGGTTCGGATACTTTAACGAATATTCAATCAATTAAAGGTAGTCAACATGATGATATTTTTAAAACCGCCAAAGGTAGTATAACGATATATGGTGGTGAAGGTAATGATACTTTTTATATTGAAGGTGATGCAATTAGTCGAGCTGTAATTCACGGTGAAGCAGGTAATAATCTTTATGTTGCTGGACAAGGTTATAACTCCTTTATTGGTGGTTCAGGAATTGACGTTGTAGATTATCATCTAGCGTCTTCGGCCATTGATGTAAATCTTAAAACACGACGTGCCTATTCAAATGGTTTTGGCGGTGCGGATCAGCTAACTAACATAAATGGCATTGTTGGAACTGATTTTGACGATCGTATTGAATTGGCTAATGATACTAATTATCTCATTAGTACAGGTGCTGGCGATGATTATCTTATTGTAGGCAAAGGCGGAATGTCTAATTATTATGATGGTGGAGATGGTGTCGATACTATCGATTATAGTAATGTCGCTAATGGCATTGAAATCAGCCTGAAAAATCAAGTAGCAACAAAGAACGGTACCAAAGATAGCAATGGTCTTGATGGTGTAGATAAGGTCTCAAATTTCGAAAATATTGTTGGTTCAGCTTTTGATGATATCATTGAAGGAAGCGATGCTGATAATATTATTCATGTTGGTGGCGGGTCGGAAAATATCATCTATGGTTCTTTGGGTAATGACCAAATTATCACTAAAGGTAATGGAACGAATACGTTAGATTATAGTCGTTATTCTATTGTTGCACAGAATTCTGGGATTGAGATAGACGCTACTAATGGAACAGTAATAAAAGATATCAACGGACAGACATATCAGGATAGTTTTACAGCGGGTGGATTCGCAAAATTTGTTGGTACGGAATATGATGATACATTCATTATAAACCAGAGTACAACATTTGTTGACGGTAGTGGTGGAACTAACTCGCTTATTTTAGATGAAACAATGCAAGGATCGTATATTGTTGATTTAGAAAACAATCGTATTACAGCTAATAATTATGATGCTGAAATAAAGAATATAAATAATGTGACCATTAAAAATGGTACTTTGCAGTTTTATGGAAACGAAACAGAAGGTAATACCGTTATTGCTGGTGCAGGTGATGATCATATCCATGCTAAAGGTGGTGATAATTTTATAGACGGTGGCGCTGGTAGTGACTGGCTCTATTACGATGATGGAATTCAAGGTGTGGTTGTTTCGTTAGATGCAAACGGTAATGGTACGGCGACTAATGGTTTTGGCGGAAAAGATACGATAAAAAATATCGAAAACATATATGGTTCACAATATGACGATATAATATCAGGAAAAGGAATTTTAATTGGTGGTGATGGAAACAATACATTAATTGGTATTGGCAATAATGCAGTTGTTCAATATAAATCACCAAATGGAATTAAAGCAAATCTTGACACAGGTATAGTAAGCGATAATGGGTATGGTAAAGAAGATCGTATCGTGAATATACACAAAATCATTGGAACTGATAAAGATGATGAATTTTATGGTAGTAGTGTAAGTGATGAAATTCATACTGGTGCTGGAAATGATATTGTTTACGGCAGTAGTGGTAATGATAGAATAGTGAATACTAGTGGTAATACGAAAATAGATTATACTAATTTAAGAGAAGGTATAAGAGTTTATATTACTAACAATAAAGATATGACAGTTTCTAAAGGTAATTGGGGGAGAGATACACTTACTTCCATTACCGATATTTCAGGAACTAATTTTAATGACGAGTTTCAATTCAGTTCGCTTACCGATTTCAATCGATATCACTCAATTGATGGTGGTTTAGGTATAGATAGTGTCACCAAAAAAGGAAGAGCTGGAACGTTTGATTTTAGTGTCGTTAATAAAAATTTATTTAAACATATTGATATTTTCAATTTTAAAGATGGGGTCGCTGGTGATTTTATCCTCGTAAATTTAAGTGATTTATTTGAGAATATGGATAATAACAATATTCGATTTGATACCGATAGCACTGATTCATTACAAATTTTAGATAGTGCAGGTACTTGGGTACATTCTGAAATTTCACCGGGTGTTGATCAGTGGACAGATGGAACCCATACATTAACTTGGAATCATGTATAGGTATCAGATATCTTTATGAATAGTGAATTATCTACAAATTCTGGTGATATTTTTCAACTAAAGTCGGTCTTGTCAGAGGCCGCAAAAAAATTATCTTTACCTGTTGGTCAATGGGAATGGCAGGAGCAGATTGAAAAACTAGAGCAGACTGCTAACCGAGAAATGTTGTTTGAGTTGGCACAAAAATATCTTGGTATAGAACTATTTCCTTGTTCCGAAGAACATAATGCTGTCAATAAAGGGTTATACGTTGCTTTTGAAGAACAAACAGGATGGTCTCTGCTTACCGTTCATTCTAATAAGATAAAAAATGAAAAAAATGTTAAATTAGATAAACTGCCAAAGGAGACTTGGCGTGTCTTGCTAACTGAAAGAAAAAATAAATTAAGTTGGCGTTCATTGTTGGTTATGGGGCAAAAAGAAAATAGGATTATCAGTCGTCTTTTTTGGACAACTCTGATAATCAATCTCTTTATCATGCTCATTCCATTATATTTAAATGCAATATATGATCGAGTAATACCCGGGCAAGCTGACTCTTCACTTTGGACACTATCCTTAGGCGTAATGCTGGCTATTTTAGTTGAGTATTACTTTAGAATGGATAGAATAAAATTGGGGTGTGAATATTCATCTTTAGTACAATATCGTTTAGAGCCTAAAATTATTTCTGAACTTATTCAAGTTATGCCTAGCTTTAAAACTCAATGGGGACGCAAAGTAATTGAGGCAATGAACAACTGGAATGTGTTTAGAATGCAGTTTTTAACGTTCTTTTCAAGCACAGTATTAGATCTGGTTTTCAGTCTGCTTTATTTTATTGTTATTGCGATTGTTGCGGGTTGGTTAATAGTTGTTCCTATTTTTATTTTTATATGTGCAATCGTTCGTATTACGCTTTTTTATTTTGAAAATAAATCTATTCCAACGATAAATGCTCAAGTCCCTTTTTCACCGACAACTCTTGAATATTATCAGTCTTCGGTTTCTTATAAAGAAGCGACTTATACCTTTCTAGCCGGTAATGAAAAAGCGCAGCAAAATGAACAAAAACGCTATATTATTCATAACCGCTGTAGTTCTTTTTTAATGGGTTTAACTAGTTTACAAACTGTGCTTGCCGTGATTGTCGCTTTTTACCTAATACAGACAGGTCATATGTCGCCAGCAGGTTTATTTGCGACAATTATTATTGGTGGTCGTTTGAGTCAACCGTTTTTCTCGTTAATGCATATGTTACCTAATCTTGAGCGTATGACTAACTCCATGAAACAGATTAATGCGCTTCTTGATAAAGAACCAAATGAAAACGGATTATTAAGTGGCTTCAACGGCCCTAAAAATGGTTGGGGGGCATCTAAAGTTAGTTTCAAATATCACCCTTCCTTACCTTGTTTAGACGATATCAGTTTGCAAATCAAGTCAGGTGAACGAATAGCGATAGTTGGTGGGCCAGGATCAGGGAAAAGTACTTTATTAAAATTATTATTAGGTATTTTAGAAGCAGATGAAGGCAACATAACATGGAATGGTTTTATGTTAACTAAATCTATTGCGGATTCATTACGAAGTGAAACTCATTATCTATGGCAATATAGTGGTATTATCGGCGAAACAGTATACGAATATCTTACATTAAATAATAAACCTGACCAAATTTCGCATGATCGCGCTTTAGAAGTATTAAAACAAGTGAATTTGCAAAATTTGTTACCTTTTTTAAATAATGGACTTGATACTTACTGGCGCCAATTGCCTGTTCCGTTAACGATTTTACAACGTCAAAAGTTAGCTTTAGCTCGATTTATTTTATCTCCGCATAGCATATCATTTTTAGATAATCCTAGCGCCGAGTTAGATCCGAATACTGAGCAGTTATTGTTAGCACAACTTGATTTACGTGCAAAACAAGGACAAACAATGGTTATTGCAACAGACAGAACTAATCTTTTGAGCTTTGTTGATCGAGTTATTATGCTTAATGGTGGCAATATTGTTTTTGACGGAAATAAGCAAGATTTCCAACAATATTTGCAAAAGACAGCTCAAGATAAATAAATTTGATTGATTACTGATAATCAATTCATTTTTCAATGATAAAAAAGGATTTGATAAGAATCCTTTTTTATTTGTTGTTTCCCTTCTATATTAAAATTATTGTCAGTAATACTGAATGATTAAAAATTCTCAAATTTAAACTTTTAACATTGGTTTAATCGATTTTAAAATTATAAAATAGGGTGATTTTTTAAAAGGCTTACTTAACTATGCTTTGTTAGATTATTCTCATTGTCTAAATTAAAAATGACTAAAATGATTTGGATTAGTCAATAAACACCAGAATAGATTACAATAGCAAATTTAATATAAAAGCATAATTCAATGGTGAATAAACAATGATTGAAAAATTATGGTATGGTAAAACACATTTTTATTGGTTACTAATGCCATTATCATGGTTGTATGGATTAATAACATTGGTTAGACGCCAACTCTACAAAGCAGGAATATTAAAATCTTGGAAATCACCTGTACCTATCATCGTAATTGGAAACTTATCGGTAGGTGGGAATGGAAAAACTCCACTGGTAATAGGATTAATTGAAGCTTTAAAGACTAAAGGTTTAAAAATCGGTGTTGTTTCACGTGGATATGGTGGAAAAGCAGAAAGTTATCCGCTTATTTTAGATGAACAAACAACCACCGCACAAGCTGGGGATGAACCAGTATTAATTTATCAAAGAACACATGTGCCAGTTGCCGTTTCTCCCAATCGAAGTCAAGCGGTACAAGCTTTATTAGATAACTATCAATTAGATGCAATTTTAACTGATGATGGCTTACAACATTATGCATTAAAGCGAGATATTGAAATTGTGGTTGTTGACGGTAAACGCTTATTTGGTAACGGTTGGTGGATACCAGCAGGACCAATGAGGGAGCGACAAAGTCGATTAAAATCTGTTGATATTATTATTATTAATGGCGAAACTAAAAGTCATTTAGCTGAAAAATTCCCCGAAAAAACTTATACAATGCAACTAAAACCGCAATATGCAGTAAATTTATTAACAAAAGAAAAAATAGAATTGCATTCATTAAAAAATATCTGTGCTATGGCCGGTATTGGTGATCCCAACCGTTTTTTTACAATGCTAAATACACTCAATGCTGATGTGATCAAAACAGTATCATTTGCGGATCATCAAAATTATACTTTGCCATTGTTAACGAATATTGCTACACAAGATCAAACCCTTTTAATGACAGAAAAAGATGCGGTAAAATGTTTCCAATTTACATTACCAAATTGGTGGTATTTACCCATAGAGGCAATATTGCCTAATCAGGTAACTAATCAAATCTGCTCATTGTTAGAAGAAATAAAATCTAAAAGAGAATAAAAAATGAAAGAAATCCTCCTTAAGGCGCTAGCTTGCCCTAAATGTCATGGTGAACTTCAATATGATACTGAACAAAATAGTCTAATATGTCCAAAGGATAAACTTGTTTATTTAATCAAAGATAATATTCCTGTGTTACTGGAAAACGAAGCCAATACACTGAATTCTTCGATTTCAGTTCACGAATAGGTAAAAGGTTTTAATTATGAATTTTTCGGTTATTATTCCTGCGAGATATGCTTCAAGTCGTTTACCGGCTAAACCGCTTGCTGATATTCATGGTAAACCTATGATTGTGCGAGTGATGGAGCAAGCCAAAAAGTCTTCAGCAAATCGGGTAATTATTGCAACTGATCATCAACAAGTATTCGATGTGGTGAAATCTTATGGCGGTGAAGTAATTCTGACTAGCAATAAACATAATTCGGGTACAGAACGATTAGCAGAAGTCATCAATGCCTATCAATTTTCCGATGATGAAATTATTGTAAACGTACAAGGTGACGAGCCGCTAGTTCCACCAATCATCATTGATCAAGTTGCTGAAAACTTAGTACAGTATAAAACAGGAATGGCAACATTAGCTGTTCCAATTGATTCAGCAACAGAAGCATTTAATCCTGGTGCAGTGAAAGTTGTGACTGATAAAGATGGGTATGCACTCTACTTTTCTCGAGCAACCATTCCTTGGGAAAGGGATCGCTTTGCGAAATCTGAAGATCTTTTCAAACCAACAAGTATTGGTGATTTTTATCTTCGACATATCGGGATTTATGCCTATCGAGCTGGTTTCATTCGTCAATATATCAATTGGGCACCTTCTACACTTGAGCAGATTGAAATGTTAGAACAGTTACGTGTACTTTGGTATGGTGAAAAAATTCATGTGGCAGTTGCTAAACAGGCCCCTGCTATAGGGGTTGATACACAAGAAGACTTAGAAAAAGTCAGAAAGTTATTTAAGGATTAAATTATGGCACAATTTTCTGGTTTTACCCAAACAGGACTTAATTTTTTACAAGATGTATGGATTAATAATAGTAGTGCATGGTTTGACGAGCATCGATCAATCTATGATAATGAATTAATCAAACCATTCAGGCTGTTAGTAGAACAGTTAACTCCCAACATGCTGGAAATTGATGAATGGTTTGAAACAAAACCAGCTATTGGTAAAACGATATCTCGCATACATCGTGACACACGTTTTTCGAAAGATAAATCGTTATATCGTAGTCGTTTATGGTTGACATTTAAACGACCAAACCGAGATTGGAAAGAAGCGCCAGCTTATTTTTTTGAAATAGCACCAGATTGCTATCGTTATGGACTTGGCTATTATTGTGCATCAAAGCAGACAATGGATATTTTTCGTGAAGAAATTCTTAATGATAGTGCAAAATTTTTAGACATGATTCGTTGTGTTAAAAAACCATTTGAACTTGTTGGTGAAAGTTATAAACGCCCACTAATTAAAGATCAAGATCCAAAAATAGCAACATGGTATAATCGAAAAAGTTTAGCAGCAATGGTTACAAACTCCAATATTGAAGATTTGCTAAACGGCGATCTACCTAACAAATTATCAAAGGGTTTTAAACAACTATTACCGCTTTATGATTATTTAATGCGGGTGGAAATGATAAAAAATATTCCCAATTTATGATTTAACACTGTGATTAAATGAGCTAGCCTAAGTAAACGACATTATTATTAATAAATAACTTTTTCAAAATGATTTAGTTTACTAAATATTGGGAAAGCTCATGATTAATTCTTTTACACCATTGATAATAAATTGAGTACCAACACAAACTAATAAGAACCCCATAATTCTTGAAGTCGCTTCAATTCCACTTTTTCCCATAAAACGCATAATACTGCCTGCACTTCGCATACAAAACCAAAGGATAATACACAATAAAAGCGGAACTAAGATTGAAGAAGTATAAACAACCCAACTTGAAATATCATAACCTCCACTTTTTACTGTTGAAGCCATACTGATAATCATTGCAATCGTTCCAGGGCCTGCCGTACTTGGCATGGCTAGTGGTACAAAAGCAATATTATTCGATATTTCTTTCATTTTAGCATCGGCTTCTAACGTTCGATGAGAAGGTTGCTGAGGAAACAGCATTCTAAATCCAATAATACCAACAATCATACCACCAGCAATACGCAAACCAGGAATGGAAATACCAAACGTGCTCATCACTAGCTGTCCACCATAAAAAGAAACAACCATAATGATAAAAACGTAAATACAAGTCATCTTAGATTGGTAATTACGCTCTTCATTAGTCATATCACCCGACAAACCTAATAAAAGTACGACAGTAGTTAACGGATTAGTTAAAGGAATAAATAATATTAAACCAAAGCCAACAGTTTGTATCAGTTCAAACATAACACTATAAAATGAATAAAATTGGTAGGTTATAAGTATAATTGAAATTAAAAAGATAAGAAATATGGGCGCTAAATTACGCCCAATATTTTAAATGGGAAGGAAAAATTAAAAAGGAATATCGTCATCAAAATCCATTGGTGGTTCAGGAGCTTTAGGTTGAGCAGCAGGTGCGGCTTGTGGTGCTGGGCGAGCCGCAGCGACAGGCGCAGTTGAAATATTATTAGCACTTTGACCCCAATTTTGTGAATTATCATCAAAGTTATCATTGCCATTTCGTGAACTTAAAATTTGTAATGTGCCACCGATTGGATTAACAACAACTTCTGTCGTATAGCGGTCGTTACCTGTTTGATCTTGCCATTTACGAGTTTGTAATTGACCTTCTAAATAAACTTGCGTGCCTTTCTTAATATATTCACCAGCAATTTCAGCTAATTTACCGAAAACAACCACACGATGCCATTCAGTACGATCGCGGTTTTCACCTGTTTGTTTATCTTTCCATGATTCCGAAGTTGCTACGCTAAAATTTGCAACAGCGCTTCCGTTTGGCATATAGCGAACTTCTGGATCCTGACCTAAATTACCCACCAAAATGACTTTATTTATTCCTCGGTTTGCCATTATAAACTCCTAAAAATTGCTTAAATATTTAATTTGCGTATTGTAACATGAGACAACAGTAACATCACCGTTTTTAATTTAATTCTGGAATATTACTTCTATTTTTAACATTACAAAAATAACTTTAGACATAGGAATTTAAAGATATTACGAGTATAATGCGCCACATTTGTTAATAGAATGTTCTAGAAACTTTCCTGTAAGGGGGCCTTATGATTAATGCGTTTGGACTAAAGAACAAACAATTAGTAAAAGTTAATGAAGGCGACATCAATAATGCGGCTTGGATTGACTTAATTGAACCAGAAGAAGCCGATCGTGATTTTGTTTTAACTCATTTAGGACAAAATTTAGCAACCAGTATTGAGTTAGATGATATCGAGGCCTCTGCTCGTTTTTTTGAAGATAATGAAGGATTGCATGTTCACTCTTTCTTCTTTTATGAAGATGCTGAAGATCGGGCGGGAAATTCAACCGTTGCTTTTACTGTACACAATGGTCGATTATTTACTTTGCGTGAACGGGATCTGCCTGCTTTTCGTTTATATCGTATGCGATCTCGTTATCAAAGCATGGTTGATGGAAATCCTTATGAAATATTACTGGATTTATTTGAAGTCAAAGTTGAACAACTAGCCGATCAAATCGAAAGTATTTATAGCAAATTAGAAGAATTGAGCCAAGTAATTATGGATCGTTCTGCACAAGAGCAATACGACGAAGCAATGACATCGTTAGCTGAACTTGAAGATACGGCTTGGAAAGTAAGATTGTGCTTAATGGATAGCCAACGTGCGGTTAACTACCTTGTTCGCCGAGCAAAAATGCCGGCAGATCAACTTGAGCAAGCTCGTGAAGTTATTCGCGATGTTGAATCATTGGTACCACATAATGAATCATTATTTCAAAAAGTTAATTTTTTAATGCAAGCAGCAACAAGCTTTATCAACATTGAACAAAGTCGAATTATCAAAATTTTCTCAGTGGTATCTGTTGTATTCTTACCGCCAACTGTGGTTGCATCTGCATATGGTATGAACTTTGAAAATATGCCAGAACTGAAATGGGAATATGGTTATCCATTTTCATTATTACTCATGTTATTGGCTGGTGTAGCACCCTATATTTATTTTAAACTTAAAAAATGGTTATAAATACAGAAGTTGATTAGATGTTAACCTGGACTTTTAAGGTTGTGAATAAAAAAATGCGTTAATTTAAAAAGTTAACAAAGGGAACTGAGTAACTCCACGAATAACTAGGAGACAACGAGGTTGCCTTTTATGTTTTTTAAGCTTAACTACTAAATACAATAAGTATAGAAAGATATTGATTTTAGATCATTAGTAAAATTAGTTTGTCAAAAAAGGGAGTAACATGAGTCAGTACGCACTAGTCACCGACATCGGTGGAACCAATGCCCGTTTTGCATTGTTTAATTTAGTTACAAATGAGCTATCGGCAATCACAAAAATTCTCATTTCAAAAGAAGATATATTACTGACATTAATCAAAAATTATCTTCAAGCGCAATCCGTAAAAATTGAGATTGCGTGTATTGCCATCGCTTGTCCAATTGATGATGCTGACACTGTTACTATGACAAACAACAATTTGTCGTTTTCTCGCCGTGAATTAATCGAAGAACTCAAACTAAAAAAACTTGAGGTCATTAATGATTTTACTGCAGTCTCGACATCCATTCCAAGACTGTCACCGCAAGATTTGGTAAAAATTGGAGGGGATGAGCCTAATTTAAATTATCCTATAGCAATTTATGGTGCGGGAACTGGGCTTGGCGTTTCACATTTGATAAAAGTTAATCAGCATTGGGTAAGTTTGTCCGGTGAAGGGGGGCATACAGAATTACCCATGATAAATGAAGAAGAAGATCGCATTTTGGTTCAGCTGCGTAAAAAATTTGGACGAGTTTCAGCCGAACGATTTTTATCTGGAAATGGTATTATTAACATTTATCAAGCCATACAGCAAATTAATCATCAACCATTAACTGAGATCACTCCAGATATCATTGTCAACAAAGCACTAACAAACAGTTGTGATTTATGTTTGCAAACCTTAAATTACTTTTGTACATTTATGGGAAGATTTGGCGGTAATTTGGCATTAACGCTAAATACTCAAGGGGGAGTATATATTGCCGGTGGTATTGTTCCTCGTTTTATTGAATTTTTTAAAGCTTCGCCGTTTAGAGCTGCTTTTGAATATAAAGGGCGAATGTCTACGCTGGTCAAAAAAATTCCTGTATATGTGATTACACATGAAGATCCAGGGCTATTTGGTGCAGGTGTTTATTTACAAAATAGCCTTCTAAATATTGATTAAAGGTTTTATTTTATGATGTGGTGTTATATTTATCGTAGTCCAAAAAAAGAAAATTGTTATTTGTATATGAAAAATGAAAATGATTTTTCTGGTATACCTGAAAGAATACTCTCAATTTTTGGTTCTCCGATATTTGTTATGAAAGTATTATTAGATGGAAAAAGACGTTTTGTAGTTGGAACATCCGAAGAAATCGAAGAAAAGATTAAAACGGATGGGTTTTTCTTACAAATGTTAAAAGAAGATGATTTTAAAGCATGATTGAGCCATTTTGGAAAGGTAAGACATTAGATCAACTTAGCGATGACGAATGGGAGCAGCTATGTGATGGTTGTGGTCAATGTTGTCTGAACAAATTAATGGATGAGGACACTGACGAAATCTTATACACTAATGTAGCTTGCAATTTGCTCGACGCCAACACATGCCAATGTAAACATTACGTTAATCGATTCAAATATGAACCCGATTGTATTAAGCTCACTCGAGAAAATTTACTTACTATTGAATGGCTACCTTTGAGTTGTTCTTATCGATATTTCCAAAAAAATGGGGATTTACCTGAATGGCATCCACTAATAGTGGGCAACAAAAAACTGATGCATGAATTAAAAATATCGGTTAAAAATCGAATTGTATATGAAAAAGATGTGATTTGTTGGGAAGATCATATCATTTAAAAAAAGGAGCAACAGCTCCTTTTTAAATCATCTAAAGAATGATCCACAGTGCACCAAAAATTTTGGTGGCAAAATAGTTCATAAACATAAGCACGACAGCCACAATTGCAAACGTAACATCGATCATGCCTATAGGAGGAATAAAACGACGAATTGGTGCCATTAATGGCTCTGTTAATTGGTAAAGAATTTCGTCAGGTACAGATTGCCCACGACTAATCCAACTCAAAACCGCTCTGAATAGCAATAACCAAAATAACAGGTAACCCATAGCATGCAAAATTGCGACCAAAGCAAACCATAAATAATCAACATTAAATGGTAAATTTATGGGGATAAAACTAAAAATAAACAAAATTTTAATTAAGGCAACTAAATACAAAAGTAGCCACGTTGCATAATCAAATTTTCCTACTGAAGGAATAAATCGGCGCAATGGCCCGATAATAGGTTGAGTAACTTTTACAATAAATTGAGTGATTGGATTATGAAAATTAACTCTGACTTGCTGCATCCACAAACGTAAAATTAAAACATACAGACAAAACGTTATAACCGTTTTGCCAAGAAAGTAGATCAATTCCATTGAAAACTCCTTAAATAAAAGTCATTGAGCCAATATATCATAAATACTTTCGCTCGCCAAAGATTGCCGTTCCAATACGAACCATTGTGCTACCAGCTAAAATCGCCGCTTTCATGTCTCCGCTCATTCCCATAGATAATGTATCAACATAAGGAATATCAATTTTTAATTGTTGTAAAAGCGCCGTCATTTTTGAAAAAATAGTGACTTGTTTATCGAAATCATCTTCGATTTCAGGGATAGCCATTAAACCACGTAAACAAAGGTTAGGTAATGTAATAATCTGGTGAGCTAAATCGAACACTTCTTCTGGTTTTACGCCGGATTTAGTGGCTTCTTGACTTATATTAACCTGAATAAGTACATTTAATTTAGCCATATTGGCAGGGCGCTGATCACTTAAGCGCTGAGCGATCTTGAAACGATCAATTGTATGCATCCAATCAAAGTGTTCTGCAACCAACTTGCTTTTATTCGACTGCAAAGGTCCAATAAAATGCCAAATAAGGGGACAATTTGGCATCGCTTTTTGAAAATAATTTATTTTTTCTACACCTTCTTGTACATAATTTTCACCAAATGCGAGCTGTCCTGCGTCTATCGCTTCTGTAATCAATGTAACTGGTTTGGTCTTACTTACCGCAATAAGTTCAATTGTTTTGGGATCTCGACCGCAATTTGAAGCTATTTTCTCAATATCTTTTTTTATAGCCATTAAATTGTCATGTACTGTATTCATGTTTATACCTAATTATCATTAGTATGTCTAAATTAATATTACATTCTTTATTATCGCTTAGTGTAACCCAAAAAGCATCCGATTTGCACCTATCTAGTGGCGAAGTGCCTTGTATGCGCATTAATGGACAACTGCAATTTTTGTCTGTTTCTCAACTATCAGCACAAGTTTTGGAAATAGAATTATTTAAATTACTCAATGATTCCCAGAAAAATCGATTACAACAAAATGGTCAAATTGATATCGCTTATCATCCCGCAGAAATAGGGCGATTTCGAGTAAATATATTTTATCAAATGCGAGGTATTTCAGCTGTCTTTCGTGTCATCAATCACCAAATTCCAAGTTTACAAGAAATTAATGCCCCCAAAATTCTACCTGCATTAACACAAACTCAAAGCGGGATTATTTTAGTTACCGGTGCAACTGGTAGCGGTAAATCAACAACGCTGGCGTCATTGATACAATATATCAATTTGACAGCAACTAAACATGTTATTACTTTAGAAGACCCGATAGAATTTATTTATCAAAATAATAAATCGCTTATTCAACAACGCGAGATTTCTGATTTTGGCTCGGCAATTGATAGTATTTTAAGACAAGATCCCGATATTATCATGCTTGGCGAATTACGGCATAAACAATCTATTCAAGCTGCGTTAACCGCTGCTGAGACAGGACATCTTGTCTTTGCAACTTTACATACAAGCTCTGCAATTAAAAGTATCAACCGAATTATTGATGTCTTTGAAAATCATTCACATAATTTTATACGAGCACAATTATCGACAAGTTTAAAAGCGATTATTACCCAAAAATTAGTCACAAATAACCGGCAGCGTAAAGCGTTATTTGAAGTTTTGATTAATACGCCTGCGGTAAGCAACCTTATCAACGAAGGCAAAACTAAACAAATACTTTCATTAATGCAAACGGGTCAACAATATGGTATGCAAATAATGCAAAATGATGATTTGTAATGATCAGTAACACAATAAAATTATCATTATATTAAAATAAAAAATGATTGGATAAAATTTAAAGTTTTCTAAAAAAATAAATTATACTAGTGTTAAAAAGTTCAAATGAAAAAGGGGTAAATAATGGAACAACGCATTGGTTTAATTGGTTTAGGTAATATGGGTAATGCTATTTTACAAGGTATTTTATCAAGTAAAATTGTATCAGGTAATCAAATCAATATTTATGATACCCATCCAGAAAAAGGGATTTCACTTAATCAATCTTATGGAATTAATAATTTAGATTCAGCCAGAAATGTAGCAAAAGAATCGGATATGGTTATTGTGGCTGTTAAACCCAATGCTATTATTGATGTTTTAAATGATATCCAAAAAGAGTTAAAAAAAAGTACTATTGTTATTTCTATTGCAGCAGGGGTTAGTATAAAAACGATTGCAAAATGTGTGGGATATGAACAAAAAATTATAAGAGTCATGCCAAATACACCTGCCTTAGTCAATGCAGCAATGTGTTCAATCACGCCAAATACAGAAGTCACAGAAGAAGAATTAGCTACGGTTCAAACATTATTTAATTGTATTGGTGAAACTGAAATTGTACCTGAATATTTAATCGATGCTGTAGTCGGCGCAAGCGGATCCTCTCCTGCGTTTGTATTTATGTTTATTGAAGCTTTAGCTGATGGGGCAGTAAAAGGCGGTTTATCCAGAAAACAAGCCTATAAATTTGCCGCCCAAACAGTAATGGGATCTGCGAAGATGTTACTTGAAACGGGTAAGCATCCTGGTGAATTAAAAGATATGGTATGTTCACCAGCCGGTACGACCATTGAAGGCGTGCAAATGCTTGAAGAAAAGGGATTCAGAGCGGCGGTTATTGATGCTGTTGAAGCAACAATAAATAAGTCTCAAAGCATGAGTGAAAAATAACTTAGTCTCAAAATTTACATTTGGCAAAACTCTAAAATTAATTAAAACAAAAAAATTAAATTAATTTAACTAATGAATGCAAGTTAGGTTTTGCCTATTAAATAAATTTGTAAAACTTTACAAACAACACTTGCATTAACAATTAATATATGAGTTAATAGTTTACAGCATATAACGTGCAGATTTATTTAGTGACATCTTGATTTAAGCAGTTTGTAGTTTACTTTCTATTTACATTAGTATTAGTTCTCTTCAGCTTTCACGTTTCAGTGTTTATAAGTAGTCCAAGTTTTATGTTTTTTTTAAATTAGCCTTGTTGGCTATAAATTATTTTATAGGAAGATTATTATGTCTAAGAAAACTGGTCAAGTTAAGTGGTTCAACGAAAGTAAAGGTTATGGTTTCATTTCTCCTGCTGATGGTAGTAAAGATGTATTTGTACATTTTTCTGCAATCTCTGGTGAAGGTTTTAAAACTTTAGGTGAAGGTCAACAGGTTGAATTTTCAATTCAAGACAGTGAACGTGGCCCAGCTGCAGCAGATGTTGTTGTAATGTAATTCTGCACCCATCTTTATATTTTATCAGCATATTATAAATATGCTGATAATTTCCTACATCCTATAAAATATTTTATTTGCTTTTCCAAAATCTCTAATGTATTATTTTTTGCGATATTAGATGTGATAAATATACTAATATTATCAAAAAGATATTTTTTAAATCGAAAGGAAGAGTAAATAATGAAAAAAATACTAGTTTCAGCTGTACTTTTAAGTCTATCTTCAGCTGCGATGGCTGATTTATCTGATAGTTGTAAAACTTATTTTGAAAAAGTGGATAAATTAGTTGAATCTTTACCTAAAGATGCAGCAACAAAACAGCAAACTGATATGATGAAACAAAATTTAGAAGCAGGTAAAAAACAAGTTGCTGCTATGTCTTCAAGTGATCAAGAAACAGGTTGTAAACAAGGCTTAGATGCACTCAAACAATTAGAATCTCTTTATCCTGCTTTAAAATAAATTAATAAATTCTTGATGAAAAATCTATTTCTGATTTAAGCGTCGGAATTTCCATGGGGCTATTGGATTTTTATCTTTCCATAGTCCCTTTCTATTTTGTTTAGCTTGCGATTCAAGGGCTATTAATTGTTTATTTTTAGCCACACCTTTATAGCGATATACCCAAGCATATCCACTTGCAACCATTTTCTGATTGATATTAATGCCATTATAAAAAACGGTTCCTAATGTTCTGTTATAAATATCTTTGTTACTTTCTTTAATATAAACAGATTTTCCTGCGATGAGTGAAGCTAGGTATTTTCTAGATGCATTACCGTAGGCTTGTTTGCTTTCTGGTGCATCGATATCAACTAAACGGATTCGGATTTTTTGTTTCACAGGGGTTAATACATCAATTGTGTCACCATCTATTACTTTAACGACTTTTCCACTGAAATTAGCATAGGCAACGGTATTGAAAAAACAAGATAAAATAAAAACAACAACAAAACGATTAAGTAAACTCATGATTAATAAAGACTATAAAAAAATTGCCACATTATACCTTGAATAGCAAAAAATACGAATGAAAAATCATTAACCTAAAGAAATTTGTATTCAATAGTTAATTTTTTAAGACAATAAAAACGGGCGAGAATATATTATTATACAAGGGATAAATGTATCATCAGAAACTGCTTGGATAATCGATATTCAAGGAAGCCTTACCGAATAATGTGTAAGGCTAGTTAAAATCAAAAAAATTAAAATTCGCTGGTATCTTTGAATAACCCAACTTTAAGATCGGTAGCTTCGTAAATCAATTTACCATCTACATAAACTTCGCCATCACCGATTCCCATAATTAACTTGCGGTTAATCACACGTTTAAAATGGATTTTATAGGTAACTTTTTTGTTTTTAGGTAATATTTGACCTTTTAATTTTAATTCTCCAACCCCAAGAGCTCGACCTTTACCCTTACCGCCAATCCAGCCAAGGTAAAATCCGACTAATTGCCATAAAGCATCAAGTC
This sequence comes from uncultured Gilliamella sp., assembly GCA_945291235.1. The sequence continues at coordinate 31,800 of CALYQY010000004.1, forward strand.
CAAGACAACCAGGCATGACAGGATCATTTTTAAAATGACATTTGAAAAACCACAAATCTGGATTGATATCAAGTTCCGCTTCCACATAACCTTTATTAAAGTTTCCACCTTCTTCATTCATTTCGATAACACGGTCCATCATAAGCATTAAATCTGATGGTAAAGGCGGTCCGTCATGACCAAAAAGTTCACTATTTCCTGATTTAATCAGATCTGCTTTATCGTACGAAGATTTACGTTCAAATGTCATAAAAAAACCTTTTATTTTCTGTCATTACTTACATGATTATAAAAATAATTATTCAATAAAATATTATGAATAACCAATACTGTAAAATCCTTTGCCGCTTACTAAAATGTTACATCTCAACCAAATTCGGCTTTCAAGTTTATTGGGTATTACTATTTTTTGCAATATCTTTGCCATTTTGCAAACCAACCATCTTGTTTTTTATCTTGTAATAGCATAGTTTGCATACGTGCATAAATAAGCTTATAAAGACTAATTGCATTATCATCTTTATAAGGAATTCCTGTTAATAAATAAAGTGCATCCGCAATATGTTCAACAGTCCAAATAGAAAACTTTTCTTGAGCTATTGCTTCATTCACATTATCACTCAAGCACAAATGGCGTTGATTAGATGCGGGAATAATAACGCCTTGCTGACCGGTTAACCCCTGATGCTGACAAACAGTAAAAAAGCCTTCAATTTTTTCGTTGATACCACCAATTGATTGTACATGACCAAACTGATCTACCGATCCGGTAACAGCTAATTGTTGATCGATAGGCTGACCTGAAAGCGCACTAATAATTGCACATAACCCAGCAAGCGATGCGCTGTCTCCGTCAATTTCATTATAAGATTGTTCAAATACTAAAGAGGTTGAAAAAGGTAATTGATGATTAATAGCAAATTCTGACATAATAAAAGCCTGCATGATCATCATACCTTTAGAATGAATATTTCCTGCAAGTTCAGTTTTGCGCTCGATATCAATTAACTCACCGTCTCCAAAATGAACAAGGCAACTTAAACGCGTTGGCTCACCAATCGCTAAAGGATAGCCTGGATATTCAACAACAGATAAACCATTAATTTGACCAACAACCTGATCTTGAGTATTAATCATGATCTGTTTATTAAAAAACTCTTCATGAAATCGTTTTTTAAGATAATCTTCACGCCATAATTTATTTTTAGTCGATGAAGCCACTGATAACTCATCAATAACCTCATTTTTGGCATAATAACTAGCATTAACTAATAAACCATGAACCCAATCAATCGCAAGGGGAAGATAAAACTGATCGCCTGTAAAACGCACCGCTTCTTGATATATTTTGTTATAGGCGGATGGTGCAATACTTGGCAAATGAAATTTATCAGCAATGAATTGTAAATAATCTAGCCACGTAGTGAGCTTGTCAGATGAGGTAATCTGCAATTCATTTTCAAATTCAGCATAGATAGACGTATTGTAAAATTCTGGATCAAAATCCTGTAATTCAGCTAAACTTAGCCGATCGCCAACCAATATAATTCTTAAATCCAGTGGCATTGAAGGAATAGATAACGGCAATGGATGCGATTCATCAGCTGAAAACCAGTCGAATTCCTGTTTAAATACCATCTGCTTTAATTTAATCAATAAAGTAGGTTGGCTTAATAAAGATCGTAAACCTAAAATTAAAACCCCACCATTAGCCTGATGCACTAAACCTGGATCGAGTTTAATTGGGCTATTCTCTGGTTGTCGAACACAACCAAATAATTTCTCGCCATCAACATAACTTGATGCTAAACAATCATCTAAAATGGCAAAGTTATCCTGCTTGCTTTTGGCCTCAGTCAAAGTGACTTTATTATCATTAATAAAATAGCTGTAACCCAACGCTGAAGAGGACGCATGTAATTTAACTGCTTGTTTTAACAAATCAAAAAATAGTTCACTTTCTGACGCTTTCAGTAACATAAAACGAGGGTGATAACTTGCTCTTTTACTCGGGCATAACATGGATAATGCAGACGAAATCCGAGGTTGCCAAGAAAGAATATTGTTTGACTTTTCTATCACAGATTCAGTTTCTGCTTTACTAGGGTTAACAAGCGCACTAATCTGAGACAAATCAGGTTGGATTTGATGTATTTTAAGTTGTGAGATAGCCAAAATTATTATCTTTGTTGTTAGCGAATTTAATCCTTAAATTATAACAAGTATCGATTATAACGCCAAGATCATACCAAAATCTTTATGCTAACAAATAAAAAAATTACAGAAAGATTTTTCAAAATCAGGTAAACTGTAAAGTATCTTACAGTAAATATTTTTCATTACTATCGTTACCAATAATAAATATGCTCAAACTCAAAAATAATCATATCAAAGATACCCAATCCTCACAAATTGTAAGCTGGGGACACTGGTTTACATTATTTAATATTTTTGTTGTTATATCTTTGGGTAGCCAATATTTAATCATTGCAGACTGGCCAAGAACATTTATGGGGCGGTTTTATGCAATCATTAGTGCAATTGGGCATTTTAGCTTTTTAACGTTTATAATCTACCTCATATTACTTTTTCCATTAAGCTTTTTTATTCACTCAGCGCGTTGGCATCGAATATTAGCAACCATAATTGCCACATTAGGAATCGCCTTACTTTTAGTTGATATTGATATCTTCTCGCATTTTAGAATGCACTTAAATTTATCCATATGGCAGTTATTTACAGCGCAAAACGCCACTTTTTTAAGTAGTGCGTTTATAATCATTCCATTTATTTTATTAATTGAAATATTATTTGCATTATGGAGTTGGAAAAAATTACGCAGCTTAAATAAGCGTAAACGTTATGCAAAACCAGTCGTGGTTATATTTATTCTTTGTTTTGTCTTTTCGCATCTGATTCATATTTGGGCCGACGCAAATTTTTATCGCCCAATAACCATGCAACGTTCAAGCTTACCATTATCCTATCCATTGACCGCAAGACATTTCCTTGAACGATATGGATTTATGCCAGAAAATGATTACCGAACTCGGGTCAGCCAAGAAGGTAATCCTTTTGCTATTGCTATAGAATATCCTCTTGCACGGCTGAGTTATGATGAAAAACAAGCAACCCAAAATATACTAATGATAGTTATTGACGGATGGAATAGTCGTTTATTAAACGACAACATGCCATGGTTAAATGAATTTGCGAAAGAAAACCTTAAATTTACGGATCATTACTCTGCAAGTAACCAAACAAATATTAATAAATTTTCATTATTTTATGGACTCGATCCCAACTATTACAACAGCATATTAGCGGGTCATAAACCTTCAGTACTATTTGATGCTATTAATTATCGTCATTACAACTTAGGGATGTTTTCGTACGATGGATTTGATGAACCATTGTATCGATATGCATTGCTATCCAATTTTTCAATACCGCCGGCAAAAAAAATGACTAATAAACAGGTTACTGATAATTGGATGGCGTGGCATGATGAACAAAATAAATTAGAAAATCATGCACCACTATTTTCACTGGTACAATACTCACTCGGTGTAAAACATAAAAATATACCGCTAAAAGAACTTGAAACAGAAGCAAGAAAATTAGATCAATATCTTGAATCATTAATAGCGTATTTAAGACTAACCAATACCTACGAAAACACCGTAATTGTCATTACCGGAACCAATGACATCACTATAAAAGAAGCGAAAAAAACAGCGATACGTAATGACGACATTAATTACAGCCGAGAATCACTTAATGTGCCACTGATTATCTCATGGCCAAATAAAGAACCCGCTCAAATCAGCCGACTAACATCGCAAACTGATATTATGCGCACCTTAATGCAAGATGTGCTTTATGTTAACACCTCACCACATTTATATAATCAAGGTGAAAACTTATTTAACAGCAAGCCACGGCAATGGATAGTGGCGGGGAACGAAAAAGAAATCGCTGCACTATACAATGATAAAACAATTGTTTTAGATGGATTTGGACGATCTAAAATTTACGATATCAATAATACATTACAAAAAGAAGAAAAAATAAGTCTTCCTATATTTTTACAAATTGTCACGGCAAACCGTCGATTTATGGTGGTGTCCAATTAAAATTTGTTTACTTTATATAGGTAAGAATTGAGACTTGATTTTAATTTTGTTGAGTTTCAAAAAAGTAATCTTGGTTATAAAAAGAATAAACCATTTTTCGGTTAGCATAATATACATTTTGTCAATGTTTTCTATACACATAGGGATAAACTATTCAACCTGTATTATTAAATATCTATCCCTTGTCTTTTGAAAATACTTCCCATCAACATTTATCAACAAAATATTTCATCACCCGATTATCGTTAGATAGCTCGGGATGAAATGAGCAGACTAAAATATTATCTTGTTCTGCCATTACACAGTGATCATCAATAAATGCCAGTTGTTTTACTGGGTTACCTGCATGGATGATATAAGGAGCACGGATAAAGATGGCTGGAATGTGCTTGCCAATTGACGCTATATCTAAAAAGGTTTCAAAACTTGCTACTTGCCGACCAAACCCGTTGCGTTCAACGGTAATATCCATTAATTCAAGAAGTTCAACTTCATGATGAGTGGTTGTCATACCACAAAGAACTAAGCCGGCACAGGTGCCTAAAATACCTTTGCCTTGACGGGCAAATTCTTTAATGGGGTCAAATAGTCCATTTTGTTTAATTAGTCGGCTAATTGCGGTAGATTCCCCGCCTGGAATAATTAAACCATCTAACCCCGCTAAATGGTCAGGTTTTTTTACTGTTACCGCAATCACATTTTCGATACTCAGCAACATGGTTATATGTTCACTAACTGCGCCTTGTAAGTTAAGCACGCCAATTTTTTTTAACCGTAAGGGTTTGAGTGATTGCATCGTTACCATCCTCGTTCTTGCATTCTTTCGGATTCAGACAATTTACTGATCTCAATGCCTTTCATTGCCTCACCTAATCCTTTAGATAGTTCTGCTAAGCGTGGATAATCGTCATAGTATGTCGTTGCCTGTACAATCGCTTTTGCAAATTTTTCAGGATGTTGCGATTTAAAAATACCCGAGCCAACAAAAACGCCGTCTGCGCCAAGTTGCATCATCAAAGCTGCATCGGCTGGGGTTGCAATGCCTCCGGCAGCAAAGTTAACAACAGGTAATTTACCCAACTGTTTGATTTGTATGACGAGTTCATAAGGCGCACCGATTTCTTTTGCCAATGTCATTAGTTCATCTTTAGATTTACTGTTTACTAATCGAATTTGTTCGTTCACTCTGCGCATATGGCGTACTGCTTCAACGATATTACCTGTCCCCGGTTCCCCTTTTGTGCGTAGCATGGATGCCCCTTCACCTATACGACGTAGTGCTTCGCCTAAATCACGACAACCACAAACAAAAGGTACGGTAAATTCATCTTTGAGTAAATGGTACTGTTCATCGGCAGGTGTTAATACTTCGCTTTCATCAATATAATCAATGCCCATTGATTCTAAAATACGGGCTTCAACAATATGACCAATGCGCGCTTTTGCCATAACAGGAATTGTAACCGCATTCATCACAGCTTCAACAATAGTTGGATCTGCCATTCGGGCAACACCGCCAGCAGCACGAATATCTGATGGAACCCGTTCTAGTGCCATAACTGCGACAGCGCCAGCTTGTTCAGCGATTTTGGCTTGTTCTGCATTCACCACATCCATTATCACGCCACCTTTTTGCATTTGTGCCATACCCCGTTTTACGGTCTGTGTTCCGATAATTTTATTCATCACGTCTCCTGTTTTAAATTAATTAATGCTTAGTTATATATTATTTAAAATTAACGATAGGTAAGATACAGCCAATTGGACTATAATTAGGTCATCCAATTTTTTATGCGTTGTCTGGCAAGGTTTAAAATGCTGAGTAATCGATAACATGTGGAATCATCAGAAATTAAATGCCTATCAAGGCGCACTTTTTAATAAAGTAAGTCAACTAATTGAATATTATATTGAGCAAGGCATATTGATTGCTGGCGAACGATTACCATCAGAACGTGAACTTGCTAACATTTTAAACATCAATCGAACAACGGTGGTTCGTGCTTTGGATAATCTCTCTGAACGAGGACTTTTAATCCGCAGGCAAGGAAGTGGAACATTTGTTAATGATAAAAAATGGGGTGTTCAGGCGTATACTTCAATAAATTGGCGGTTACCAGCACGTTTTTACCAAAATAAACAATCTCGTTATCAACAAAAAGTCGAACTCATACGACGTCAGCAATCTAACATCATCGATCTTGCTAATGGGGACTTACCCACAATTTGGATGCCCAAATTGTTATTACCCAATATCAGCTCAGATGAGCTTATCATGCATGAAAAAAATAGTGACCAATTACAGTTAGGTTTGCCAGCACTAAAAACGCAAATAGCCAATTACATGCAACAACGTTTTGCTATGTCGGTAGAGACATCTCAAATACTCATTACATCAGGTACACAGCAATCACTATTTTTAATTACTCAGGGATTACTTAAATCAGGCGATGCAATTGCTATCGAATCGCCTTCTTATTTTTACTCTTTGCCACTTTTCCAAGCAGCAGGGTTACGCTTATATGGGATTGAGTGCGATAATGAAGGTATTACCTTAGACAGTTTAAGTAAAGTCGTTAGTCAGCAACCCATAAAATGGCTGTTTCTCAATCCTATCTTTCAAAATCCATTAGGTTTTGTGATGAGTGATAAACGCAAAAAAGAAATATTAGCATTTTGTCGTTCGCAATGTATTGGTATCGTTGAAGATGATGCTTATAGTGGTTTAGCATTTAATTCTCAATTATCCATTTCACCCATTAAAAAGTTTGACCACCATAATCAAGTTATCTATTTAGGATCGCTTTCTAAATATATTGGTCGAAATATACGGGTGGGTTGGATGATAGCACCTCGTAATATTATTGAAAATCTAGCGAATATTCGTCAACATATCGATTCTGGGTTGAGTATTTTGCCGCAATTATTGGCAGAAGAATATCTAAAAAATCATTATTTCACTCATCAACACTTTTTGAGTGAACAGCTCAATTTTAAAGCGAATCAATTAATGGTATGGCTCAATAATTATTTTGATGACACAATAAATTATCAAAAACCTTTAGGTGGTTTTCATTTATATGCCCAATTACCTGTTAAATCATTACAACAAGAAATCGCTATTTTAAATCAATTGCTTGCTCAAAATATTATCGTATCACAAGGAAGTGATTATGGTGATAAATTAGGGTGGATACGTTTAAGCTATGGACATTTCAATCAGAATTTGGTTTGATCTTAAAAAATTATTATTATTTTTATGTTATGCAATATTCAACAAAACGCTCAATATCAACAAAAAAACTTTTATTTATTGCCGGTACAGGCTGGCTGTTTGATGCGATGGATGTCGGATTACTGTCGTTTATACTCGCCGCCTTAAAACAAGATTGGGGATTAAGTCCTGAACAACTTAGCTTAATTGGCAGTGTCAATTCTATCGGTATGGCGATAGGCGCTTTTCTGTTTGGGATCTATGCGGATAAAAAAGGACGTAAATCGGCATTTTTATTTACTTTATTAATGTTTAGTATTGCCAGCGGATTAAGTGCATTTGCTTGGGGACTAGCAAGTTTAGTTATTTTACGTTTTTTTATTGGTATGGGATTAGGCGGTGAATTACCGGTTGCTTCTACTTTAGTAAGCGAAAGTGTCGAGCCTGAACACCGAGGACGAATTGTCGTACTACTTGAAAGTTTTTGGGCTGTCGGTTGGATTTTAGCTGCTTTAATCGCTTATTTTCTTATTCCTATTCCGGCAATAGGTTGGCGAGGAGCGATGATTATTTGCGCTATCCCTGCGTTTTATGCGCTTTACTTACGTTTTAACTTACCCGATTCATCGGCTTTTAATAGTTTGAATGCAAACTTTAAAAATGATTCGGTAATTAAAAAAGTTAATTCATTACTCACTTCAGAGTTTCGCCGTTCGACCATCATGTTATGGATAGTATGGTTTTGTGTGGTTTTTTCATATTATGGCATGTTTTTATGGTTACCGAGTGTCATGATGATAAAAGGATTTTCCATGATAAAAAGCTTTCAATATATTTTAATTATGACATTTGCTCAGTTACCGGGGTATTTTTCGGTTGCTTGGTTGATTGAGCGAGTAGGGCGTAAATGGGTGCTAATCACCTATTTATTAGGTACATTAATTAGTGCCTATTTATTTGGTGAGGCTAAATCTGTTAATCATTTACTCGTGTATGGTGCATTTTTATCATTTTTCAATTTAGGTGCATGGGGGGCTATGTACGCTTATACTCCAGAGCAATATCCTACCAATATTCGTGCAACAGGTTCAGGTATTGCTGCTTCGGTTGGACGAATAGGGGGAATATTAGGCCCTCTCATGGTTGGTTTTTTAATGGCTAAAGATATTCGTTTAAGTGTGATTTTTGGGTTATTTAGCTTATCTATTTTAATGGCAATAATGGCTATTGTCCTATTAGGTAAAGAAACAAAGCAAACACCATTAACCTAACTGTTTCCTAAAATGTGAGTTGTATAAATTCAGCGTTGACCTATACTAGTAAAGTCATCCGGTCGCTTCGTGTAATAAATAAATGATAAACATGAAGCGATAACACTGAATTTAACTTTAACGTTGATACCGTTGCTCAAATCTTTTCGTTCTTTATTAATTAATCTTTAGTCATGAATGAGTTTTATACCATTTAAACGTTTTCATTCAAAATGATGAGTATTGCAGTTATCAACATTATCGATTTAACTAATCATTAGGAGGTCATTTTGTATCTTTCAGCAAAAGCTTTCCATTATCTGGGTATTATTGCAACCATTGCTTCACTGGGTATGTACATTTCTTACATTCCACAAATCATTGATAATTTACAAGGTATGAAATCGAATCCTACTCAGCCATTAGCGGCAGCAATCAACTGTTCCTTATGGGTCAGTTATGGTCTTTTACGTGAAAAAAAGGATTGGCCTATTGCGATAGCGAATTCACCGGGGGTGATTTTTGGTCTTATCGCTTTTTTTACCGCCTTATAATTGTCAATGAAAGCGGAAGTATTTGCTTCTGCTCATTTATCTGAAGTCTTTTTTCGTCTATTTAATCCGTCTTAATTTAGCCTAATTTTAACAATTTAATACTTGATTTTTTCTTTAAAATAATATCATTTTTGAGGTCGTTTATTATTTAATCTGAATTATAAATTATTAATAATTAATAAGATAAAGAGTTATCAACAGGTTTGTTAAATACTTATCAAATAGTACAGTGCATAATTTTGATGTTACTCACAGCATCAATAATTATGTTTAAAAGTTTCCGTCTGTTCGATTATTCGTGTACCTATTTGAAAAGGGTATTTGAGTTTATTTGTCTTAAAATCTGCTAAGATAATTGTATGGCAAGGTTAATCGTTATCATTTAATAAGTAATTATAACAATCTGATTTATTTTATTTTATTTTTATAGAATATTATTAAGGAAAGACATGAAAAAAGTAGTTTCTGTTTTGATGATATGTATGCCAACATTTGCGCTGGCATCAAATTGTGACGCTATTTGTGCCGATATTGCTGAAAAAATTGAAAATAATGGTGTAAAAACGTCTGACTATATGTTAAAAATTTCACCCACCGATATTGCCGATCAAGTTGAAGGTAAAATTGTCGGATCCTGTGAAGCTGGACAGAAAAAAATTATTTATCTTCGGTTAAATCATGTCTCAGCGGAATTTTTAGATTTATCATCAGAACATCATTCAGGGGTCATTGAATGTACAAAAAGAAGGTGATTTAAAGCAAAGTACAGAAAACAAAATTGAATGAACAGCGTGAATAATTGAAGAGGGATAAAGTTATGTTATTCGGTGATCTAAGCAGGTCATTTTTCTAATCAGAAGTGAGTAATATCTCTTCTACCATGAAAATAGAAGAGATAATCATTACATTATAATAAATTAGTGTAATTTTGATGAGTTACTTCGTTCCAAACACTTGATTGTACTTGTCCAATATGTTTTTGTTGTAAAAGTAGCATCGCTAAACGAGATTGACCAATTCCACCCCCTATAGTTTGAAGTAGATCACCATCCACTAAAGCTTTATGCCACGCATATTGTAAACGATCTTCATCATTGGTTGCTTTTAATTGGCGTTTTAAAGCTTCTGGATTAACTCGAATTCCCATAGACGAAATTTCAAACGCACTATTTAAAATTGGATTCCAAACTAAAATATCGCCATTTAAACCTTTTGATCCCATTTCATTATCGCTACTCCAATCATCATAGTCGGGTGCACGTACATCGTGTTTTTCATTGTTAGACAAATCACCCCCTATACCGATCAGGAACACAGCGCCAAGCTCTTTTGTGATGGCATTTTCACGTTCTTTAGGTGATAAATTAGGATAACGTTTTAATAATTGCTCACTATCGATAAATGTGATCGATTCGGGTAAAAATCGTGATAGATGATATTTATCGGATACTGCACTTTCAGTCGCTTTGATGGCGGCATAGATCTTTTCGACAGTTTGCTTTAAATACCCTAAATTACGATCTTCTGGTCGCATTACTTTTTCCCAATCCCATTGGTCAACATAAACAGAGTGAATAGGGGAGAGTTGATCTTCGTCGGGGCGTAATGCTTTCATATTCGTATACACACCTTCGCCGACAGGAAAATGATGCATACTTAATATTTTTCGTTTCCATTTTGCCAGTGAGTGAACGACTTCAAATTGTGATTGAGGAATAGCTTTAACTTTAACTTGAACGGCTTTTTCAGTTCCCGATAAATTGTCTTGTATCCCATCACCTACTTGACTTAATATGGGGGCTTGCACTTCAATAAGCGATAAGTTTTTTGCTAATTGTTCAGCAAAAAATTGTTTTACAAAACTGATACGTTGTTGTTGTTCTTTAAATGATATCGTCATGTTTACTCTTCAATTATTAGTTAATCCAGATAGCTAAATTAAACTAGAAAATAAAAATATGCAAGTTAGAACATATCGGCACTTTTTCAAAAATACTAAGCAAAATAGTTAACGAGTTTACTTTGGACTTTTCATCAATGATAGGAGCCGATATTAAATGTAAAAACTAAAAATTAAAACCCCTAATAAGACAATATATTAGGCAATATTTTAATAACACCAGTAAAAGATAAATGGGTTAATTATTGATTAATATAGGTGGTAATAATATTCGCTAAATTTGGTTTTTGCCATTTTGCGGTCAGCACAAAATTAGGCACTTTAAAAGGATATCGTTTATTTTCAGTAGTCGTAAATTCAAATTTGCTGTTAATCCAACCTTTTTTGAAGGTCATATTTGAAATTGATGTCATCGGTATTTGGAGAACATTATAGGTAAAATCTCCTGTTACAGTTAAACCTATTAAAATAATTTCATTGGAATCAAAATAAATAAGGTAATTTTTAATATCTAAAACAGCTAATTCCTGATAAAGTGCAAATTTCCAAAATTTTGGGTTGATACAACCATAAATTACTGATGAGCTGTTAAAATTGGGTAATTCAAATTTTTCAAATAATGCGTTAATGTTTTCTAACTTTAAGCCTTCGTTCATGTTAATATTCCTTATGTATCGAGAATTTATTTTTAGTTATTATTAAAAAAAATTATTTTTTAGTTTATATACTGTTTAATGTTGGTTCTAAGGATTTTCGTATTTTACTCTAATGAAATTTTTCATGATATTACAAAGTAGTGAAATAATTGTTTTATCTTCCGTTTTTCGTCATAGGTAATATTCTTTTTTTCAAAAAAATTTTGCAACGATTTTATAGCAAAAGTTTTAGATTCTGAATCTGTTTTAAAATCAGCTTCCATTTCGGCACAATATAACCCGTTTTTTTAAATTTATTATTTCACTTCTTTACCCATAGCCTGTAAATCAGCATGATACGATGAACGGACAAAGGGGCCACATGCGGCATGAGTAAATCCCATATTTAAGGCAATTTGTTTTAATTCATCAAATTCTGATGGTGATACATAACGCTCAACAGGAAGATGATATTTACTTGGTTGTAAATATTGCCCTAAGGTTAACATTGTCACACCATGACTACGTAAATCTTTTAAGACTTGAATAAGTTCTTCATTTGTTTCACCCAAACCAACCATTAAGCCCGATTTTGTTGGAATATCCGGATGTTTTTCTTTAAAGGCTTCTAATAACTTTAAAGAGCCTTCATAGCTAGCACCGGGGCGTATTTTTTTGTATAAACGAGGAATATTTTCAAGATTATGATTGAAAACATCGGGCGGGTTTTGACTTAAAACTTCGACAGCTTCATTTATGCAGCCTCGAAAGTCTGGTGTTAAGGTTTCGACTTTAATAGTCGGGCTTAATGCGCGAATCTCTTTTGTACATGCTGCAAAATGACTTGCACCACCATCTTTTAAGTCGTCTCGGTCAACCGAGGTAATAACCACATAGCGTAATCTCATCTCTTGAATCGTTTTAGCAAGTTTAATGGGTTCTTCATGGTCTGGTGGTAATGGTCTACCGTGCGCAACATCACAAAATGGGCAACGGCGTGTACATATATCACCTAAAATCATAAAAGTAGCCGTTCCGTGATTAAAACATTCCGCTAAATTTGGACAAGACGCTTCTTCACAAACCGAATGTAAACCATGTTTACGCATAGTATTTTTTATATGGGCAATATTATTACTGTTAGCGGATAATTTAATTCTCATCCATTCAGGTTTTTTTAAGGGGGCAGAATCTTCCACCGTAATAGTTGGAATTAAACGTGTTTTATCTGCATCACGGTATTTTGAGCTTCGGATTATTGGTTCATCATTTTGCATAATTTTATCTTATTGATTTTGTAACTGGCTAATAAAGTTATCCGTTAATTGTTGTTTAATAACTTTGCGATCGATTGAAGAGACATATTCTTTTAATTGTGTCATTTGCAATCCAGCATAGCCACAAGGATTAATATAAGTAAAGGGAGTGAGATCCATATCAATATTTAAAGCAAGTCCATGCAATGTGCAACCACGTTGAATGTGCAAACCAAGTGAACAGATTTTTTTTGTATCAATATAGACGCCAGGTGCATCAGGTTTGGCATAGGCTATGATATCATAATTAGCTAAAGTTTGTATGATACTGTTTTCTAGATAACTGACCATATCACGAATGCCGAGTTTTGCTCTTTTTAAGTCAAACAAAATATACATAATTTGCTGACCGGGAGCATGGTAGGTGATTTGTCCACCTCGATCAGTTTGTACGACAGGAATATTGGTTTGTTTAAGTAAGTGTTCAGGTTTACCCACTTTACCTTGAGTAAAAACAGCATTATGTTCGACAAGCCAAATTTGATCTGGCGATTGATTATCACGACGTTGAGTATACTCATGCATAGCTTGATACGTTTGCATGTAAGGTTGTAGGTTCAAATCTTTGATAATGATGTCTTTCTTAGTCATGCTTGTTTTTTTCAATCTCTACGTTGCATTGCTTTAAAATTTACATTTATATATCAGATTTTACTATAGC
>CALYQY010000005.1 GCA_945291235.1 uncultured Gilliamella sp.
CAATTTTGATGATTTATATGAGACTGAGTTAAAAGAGCTTTTCACCATACCGAAACAATAAATACTTGAAAAATAAAAATTTTTATTGAAATAAAAATGCACTATTTACCAATTGCTTTTGAATATGGATTCAGATCTAACTATGCGACAAGTTTGGCAGAGTTTGCTGGTGTAAGCTCAGGTGTTCAAAATCATTATGATCATGAACATTGAGGATTTAATATAGATTTTATACATACTACTATTTAATTAGGAAAATAATGAAAACGATAGCTATACTTTTACTCATTAGCTTTTTGACTTCTTGTGCTTATGCGCATAAAGAGGAAAAAACAAGCATAAACTCTAGCAAAGTCATTGTGTTAGACCATGATCCTGTTTTAATTCAGTTAGGCAGTAAAAAATTAGCATTAAAAGGATTAAACCCTGAAGACTTTTCACTGGTACAAAAAGGTAAGACGCTTTTTATCATTAAAAAGCTGTATCTGGGTATAGATGATCTCCAAATTGAATTTATAGATAACAAGGATCAAGATTTCCTATTAACTGGTGAAATAGAATATGCGGTTTCTCAAAACTTAATTGATGATATTGATAGGGGAAATGTATTTTTACCATTTTCTTTTAAAGAAGATATACTGCTACATAACAATAAAGGTAAATTTATTTTATCAACAGCGATTAAAACTACACCACAGCTAGAAGCCATTTGCCAAGAAAGATATTTTGATGAGATCCGAAAAGAGTCTTATTTGGTTCAAAAACAGTTCTATCAGAATGAAATAATCGATAACCCAGAAAAATATAAGGATTGTTGCCCTGAGTATATTGAATATGCAAAAAAGTTTTTATCTAAAAAAGAGCGTGATTTTCACTCATTACAAAGCCTGTTTGTTGAATTTACCTATAAAAAAATAACGTTAAACATGGGTAATGGCTATCATATCGTCTTTTATAATATCAATAATTTTGTTCCTGAATAAAAATGAGTGATTATGCGGATTGTATTAGTTTAACTAAATAACAAAATAGAGATAAAATACAAACCGCATATAATAATCATTTATCTATTTCTAACTTTCGAGAAATCTCTAATATCTATATACGCAAAAAAGGCAAACTTTTGTACACAGAAACCTATAAAGACGGTGAGCTTGTCGAACGCAAATTTGTGGATAAAGAAATTGATGAATTGAAGTAACGAGAGTGTATGAAATAACTGGTTATTTTACTTATCACCTTTATTAGTATAAACGCTGGTAAACAAGCTGATATAAAATAGCCGTTTAAAAAAATAGAACAAATAGATCGAAGAATTTATAAAATATGATAAACAATGTTCTAATCGATAAGATAGATAACGTGATGAAAAATAAAATAAGTTACTTTTTTATTATAGTATTGCTATGTAGTTGTAGTAATAAACAATTAAATCAAGAAAATGTGGAAGTTAGTTTCTTTAATGAAAAAAAGAATATACATGAAACGGCTAAAGCAATGTCACCCATTATAGAAAATAATTTCGAAAGTACTTATATTTTGGATACTTTTGATATTTTTTCTCATAAAATAATTTTGCAATCCGACGTTTTTTTAAATTTCCAGAATAGCTATGAAAGAGTTTTTGAAATCTCTTTAATAAATAAATTGGATTATGTCATTGTCGAAATACAAAACACAATAGGCGTAAGCGCTTATCAATTATTTATTCGAGAACGAAATAACAAATTAGAAATCTTCAAACAAACGGGTTGGGATCGTATCCTTTTTACATTTGAAATAGCAAAAGATGATTATGATTCTGCAAATGCAAGCTTGATCTGCTTAAGTCAAAAAATAAAACCAATAAATGGCATCATAAAAATCCCTGATGATTTAGATTTGGCCAATGAAAATACCAAAGACTGCTTTGCTTGCCCACAACAATATACTACTGAAGAGTGTTTACAAAAAAAACAATCGGGTGAAAAATTTAATTGGAAAAAACAAAAGGAAAGATAATCCATATAATGAATTAAAAGAGAAACACATCATCAAAACAAGCACTAAGATTTTTATTTGATCATGCTGTTGTGTTTATTGCTATGGTTTTAACCCTGATAATATTATACTTTCAAGCTGGACTAGCAAAAAAACTAAAAATAAAAAAGAATTAATTTTAAATAATATTAACAGG
The DNA here is from genome assembly GCA_945291235.1 of uncultured Gilliamella sp. The sequence continues at coordinate 2,177 of CALYQY010000005.1, forward strand.
TTAATTTAATGGTAAAAGGAAACAATTTTAAATTAAAAATAATATTACTGATCCTTTTGTCTTTGGATAACATAGCATGTAGTCAAAAAATAGAAAATCAACCAGCAGTTACTCAAACAATCCCACAGCAAAATTTTAATACTATGGTTTATCAACTTATTAACTTGTTTAATGAAAAGGATTTTAAAGGAATTAACCAATATATTCATAAGGATATAGGTCTTTTCATTGTATATAATGCGAGTACCAGCCCCACAATAAGAAGCATTGAACAATTTAAATCGAATAATAAAATCATTGAAAATACAATACCGTCTTGGGTAGAAGATGAATTGCTAGCGTTTTCAATATCTGGCAATCCTAAAATACAATATGAACAATATCCTACCTTTGATCCATGTAGTGAAAAAGTCACTAAACTTGGTCTGTATGCCAATCCAAAAGAAAGTAATATTGACGCTTTAAAAATAGCGCTTGATTATTATCATTGGGAATTAAAACACTATCAATTTGAAAAAAGACCAGTTTGGCAGGAGTATCAAGCCATTGCCGATAAAATAGCCCCTAAAACAGTGAAAGTTGTTTAGATAGAAAACTTTCCAGGTATATTACCAAGGGATGAAAAAAATATGTTCATATTTTATCTAACTCAATTAGATAATAAATGGTATTTAACAATTCTAGATTTTTATACTATGGATTGCAGTGCGTAAAATGCGGGATAATAAAAAAATGTATTCACAAAAATTGTTATTATTCAGAGTAATTGATTGATTAAAAATCCACATTAAATGAAAAATAAACAATTCAATATTACCTGAAATAAGGTATACTCTTGCCATAAGATGTGATAAACGCAACGGAAAGATTGATGAAATATTTATTATATATAACATTACTTATTTTTAGCCTTTCCTGTGTGGGTACAACTATAAAACCAGTCCCTATTGCGAATAAACTAAAAATTACCGATCAAATAGAATTAATCTTCTTAACTTATAATGAAGAATTCAATCTTTATTCAGATCCAAGATTAATTAAAAATGGGGTTACATCTAAAATCAAAGGATATGATGATGATGACCAATATACCGGTATTGACTCAATAAATATTAAAATATCTGAAAATAAACATTATGTTAAAATGGATGCGATTATCAAAGGTTATGTTGAAATATCAGACAATGAGCGATGGCTACACGAAAACTATCAATGTGTCATTATCGATATCAAAAAATCAAAAGTTGTCTGGTCTGGGGTGCAAAAGTGTGACGGAGAGTGGAAAGGTAATCAATGGATAAGTCATGAACAAGTCGAATTTAATGGCAAATAAAGTTTAAGTTCGAAAGAAGATAAACAGCTAAAAAACATGGAAAATTTAAAAGATGAGTAATGCTAAAAAAAATTTATATTTACTAGTCGCAATAGTATTCATTTCATGTTCATGTAATTCAAGTTTGGCTGACGAAAATAAACACGATTTTAGTCAAACTTTATCCACTGACAATGCCTTATGTCAAAAACCGATAAAAGAATACTTTCCAAATGGAACATTAAAATTATCAGGTTGCCAAGGGATTTATAATGGAACAGGAATCCAAGTTGGGTTATGGAAAAAATATAATCAAAAAGGCGAATTGATCGAAACGACGTATTACCACCCCGACGAGTTTGGAAAAGACTATAAAATTATTACGCAATATGAAAAAAATAAAATCATCTCGAAAAAAATATACAACTTTGATGATTTGTACGAAGTTGAGTTAAAAGAACTTTCAACTATACCTAAATAATAATTCAATGCTTGGATATTAGTCCAATCAATAGATTAATCTTAATATAAAAGCATGATAAAAAATAACAATGTAGATTGGAAATAATGAATAAAATTTTAATACTAATAACAAGCCTATTAATAACCTTCTCGTGCCAAGCACAAGATGAGATAACCAATATGACTAAGTCATGTCATGATTTAAAATTTCGAAATCTCATTTATTACCAAATGTGTTTAGATTGGCATTTAAGTGCAAACGATATTTTAGAGATTACGCAAAATAAGCACGAAGAATATTTACCCGATGATGTTAATTTTGAACATTATTATGGTTTTACCCCTGATGGTATCTATATTAAAGCTGAATTAACCAAAAATAATAAACTTTATGATATCCTGTTAGGTTCGCAATCATGGTTTTTACTTACCGATAAGCACACTGAACAATCACAACTATATTCTTATCGAGATCCTAAAAATTCTCGATACTTTCTAGGGGACTTTGTCACCGAAGCATTAGTCGAACAACATCCTGAGTTAGAAGAACGATACAAACAACATTATCAATCAGCAATTAATACTATTTTGCAATATCAACCAACGACCTTAAAAGATTTTAATGGTCATTATAGTTCGACATATTTAACACTTACTATTCATGATACTAAGATTAAACTTAATACGCTTGATTACGATTTACCGTTATACCTAAAAAACGACGTCAGTCTTTGCGCCTATCAAGGATTAGCAAAAGAACAAACCCAAGGCAATTTTATCTTTAACCTGTTTATTAAGGATAAAAGATATTATTTTCAATCACCTAACTTTATGGATAATAAAATGACTGAAGTTTATAAAAAAGATTAAAAATGAAGAAACATATCCTTCTTTTTCTGTTTTTTATGCTAATTGTCATCGGTAGTTCAAATGGCAGTACGAAAAATACCACCATTCAACATACTTTGCCTTTTACATCTGATGGGTTAAAGAAATTTTATTCTTATGACGAAAATACGGGTACTTATAAAATAAATGCTCAATTTTTGGAAAAAAAAGAATTTACCCAATTAGAAAAAAATATTAAGCCTAAAAATTTTCATGATTATTATTCAATATCAAAATATTATTACCCTGTGTTAGACGTTTCAATTGGTTTACAAAGAGTTACAGGGATTATATACGAAGGATGGGTTGAGTCAGAATATCCCTGTTTATTTTTTCAAATAAACAGTTATGATCATGCAGGAAATAGGATTGATGCTTTATTAATAGACAATAGATTCACATTTGAAGTCACCTACTGGAATGATTTTGCCATTGATAAAGATGGAAATATATTCATTCAAGAATTTTCTAAAAATGAGGTTTTAATTGATGATAGAGGAAATATTATCAAACACACCACAGTACCTAAAATAGAATCACATTTATTAAAATTTAAAATCAATAAAAATGGCAATTTTGAATTAATCCATTAAAAGAATAGGAAAATGAAGATGAAACAATACTGGTTTTATTGCTAACTGTTTTTTTAATATATCCGTTTCTGATGCACAGATAAAAGAATTTTTATTTCAACAAACGGTCAATGAAGTTATTAATGCTTATAACCAAAAAGATAATGCAAGGTTCAATCAATTATCCAAAGTCCAAACATTAGAACCCATTACCCGCAAAGTGATTTTGGTTTCTGACTTAAAACCTGAAAAAGATAAAATATTTTGGGGTAAAACTTTTATTTTTTACTTATCTTGGATTGAAGGCAAATGGTATTTAACGATGATTGATTTTGCGCTGACTGATTGCAGTGCTTAATAATAGGTGTTATTTTGACATTCATTTTCATCCCTTTTTGATGAGATTGGAAAAGATGATAGATTGCTAATCAGGATAGCGCTAAATTAAGTCCATTATTGGTCATTGCTAGTCGAAGCGATTTCACCTTTAAAATAGTGAATTATGTCAGCATTTATTCCTATTTTTAGATATCCTACTGCCAAACATATTGCTTTATTGCCCGTTTGATTAATTGTAATCGTTTTCAGTTTGTGCGCAGGCTTTATAATCGTTCATATCGCAACCCGCTAGTAACATCAAGAGTGTAAATCCACTGCCTAATAAGGATTTTTTCAAAAATAGTGTTTTCATATAAAATGTCTATTAAGGTTGCAATATAACTTATCGTTATAAATAATTTTTTATTTATAAAACAAGTCTACCACTTTCACCTGCCGTCAATCGTAAACTATTGTCACTACTTACATTATAGTAGTGGATTCCTTCTGCCAGTTCTTTTCCGGTAACTGCGGCTTCCATGCTGCCATATCCTTTGTATAAACGATAAATCTCTGGATTTTTTATCCAGTTCGGGACGTTTTCCATATGGTAGCTAAACGATACCATCCGTTTTCCTTGCATTTGATTATCAACGTCAAGTATTTTTTCAACTACAACACGTCCAAAACAGAAATTGGTTCCACCCCACCATTTTTTATCAACATATTTTAGCCCTTCATCGGTCAAATTATAGCGATATAAAGGTTTATCGCCGTCATAACCTATCAGCTCTTCGGTAAATAACCCCTCTTTAGCATACAAGGATAGCTTTAGATTGAGTTCATTATTGGCATAAATTTTGTCATGAGGATCGTCGGGATCAATTTCTCCTTCTAAATAGTGAATAGTATAAGGGTACATATCTGGAAATATTTTTCCGACCCGTAAGCATACAGCCCTGTTGCCTGATTTATTTTTATAATCATTTTCGCTTTGTATACGGGTTTTATAATCGTTCATATCGCAACCCGTTAGTAACATTAAGAGTGTAAGTCCACTACCTAATAAGGATTTTTTTAAATATTGTGTCTTCATATTACGTTACCACTAATTACAATGACATCATAAATATAAACTACCACTTTCACCTGCCGTCAATCGTAAACTATTGTCACTACTTACATTATAGTAGTGGACACCTTCTGCCTGCTCATTTCCGGTTACTGCGGCTTCCATGCTGCCATATCCTTTATATAGACGATAAATCTCTGGATTTTTTATCCAATTCGGGACGTTTTCCATATGGTAACTAAACGATACCATCCGTTTTCCTTTCATTTGATTATCAACGTCCAGTATTTTTTCAACTACAACACGACCAAAACAGAAATTGGTTCCACCCCACCAATCTCTATCAAGATATTTTAACGCTTCATCAGTTAAATTATAGCGATACAGGGGTTTATCACCGTCATAGCCAACCAGCTCTTCGGTAAATAATCCCTCTTTGGCATACAAGGATAGTTTTAGATTAAGTTCATTATTGGCATAAATTTTGTCATGAGGATCATCGGGATCAATTTCCCCTTCTAAATAGTGAATGGTATAAGGGTACATATCTGGAAATATTTGTCCCACCCGTAAACATACTGCTTTATTACCCGTTTTATTATTATAATCATTTTCGTTTTGTATTCGGGTTTTATAATCGTTCATATCGCAACCCGTTAGTAATATTAAGAGTGTCAGTCCACTGCTTAACAAGGATTTTTTTAAATACTGTGTTTTCATACTTTATGTCTGTTTAGATTAGTACATCACTTATCGTTATAAATAATTTATTACTTATAAAATATATCTACCGCTTTCACCTGCCGTCAATCGTAAACTATTGTCACTGCCTACATTATAGTAGTGGACACCTTCCGCCTGTTCATTTCCGGTTACAGCTGCTTCCATGCTGCCATAACTTTTATATAAACGATAAATTTCTGGGTTTTTTATCCAGTTCGGGACGTTTTCCATATGGTAACTAAACGATACCATCCGTTTTCCTTTCATTTGATTATCAACGTCCAGTATTTTTTCAACTACAACACGTCCAAAACAGAAATTGGTCCCACCCCACCAATCAACATATTTTAACCCTTCATCAGTTAAATTATAGCGATATAAGGGTTTATCACCATCATAGCCCACCAGCTCTTCGGTAAATAATCCCTCTTTAGCATACAAGGATAGCTTTAGATTGAGTTCATTATTGGCATCAATTTTATCATAGGGATCATCGGGATCAATTTCCCCTTCTAAATAGTGAATTGTATATGGATACATCTTTCTCGTTAAATTACCTACTTCTAAACATATAGCTTTATTGCCTGTTTTATTATTGCTATCGTTTTCACTTTGTATACGGGTTTTATAATCGTTCATATCGCAACCCGTTAGTAACATTAAGAGTGTCAGTCCACTGCTTAACAAGGATTTTTTTAAATACTGTGTTTTCATACTTTATGTCTGTTTAGATTAGTACATAACTTATCGTTGTGAATAATTTATTAATTATAAAATATATCCACCACTTTCACCTGCCGTTAATCGTAAACTATTGTCACTGCCTACATTATAGTAGTGGACACCTTCCGCCGGTTCTTTTCCAGTTACAGCTGCTTCCATGCTGCCATATCCTTTATATAGACGATAAATCTCTGGATTTTTTATCCAATTCGGGACGTTTTCCATATGGTAACTAAACGATACCATCCGTTTTCCTTTCATTTGATTATCAACGTCCAGTATTTTTTCAACTACAACACGTCCAAAACAGAAATTGGTCCCACCCCACCAATCAACATATTTTAACCCTTCATCAGTTAAATTATAGCGATATAAGGGTTTATCACCATCATAGCCCACCAGCTCTTCGGTAAATAATCCCTCTTTGGCATACAGGGATAGTTTTAAGTTGAGTTTATTATTCCGTCTTATTTTATCATGAGGATCATTTGGATCGATTTCCCCTTCTAAATAGTGAATGGTATAAGGGTACATATCTGGAAATATTTTTCCAACCCATAAGCATACTGCTTTATTACCCGTTTTATTATTATAATCGTTTTCGTTTTGTATACGGGTTTTATAATCGTTCATATCGCAACCCGTTAGTAACATTAGGAGTGTAAGTCCACTACCTAATAAGGATTTTTTCAAAAATAGCGTTTTCATAATTTGTTCCTTTTTGGATTATTCTGTTTTTCCGGCTTCACTCACTTCTTTCCAGTAGGATTCAAACCAAGTGACAGCTTCAAATTGATAGGTAAGCAGATACGGGTATTGTGGTTTGCCATAACTGTCGGTTTTGCCTTTTGGAAAGTACTGAATACTGCAAATAGCTTCAAATTCGCCGATAACTCTACCCAACATCTGATTAATCATAAATAATCCAATTGTCGGCTCTTTATTTTGGGAATTATTCAGTATATCTTCCAATTTAGTGTTTTCTTTTTCCACAAAATTCTTATTATCCGTTTTTTTAGCCGGCGTCGGTTCAACTTTTTGTTGCATCTCAAGCCAATATTTTAACTTATCGTTTGCATTAACTTTAAAAAAACGATAATGTTCTTGATTCTTATTCCTTGTCATGCTGTCATTAACCAACTGAAAATAATCAGGATTAGCTTTTTCTTCTTTAATTACAAGTTCTTCTTCACCATGACTGACATTTAATACAGTAATCAATTCTGCTTTACGATGCCGTATAATGACTTTACCGTCAAAAGTAGACTTTTCTCTGTCAAAATCCGGTAATTGCATCACTAAATGTAAATTGTGTTTTTTGCGATCTTTGGATGCGTTGATCTGTTCAATGATTTCTCTCTGATCATCTGTCCCCCAATTGACGATTGGCAATTTTTTTCGATTCGCATTATTTGATTTTTTATTCTTTGCTTCTTTATCAAGGTCCTGCAATTTGACCACGTAATGCGCCGTACGGCAAAAGCCTTTACGTGATGCTAGATAAAAATCTTGTTCTGACAGGTAGTTACCCGTATCACTGATTGGGTACGGCGGATAAAGATCGTTTCGGTTAAAATTACCGAAAATTGAGCGATTAAGCCATTTTTCCATTTCGTCCCATTCCGTGCCGTCATCATAACTGCCAAACAGAAAATTGATAATCATAGGCGCTAATAGTAAAACAATGCACCACGGTCCAGAAATCGCAAAAAATAATCCAATTCCTGCAGCAACAAAACCAATCGTTGATGTCAGTAGATAGCTTAGTGCATTGGTATCGCCACGTTTTATGGCGTTAAAAGCACGACATAAATCACCAAAACTATCTATTAGATTAACGACTTTGGCAATGCCCCCTATTGCTTTGCTGGCTTGACCTAACGCACTGAGTATCTTCGCCAGATTATCGTTACGTGCTGTAAACAACGCGGCCAACTTAATGCCACTCAATATGGTGTCGGATAACGTTAAGACAAGGTCAAAATGCGCTCTATGCAATGATTTAGAAAGTTTGTCTATCAATGCCGAATCGCCTAGCTCTTCAAGTCGTTTCTCTAAAGACGTGATTTGCAGATATTGAAATGCCAGGCTTAATACATTTATTGCCCCTGATAGCGACGTATCATACACTTGTTGTCGTATTTTCTTTTCTTTTTGGTATTCTGCGATAAAGAGTTCGGACTCTTCAACTAAGGTAATATCATAAAATTGTTTAACTTTTGCTTTTCCTCGTAAATTTGATATGCGATCATTAAACGCACATCGTTTTTGTTCGCTATCAAAGGTGATGATCATATCAAATTCGACATAATCTCGTTTTGCTTGAGTTAAATCAAATGCATTTAATGTGAATTTTTTGCTTGTCGCTGAATAGTCCGATCGGATCGTTTTTCCACCTGTGGTGATAAGGTTATTTTCTTTAGAAAAAACAATTGGTGCCGATTCACCCAGATTATCGATAAAATTCGGTATATCCCTCACGGATACTTTCAATTTATATTGCTGATGTACACCCGTTGAATACATATTCAATGCTTTAATCAAATGTTTATTAGTGATATCTTTTTCAAGATTATAGATACCTTTATTGGCAAGCGTTTTTGCAATGTTGCTCATCGATAATTTGATCAACTCTTCTTTAACATAGGCAGCAATTGTTACGTTTTCTTTGATTTTTAAATTGCTAATAGCTTGGGCGTATTTAACGGCACTATTTACTTTTGAAAGTGGATTATTAATTTTAGTTGATCTGTTGTCGGCACCGCTATTTTGGTTTGCGAGTATTTCTTTTACATCTTCTGTTAATTGCCTGTCAGCTTCGTCCACATTACCTGACGCAACATTAAACAGCGAATATTTATTGCCTTCAATAAAATGATGATAAATACTGTTTTCGTAGTTGATCAACTTTGTCCATAATTCGGATTGCTGTTCTAAGTAAAAACTGCCGTTAAAATCAGTATCTAAAATCATTAATAAACTGGTTAATGCATTAATATGCCGGTCTGACGTGTCAGGGTCGCACTCTTTTAACCAAAACTGTGTTGGGTTATTTTCGCCAAATAACCATATTAAATAAGTAAAATAGTCTTGTGATACGTTTTTTACATAATCGGTTAAATTTTTATGAAGCTGTTTGTTTAATTGCTCATATTTATTTAAGGAATCTGCATTGATATGTTTGTCTGCTTTCTTCTTCCATTGTTTATCTTTATTCCATTTGGCAACGTTTTCTTTCGCGTTAGGAAATTTTACCGCAACGACATCATGCTTAATCATATTAAGGTTTAATGCGTCAGGCTTTTGTTTATAAATAGCGAAGATTTGTTGTTTTTGTTCATCTGTCAGTTCAATGACTTCATAATCACCTAATGGTGGATTAGTTACGCCAGTACGACTAAATCCTTTTTCTTTGATTAATCGAAAATAGTAGTAGCGTCCAACCATTGACAATGCATTTTGATATGTCGGACCATGATAGTTGAGTTGATTTTCAATACAGAATTCTTGTTCACCTACCACATCAACAATAATCAATGGATCGAGTGCTTTTTCGTGATCTTTGCCCATCCCCGGTTGATTACCCGGCGATAGTTTATATTTAGCTTCAGAGTTTGCTCGTTTTCTATCGCTGAGTTCCACCAGATCTGGCGACGAACCTTGCGGCGGTTCTTTTATATGAAATCCAAATAATACACATTCTGAGGCGTCCTGAATCTGATTTTCACTTTTTAAAATATCTTTATAACTTTCAATACTGGTATATTGATTACGCGCGTAACTGGTTTCGGGTTTGAAGTATAGTAAGGGTTTGTCCTCGGCATCGGTTATCTGTTTATTAAAGTAATCTTCAATGGCCTTTTTGCGTGGCCCCATAACTTTCGCCTTTATATTCGATATCCCTTGATTGATTTTTTCATTTAACCAGTACTCAACAGGCCATCTATACCGCAAATATTCAGGGATGCGATTGACATATTGGTATTGTTTGTTGTAGTCCAAATCAATCAGGTTTTCGGTATAAAAGGATTGAATAATGCTTGGGTCTATTTCGTCACCAATCTCGTCTTTTCCTTCCAGTATCAGATCTTTAACGGTTTTGCCTAAATTGGCTTGTAACCTTTTTTGAATGGCAAGGGTTTGCTCTTGACTGCGACCGGCTAAACCATCCACCACCGGTGACAATAGCTGTCTGCGCTGAACGGCAAGCTCTTCAGCTATCCCTAAGCTGTCTTCAACTAAAATAACGCCGATTTCGGTCGTTTTGTAATTCGAGTTATCGTAAGCTTCGCCTTTATAGCCGTCTATTGTTTTGCTGAAATCGTCATTGAGTCCACCCACTTCTTTTTTTAAGGTATTAAACTGACTGGCTGAGCAAAATAGTTTACGGTAGTTTTCTATTATGCTTGCTTCGGTGTTTTCAAGCTGATTTTTTAAATCGTAATTTTGTGCATAAAAACTGCCTTTGGCTATTTCTTTATTTAATTTGGTATCTTTTATGCCAACCGAAGCAGGTTTGCTTTGTGCCTGTGTATTGCTGTTTTGGGATGCATTTTGTTGTGCTTTGTCTTGTTCTTCTTTTGATTTTTGACGTCTTTCATCTAGCTGTTCTTTATTGAAATAATCCAGCACTTCTTGTTTATTGCATTCCATTTCCAGCAGATAGCGTTTTGTCGGACCTTCAACTGCTGTTGTTGATTCACTCCCTTGTTTTTCGCCTTCAACAGGCGCTGCTTTGACCGGCTCTCGAGTAAAATCGCTGAATGAAAAGCTACGTTCCCCATTAGCCGTTAACTTTGATGGCTCGGTTTGTGTTAAATCAACCACCGTGAAACGTTCATTTCGGTCGTCTTCACTTTTGCGGTAGTGATCCACCACGTCTTTATCCCAACGGTAAGGACTGTAGGCTATCCACGCTTTGTCATAAATTTTGTTGTCCAGCGTGATAAATTTAGCTTTAAATTGGTGCCCTTCTGTAATACAGCTTTCCGGTAGCTCTTTTGGTCTGGTGCCTTTAACGTCACGAAACTCTCTTAATCGAAAAGCGCCAGATTTTGTCACTTCAAACACTTTGACTTTTAATAAATTTAAATTAGTACCTTGCCACCCTTTAGCCGATTTGTTTTTTTGAAGCAAGATATAGACATAACCTTCACGTAAAGTTCGATAAACATAGCTAAAGTGCTTAAAGGAGGTAGTCGGCTCGTGATTTTTTAGTGGCAACATACCAGTTTCCCAAATATTGGCTTCGCTATTTTTAAAAAATTTAGGCACTACACTTTTTCGAACTAAAAATAGCGGAAATCCCGTTCGTTGACAGGCGCCACATTTTCCGCTACTTAGCGCCATGTTTTCTTTCGCTTCGTGTACTAGTTCGGTTGTGGCAACAGGGGCATCGGTGTTCGATTGAATGTCGTTATCGTTAAAATCCGTATTGGAATTGTTATTTGTTTCCATTATATCCACTCATTTATTTATACTATTTATATTTTGTCTATTAGTCATTCACGCAATTCATTTGGTAAAAACAATGAATAAAACCTAAAATTTTTGATATTAAATTATTTAGAATAAGATCATTATCAAATAGTTATCTTTTACTGATTGTTTTTGTTCAAATTTTATCAAAAAATTAATCGCAATGACGCATTAATATATTCTAATGTCAAATTACATGCTTCTATTCACATAATTTTTAATCGCAACAAGATGAATTAATTCACAAAATCCTTACATCATCTTCTAAAAATTAAATCTTATTTAGTTTTATTAAGTTTTATCTAAGATGCATTGTATTGGTAATCAAAATATGTTCGTAAAAGTTACGTGTTTTTTAGTCACTTTGCAAGTTTTTTTTACAAAAAAATTCAAATTAAATTATAAAGATATATCACAAATCAAATGACAGATTTACGTAAGTTTCAGCCCTTGAAGCTTTGTAAATCAAGCTCATATTCATTTACAATTACATAAAATTTCACACTTATTATTTTTTAAAGGCAAGATTTATTGAAGGGATAATCTATTCTTAAGTAAGTAGCTATACTTTGGCTAGTGCAAAGATAGCTTTATGTTGCAGAAATTTTTTTAAAGGGATCTTTGGGATTTATCTCGCCTTCCAGATAGTGAATGGTATAAGGATACATATCACTTTTCAGTTCATTCACATACAAACAAATAGCTCTGTTTCCATTTGGATTATTTCGGTCATTTTCTTTTTGTATTCGGGTTTTATAGTCAGTGTTATCACAACCGGTTAATAGCGATAATAGGATTAAACTGCAACTTAACAGTAAGTGTTTTATCTTTTTATTGTTCATTATCATTATCTGTTTTTTTATTTAGCTATAAAAAATAGGAACCACTTTCACCTACACTTAATTTTAAAGTGCCATCACTCTTTTTAGAATAATAGTGAATTCCCTCTGCTAGCTCATTTCCTGTCACTGCTGCTTCCATACTGCCATAGCCTTTATATAAGCGATAAATCTCTGGGTTTTTTATCCAGTTAGGCACGTTATCCATATGGTAACTAAATCTAACCATTGGTTTATCTTTCCATTGATTATCCACTTTCAATATTTTTTCCACTACTATTCGTCCAAAACAAAAATTGGTACCCCTTAGCCATTTTCTATCGAGATATTTGCGCCCCTCATCGGTCAAATCATAACGATATAACGGCTTATCACCGTCATATCCAACCAGTTCCTCGGTAAATAATCCTTCTTTGGCAAACAGCGCCAATCGTTGATTTAGTTTATGATTGATATAAATGGGATCTTGGTAATCCATATCTTTATCATAACCAGCCATATATTTTATTGTATAGGGATACATATCATTAAATAGTTTGCCAACTCTTAAGCAAATTGCTTTATTACCATTGGGATTATTTCGATCATTTTCTTTTTGTATTCGGGCTTTATAATCAGTGTTATCACAACCGGTTAATAGCGATAATAGGATTAAACTGCAACTTAACAGTAAGTGTTTTATCTTTTTATTGTTCATTAAAGGTTCCTGCTTATTTAATTAGTTTATGTTTACGGCGCTACCAACATTATCGACCAGCTCATCTAACCAACTGACCACCTTATATTGATAAGAAAGCAGATAAGGGAACGCTTTATTGCCTTGGTTGTTAGTGTCATAACTTAATTGATAATGCGTTAAATTATTTATTTTTAAACAAGCAATTTAATGATAAATTTATAAAACATATTTACCGCTTTCCGCTACAGATAACCTTAAGGTACCATCACTTTTAATGCTATAGTAATGAGCCCCCCTTGCAGGTTTATTTCCTGTCACTGCCGCTTCCATACTGCCAAAACCTTTATATAAACGATAAATCTCTGGATTTTTTATCCAGTTAGGCACATTGTCCATATGGTAATTAAATACAACCTTTGGTTTATCTTTCCATTGACGGTCAACGCTCAATATTTTGTCAACCACCACTCGACCAAAACAAAAATTGGTGCCACCCCACCATTTTTGATCAATATATTTACGTCCTTCATCGGTCAAATCATAACGATATAGCGGTTGATCACCCTCATAACCCACTAACTCTTCGGTAAATAGCCCTTCTTTGGCATACAGCGCTAATCGGTAATTTAATTTATGATTAACATAAATAGGATCTTTATAATTCAGATCTTTATGATAACCTGCCATATATTTTATTGTATAAGGATACATATCTTTATAAATTTCACCCACATCCAAGCAAACAGCTCTATTACCATTGGGATTAATGTTGTCATTTTCTTCCTGAATTCGGGTTTTATAATCAGTGTTATCACAACCGGTTAGTAGTGATAATAGAATTAAACTGCAACTTAACAGCGAGTGTTTTATTTTTTGATTGTTCATTAACATTACCTGTTTTTTTATTCGTTTATTTTATGACTTGACCACGCTATCGACCAACTAAGTTTTCAAACCAGCTAACCACCTTATATTGATAAGAAAGTAGATAAAGGAACGCTTTATTACCTTGGTTGTCTGTTACAATTTTGAGTGAACAGCGTGTCGTATAATTCATGTTTTAAACAAGTAACCTAACAATGTTAATAAAGTTATAAAATATAATGACCACTTACACCTAAACTCAATCGTAAACTTCCATCACTTTTTTTAGAGTAATAGTGGATCCCTTTTAGAAGAGTTTTACCTTCTCCCGCTGCTCGTACTGCACCATTGCCTTTATATAAGCTATAAATATCTTTATTTTTTAACCAGTTGGGTACATTTTCCAGATGATAACTAAATCTAACCATGGGTTTGCCTTCCCATTGATTATCCACTTCTAATATTTTTTCTACTACCACTTTGCCAAAACAGAAGTTAGTGCCACCCCACCAATCTTTATCGAGATATTTACGCCCCTCATCGGTTAGATCATAACGATATAGTGGTTTATCACCATCATACCCCACCAGTTCTTCGGTAAATAACCCTTCTTTGGCATATAGCGATAGTTTTAAATTAACCTCATTATTTGCAGCAATTTTATCCCACGGATCTTTGGGGTTTATCTCACCTTCCAGATAGTGAATAGTATAGGGATACATATTTTTATAAATTTCACCCACTGCCAGACAGAAAGCTCTATTACCATCCGGATTATCCCAATCATTTTCTTCCTGAATTCGGGTTTTATAATCAGTATTATCACAACCGGTTAGTAGTGATAATAGAATTAAACTGCAACTTAACAGTGAGTGTTTTATCTTTTGATTGTTCATTAACATTACCTGTTTTTTTATTCGTTTATTTTATGACTTGACCACGCTATCGACCAACTAAGTTTTCAAACCAGCTAACCACCTTATATTGATAAGAAAGCAGATAAGGGAACGCTTTATTGCCTTGGTTGTTAGTGTCATAACTTAATTGATAATGCGCTAAATTATTCATTTTAAACAAGCAACTTAATGACTAAAATAAAGCTATAAAACATGCCCACCACTTTCAGCTAAAGATAATTTTAAAGTGCCATCACTTTTTATGCTGTAGTAATGAACACCCCTTGCTGGTTTATTTCCTGTCACAGCCGCTTCCATACTGCCATATCCCGGATATAAGCGATAAATCTCAGGATTTTTTATCCAGTTAGGCACATTGTCCATATGGTAATTAAATGTAACTCTTGGCTTATCTTTCCATTGATTATTCACACTCAATATTTTATCCACTACTACGCGACCAAAACAGAAATTGGTACCACCCCACCATCTTTTATCAATATATTTACGTCCTTCATCGGTTAAATCATATCGATACAGTGGTTTATCACCGTCATAACCGACTAATTCTTCGGTAAATAATCCTTCTTTGGCATACAAGGATAGTTTTAAATTAAGTCTATTATTCTGTCTAATTTTATCCCACGGATCTTTCGGATTTATCTCACCTTCTATATATTTAATCGTATAGGGATACATATCTTTATAAATTTCACCCACTGCCAGACAAACAGCTCTATTACCGTCTGGATTAATGTTGTCATTTTCTTCCTGAATTCGGGTTTTATAATCAGTGTTATCACAACCCGTCAGTAGCGATAATAGAATTAAACTGCAACTGAATAGTAAGTGTTTTATCTTTTTATTGTTCATTATCATTACCTGTTTTTTTAATTGGTTTATTTTATGATACTACCTAGGCTATCGACCAACTAAGTTTTCAAACCAGCTGACCACCTTATATTGATAAGAAAGCAGATATGGAAACGTTTTATTACCTTGGTTGTTAGTGTCATAACTTAATTGATAATGCGTAAATTATTTATTTTTAAACAAGTAACTTAATGATTAAAATAAATTTACAAAACAAGTCCACCACTTACACCACGAGATAATTTTAAGGTACCATCACTTTTTATGCTGTAGTAATGAATGCCCTTTGCGGGTTTATTGCCTGTGACTACCGTTTCCATACTGCCAAAACCTGGATATAAGCGATAAATCTCAGGATTTTTTATCCAGTTAGGCACATTGTCCATATGGTAACTAAATATCACCATTGGCTTATCTTTCCATTGATGATCCACCTTCACTATTTTTTCCACCACCACTCGACCAAAACAGAAATTAGTACCGCCCCACCATTTTTTATCTATATATTTACGTCCTTCATCGGTTAAATCATAACGATATAGCGGTTGATCACCCTCATAACCCACTAACTCTTCGGTAAATAGCCCTTCTTTGGCATACAACGCTAATCGGTAATTTAATTTATGATTAATATAAATGGGATCTTGATAATCCATATCCTTATGATATCCCGCCATGTATTTTATTGTATAAGGATACATATCTTTGTAAATTTCACCCACTGCCAGACAAACAGCTCTATTACCGTCTGGATTAATGTTGTCATTTTCTTCCTGAATTCGGGTTTTATAATCAGTGTTATCACAACCGGTTAATAGCGATAATAGGATTAAACTGCTACTTAACAGTAAATGTTTTATCTTTTTATTGTTCATTATCATTA
Source organism: uncultured Gilliamella sp. (assembly GCA_945291235.1). The sequence continues at coordinate 18,759 of CALYQY010000005.1, forward strand.
TCTGTTTTTTTATTTAGCTATAAAAAATAGGAAACACTTTCACCTACACGTAATCGTAAAGTTCCATCACTCTTTTTAGAATAATAGTGAATTCCTTCTGCTAGCTCATTGCCTGTCACTGCTGCTTCCATACTGCCATATCCTGGGAATAAGCGATAAATCTCCGGATTTTTTATCCAGTTAGGCACGTTATCCATATGGTAACTAAATATCACCATTGGTTTATCTTTCCATTGATTATCTACTTCCAATATTTTTTCCACCACTACTCGACCAAAACAGAAATTAGTACCCGCCCATCTGTTATCCAGATATTTGCGTCCTTCATCAGTCAAGTTATAACGATACAAAGGTTTATCGCCGTCATAACCTACTAATTCTTCGGTAAATAGTCCTTCTTTGGCATATAACGATAGTTTTAAATTAAGTCTTTTATTTTGCTTAATTTTATCATATGGATCTTCGGGGTTTATCTCGCCTTCCAGATAGTGAATGGTATAAGGATACATATCACTTTCCAGATCATTTACATACAAACAAATAGCTCTGTTTCCATTTGGATTATTTCGATCATTTTCTTTTTGAATTCGGGTTTTATAGTCGGTGTTATCACAACCGGTTAATAGCGATAATAGGATTAAACTGCAACTTAACAGTAAATGTTTTATCTTTTTATTGTTCATTAAAGGTACCTGCTTATTTAATTAGTTTATCTTTACAGCGCTACCAACATTATCGACCAGCTCACCTAACCAGCTGACCACTTTATATTGATAGGAAAGCAGATAAGGAAAGGCTTGATTACCTTGGCTGTCTGTTTCTATTTTGAGTATAAAGCGTGTCGTATAATTCATGTTTCAAACAAGTAACCTAATGATAAATTTATAATACATATGAACCACTTACGCCTACACGCAAGCGTAAAGTTCCATCACTCTTTTTAGAATAATAGTGAATTCCTTCTGCTAGCTCATTTCCGGTGACTGCTGCTTCCATACTGCCATAGCCCGGATATAATCGATAAATCTCCGGATTTTTTATCCAGTTGGGCACATTGTCCATATGGTAACTAAATACCACCATTGGTTTATCTTTCCATTGATTATCCACTTTCAATATTTTTTCCACCACTACTCGACCAAAACAAAAGTTAGTACCAGCCCATCTGTTATCCAGATATTTGCGTCCTTCATCGGTTAAATCATAACGATATAGCGGTTTATCACCGTCATATCCTACTAACTCCTCAGTAAATAGTCCTTCTTTGGCATATAACGATAGTTTTAAATTAATTTCATTATTTGTAGCAATTTTATCGTACGGATCTTCGGGATTTATCTCGCCTTCCAAATAGTGAATAGTATAGGGATACATATCACTTTCCAGATCATTTACATACAAACAAATGGCCCTATTTCCATTTGGATTATTTCGATCATTTTCTTTCTGAATTCGGGTTTTATAGTCGGTGTTATCACAGCCAGCTAATAGCGATAACAGGACTAAACTACAACTTAACAGTAAGTGTTTTATCTTTTTATTGTTCATTAAAGGTACCTGCTTATTTAATTAGTTTATCTTTACAGCGCTACCAACATTATCGACCAGCTCACCTAACCAGCTGACCACTTTGTATTGATAGGAAAGTAGATAAGGGAACGCTTTATTGCCATATCTGTCTGTGTCGCCTTCCGGCAAATATTCAAAAGTACAAATCACTTCAAAATTATCTACTACTCGACCTAATAATTGATTAATAGAAAATAAGCCAACGTTAATTTTCTTTGCTTTTTGTGAATTATGTAATAGTGACTCAAGTTGACTGTTAGTGTCTGATACTACTTTTTGCGCCGGTGTTTGATTGTTACATATATCTTGCATTTGATACCATAATTGATTAGCTGTGTTGTTTTCATTTTTACTTTCTTGGTTTTGCGCGTTTTCTTCATCATCCTCATTTTCAGAAATCTCATTAAAATATTGATAGCTTTCTTGTTTTTTATCTCTAATCATTTCATTGTTGGCTATTTCAAAGTATTTGCCATTCACTTGAACGGTTTTAATGTTTAATCCTTTTTTACCATGACTTATTGCTAATATGGTCTCCATTTCACCTTCAGCATGGCGGATCACCACTTTACCTTTAAATTTAGCTTTTTCTCTGATAAAATCCGGTAATTGCATCACCAAATGTAGATTGTACTTGGTGCCTGATTTTGCTCCATTCATCTGTTCAATGATTTCTGTCTGATCATCCGTTCCCCAATCGATCGTTAGTGATTTTTTTGTGTGAAGTCTATTTGGATTTTTGTTCATTGCCTCGGTAACAAGGTCTTTCAACTTAACTTCGTAATGCGCTGTACGACAAAATCCTTTGCGTGACGCTAAATAAAAATCTTGTTCGGACAAGTAGTTACCTGTATCACTGATTGGATATGGCGGAAACAAATCAACATGGTTAAACTTGCCAAATATTGAGCGGTTCATCCATTTTTCCATTTCGTCCCATTCACTGGCGTCATCGTAGGTGCCAAACAGAAAATTGATGATATGCGGTGCCAGCATTAAGGCAATACCCCATGGTCCTGACAGCCCTAACATTAACCCAATTCCAGCTGCCGCAAATCCAATGATCGACGTCACCACGTAAACCACTGAACCGTCATCCCCCCGTGCCAGTGCTTTAAATGCTTTTACCAACTCGCCGATACTATCCACTAAGGCAAGCACTTTAGCCACGCCCCCAATGACTGCACCGGCTTTGTTCAGCTTATTGAGAATTTTTGACAGGTTGTCGCCACGTTCACCAAATAAGGCGACCAGTTTCGCACCCGTGATAATGGCTTCTGATACCGATAAGGCAATATCAAGGTGTGTTCTGAATATCGCTTTTGATACTTTATCAAGCAAGGCTGAATCCGTTAATGTTTTAAGTTTTTTGTTTAACTCGCTGATTTGAATAAATTGATAGGTCAGCGTGAGAACATTAACAACACCTGTTGCTGAGGTGTCTAACACTTCTTTGCGCCAATTTTTTTCTGCCCCAAATTTTGCGGCTTGTAATTCTTCATATTCAATCGCTTTTACGTCTTCGAATGCATCAACGTTGGCAGTGCCACGGCTGGTGGTCTTTTTGCTTTCAAAGTCAAGTCGTTCAATGTCATTTTCGAAGGTGAGCAGTATATCAAACTCGACAAATTGCCCCTTCGCTCTGGTTATGTCGCGTCCTTTCAGCTTAAACCGGTCACGGGTTGCCGAATAACGCCCACGAATACGGTCGCCTGCGGTAGTAACCAGATTACCACCGTGCTGATTTGGGTAGACCACCTTGGCTGAACTGCCCAGTTTGTCTAAAAAATCCTGTAAATTGGATACCGGTACTTTTACGCGATAGCTCCCGTGACTTGCGGTGGTAAACATGCTCATCGCTCTGATAAGGTGCTGATTGGTCACCGGCCTGCTTAAATTATAAGTTCCATTATGTGAAAGCGTTTTCGCTACATTGGTCATGGAGAGTTTGACCAGTTCTTCAGTTAAATAAGCCCCAACTCTGACATTGTTAGGTAGTTTTAGATTACTGATCGGATCGATATAATCCGTTAAGGTATTAACACCGGACAGCGGATTATCAACATCGGTTGTTTCTTGTTCTTGCCCTGCCTCTTGATTTGCCATTATCGCTTTGACATCTTCAGTTAATTGCAGGTCGGCTTCAGCCACATTGCCCGAAGCCACATTGAACAGTGAATATGGATGACCTTCAAGAAAATGGCGATAAATACTCGTTTTATTATTGATTAATTGTGACCATAGCTGGGCTTGCTCATCAAGGTATAGATTACCGGTAAAATCACTGTCTAAAATAACCAATAAGCTGTTTAAAGCATTAATATGCCGGTCTGACGTGTCGGGTGTACATTCTTTTAACCAAAATTGCACGGGGTTATGATCGCCAAATAACCATATTAAATAGGTAAAATAGTCCTTCGATACATTTTTTACATACTTAGTTAAGTTGTTATAAAGCTGCTTATCAAGTTGTTGATATTTTTGTAGGGTATCATCATTCACACGTTGACCATGTTTGTCTTTCCAAGCTTGATTCTTTTTCCATTCAGCAACACATTCTTTGGCATTCGGGAATTTTACGGCAATGACATCAAGATTATCCATTAAAACATCTTGCGCTTCCTGACTGTTTTTAAAAATTGTCAGAATTTGTGCTTTTTGGTTTTTAGTTAAATAAATAGGGACATAATCACCCAGTGGTGGCGTATTGTCCGAATTGACACTGCTTAAGCTGACTTGACTGACAAACCTGAAGTAGAAGAATTTAGCCACTTCGTTTAGACCAGCATAGGCAGGGACAGTAATGCTAAAATTTTGTTCTTTGGCAAACTCTTTATCACCCACTACGTAGGTGACAAGAATATCATCCATCTCGTCTTGAGATGCATTACCCGAATAAGGTAATTTTGTTAAATACTCTTTTGCTTGTTGCTCTGCATATTTTTTTAGCTGTTGGCTGTATCTCGCATCAGGATCGAAAAAGGCAAATAATACACATTCTGAGCCGTCCTGAATCTGATTTTCACTTTTTAAAATATCTTTATAGCTTTCAATACTGGTATATTGATTACGCGCGTAACTGGTTTCGGGTTTGAAGTATAGTAAGGGTTTGTCCTCGGCATCGGTTATCTGTTTATTAAAGTAATCTTCAATGGCCTTTTTGCGTGGCCCCATAACTTTCGCCTTTATATTCGATATCCCTTGATTGATTTTTTCATTTAACCAGTACTCAACAGGCCATCTATACCGCAAATATTCAGGGATGCGATTGACATATTGGTATTGTTTGTTGTAGTCCAAATCAATCAGGTTTTCGGTATAAAAGGATTGAATAATGCTTGGGTCTATTTCGTCACCAATCTCGTCTTTTCCTTCCAGTATCAGATCTTTAACGGTTTTGCCTAAATTGGCTTGTAACCTTTTTTGAATGGCAAGGGTTTGCTCTTGACTGCGACCGGCTAAACCATCCACCACCGGTGACAATAGCTGTCTGCGCTGAACGGCAAGCTCTTCAGCTATCCCTAAGCTGTCTTCAACTAAAATAACGCCGATTTCGGTCGTTTTGTAATTCGAGTTATCGTAAGCTTCGCCTTTATAGCCGTCTATTGTTTTGCTGAAATCGTCATTGAGTCCACCCACTTCTTTTTTTAAGGTATTAAACTGACTGGCTGAGCAAAATAGTTTACGGTAGTTTTCTATTATGCTTGCTTCGGTGTTTTCAAGCTGATTTTTTAAATCGTAATTTTGTGCATAAAAACTGCCTTTGGCTATTTCTTTATTTAATTTGGTATCTTTTATGCCAACCGAAGCAGGTTTGCTTTGTGCCTGTGTATTGCTGTTTTGGGATGCATTTTGTTGTGCTTTGTCTTGTTCTTCTTTTGATTTTTGACGTCTTTCATCTAGCTGTTCTTTATTGAAATAATCCAGCACTTCTTGTTTATTGCATTCCATTTCCAGCAGATAGCGTTTTGTCGGACCTTCAACTGCTGTTGTTGATTCACTCCCTTGTTTTTCGCCTTCAACAGGCGCTGCTTTGACCGGCTCTCGAGTAAAATCGCTGAATGAAAAGCTACGTTCCCCATTAGCCGTTAACTTTGATGGCTCGGTTTGTGTTAAATCAACCACCGTGAAACGTTCATTTCGGTCGTCTTCACTTTTGCGGTAGTGATCCACCACGTCTTTATCCCAACGGTAAGGACTGTAGGCTATCCACGCTTTGTCATAAATTTTGTTGTCCAGCGTGATAAATTTAGCTTTAAATTGGTGCCCTTCTGTAATACAGCTTTCCGGTAGCTCTTTTGGTCTGGTGCCTTTAACGTCACGAAACTCTCTTAATCGAAAAGCGCCAGATTTTGTCACTTCAAACACTTTGACTTTTAATAAATTTAAATTAGTACCTTGCCACCCTTTAGCCGATTTGTTTTTTTGAAGCAAGATATAGACATAACCTTCACGTAAAGTTCGATAAACATAGCTAAAGTGCGTAAAGGCGGTGGTCGGCTCGTGATTTTTTAGTGGCAACATGCCACTTTCCCAAATATTGGTTTTGCTATTTTTAAAAAATTTAGGCACCACACTTTTTCGAACTAAAAATAGTGGAAATCCCGTTCGCTCACAGGCGCCACATTTTCCGTTACTTAGCGCCATGTTTTCTTTCGCTTCGTGTATGAGTTCGGTTGTGACAACGGGGGCATCGGTGTTCGATTGAATGTCATTATCGTTAAAATCCGTATTGGTGATGCTTGTCATTTTTTATCCTGATATAACAATAATTCTCATTTAATTGATAATGCACTAAATTATTCATTTTAAACAAGCAACTTAATGACTAAAATAAAGCTATAAAACATGCCCACCACTTTCAGCTAAAGATAATTTTAAAGTGCCATCACTTTTTATGCTGTAGTAATGAACACCCCTTGCTGGTTTATTTCCTGTCACAGCCGCTTCCATACTGCCATATCCCGGATATAAGCGATAAATCTCAGGATTTTTTATCCAGTTAGGCACATTGTCCATATGGTAATTAAATGTAACTCTTGGCTTATCTTTCCATTGATTATTCACACTCAATATTTTGTCCACTACTACGCGACCAAAACAGAAATTGGTGCCTCCCGACCATCTTTTATCAATATATTTACGTCCTTCATCGGTTAAATCATAACGATATAGCGGTTTATCACCGTCATAACCAACTAATTCTTCAGTAAATAATCCTTCTTTGGCATATAAGGATAGTTTTAAATTAAGTCTATTATTCTGTCTAATTTTATCCCACGGATCTTTGGGGTCTATCTCACCTTCGAGATATTGAATCGTGTAGGGATACATGTTATTAAATAGCTTTCCAACTCTTAAACAAACAGCTCTATTACCATTGGGATTAATGTTGTCATTTTCTTCCTGAATTCGGGTTTTATAATCAGTGTTATCACAACCCGTCAGTAGCGATAATAGAATTAAACTGCAACTGAATAGTAAGTGTTTTATCTTTTTATTGTTCATTATCATTACCTATTTTTTTATTTAGTTATAAAAGATATGAACCACTTACACCTACTCTTAATTTTAAGGTACCGTCACTTTTTATGCTGTAGTAATGAATGCCATTTACCGGCTTGTTTCCTGTTACATCATCCTCAATATTTTTATACAAGCTATAAATTTCTTTATTTTTTACCCAGTTAGGTACATTGTCCATATGGTACCTAAATATCACCATTGGTTTATCTTTCCATTGATGATCCACTTTCACTATTTTATCCACTACTACACGACCAAAACAGAAATTGGTGCCACCCCACCATTTTTTATCAATATATTTACGTCCTTCATCGGTTAAATCATAACGATACAGTGGTTTATCGCTATCATAACCGACTAACTCTTCGGTAAATAATCCTTCTTTGGCATACAAGGATAGTTTTAAATTAAGTCTATTGTTTTGTCTAATTTTATCCCACGGATCTTTCGGGTTTATCTCACCTTCTATATATTTAATTGTATAGGGATACATATCTTTATAAATTTCACCTACTTCCAGACAGAAAGCTCTGTTACCATTGGGATTAATGTTGTCATTTTCTTCCTGAATTCGGGTTTTATAATCAGTGTTATCACAACCCGTCAGTAGCGATAATAGAATTAAACTGCAACTTAACAGTGAGTGTTTTATCTTTTGATTGTTCATTAACATTACCTGTTTTTTTATTCGTTTATTTTATGACTTGACCACGCTATCGACCAACTAAGTTTTCAAACCAGCTAACCACCTTATATTGATAAGAAAGCAGATAAGGGAACGCTTTATTGCCTTGGTTGTTAGTGTGATAACTTAATTGATAATACGCTAAATTATTCATTTTAAACAAGCAAATTAATGATTAAAATAAATTTACAAAACAAGTCCACCACTTACACCACGAGATAATTTTAAGGTACCATCACTTTTTATGCTGTAGTAATGAATGCCCTTTGCGGGTTTATTGCCTGTGACTACCGTTTCCATGCTGCCAAAACCTTTATATAAGCGATAAATCTCCTGATTTTTTATCCAGTTAGGCACATTATCCATATGGTAACTAAATATCACCATTGGTTTATCTTTCCATTGATTATCCACTTTCACTATTTTTTCCACCACCACTCGACCAAAACAGAAATTGGTACCACCCCACCATCTTTTATCAATATATTTACGTCCTTCATCGGTTAAATCATATCGATACAGTGGTTTATCACCGTCATAACCGACTAATTCTTCGGTAAATAATCCTTCTTTGGCATACAAGGATAGTTTTAAATTAAGTCTATTATTCTGTCTAATTTTATCCCACGGATCTTTCGGATTTATCTCACCTTCTATATATTTAATCGTATAGGGATACATATCTTTATAAATTTCACCCACTGCCAGACAAACAGCTCTATTACCGTCTGGATTAATGTTGTCATTTTCTTCCTGAATTCGGGTTTTATAATCAGTGTTATCACAACCCGTCAGTAGCGATAATAGAATTAAACTGCAACTTAACAGTGAGTGTTTTATCTTTTGATTGTTCATTAACATTACCTGTTTTTTTATTCGTTTATTTTATGACTTGACCACGCTATCGACCAACTAAGTTTTCAAACCAGCTAACCACCTTATATTGATAAGAAAGCAGATAAGGGAACGCTTTATTACCTTGGCTGTCCGTTTCTATTTTAAGTAAAAAGCGTGTCGTATAATTCATGTTTTAAACAAGTAACCTCATAATGTTAATAAAGTTATAAAACATATTTGCCACTTACACCTACTCTTAATTTTAAAGTACCATCACTTTTTTTAGAGTAATACTGGATCCCTGTCAGAAGGCTTTTACCTTCTCCCGCAGATTGTACTGCACCATTACCTTTGTATAAGCTATAAATATCTTTATTTTTTATCCAATTGGGTACATTTTCCAGATGATAACTAAATATTATCATTGGCTTATCTTTCCATTGATTATCCACTTTCTGTATTTTTTCTACTACCACTTTGCCAAAACAGAAGTTAGTGCCACCCCACCAATCTTTATCGAGATATTTACGCCCCTCATCGGTTAGATCATAACGATATAGTGGTTTATCACCATCATACCCCACCAGTTCTTCGGTAAATAACCCTTCTTTGGCATATAGCGATAGTTTTAAATTAACCTCATTATTTGCAGCAATTTTATCCCACGGATCTTTGGGGTTTATCTCACCTTCCAGATAGTGAATAGTATAGGGATACATATTTTTATAAATTTCACCCACTGCCAGACAGAAAGCTCTATTACCATCCGGATTATACCAATCATTTTCTTCCTGAATTCGGGTTTTATAATCAGTGTTATCACAACCGGTTAGTAGTGATAATAGAATTAAACTGCAACTTAACAGCGAGTGTTTTATTTTTTGATTGTTCATTAACATTACCTGTTTTTTTATTCGTTTATTTTATGACTTGACCACGCTATCGACCAACTAAGTTTTCAAACCAGCTAACCACCTTATATTGATAAGAAAGCAGATAAGGGAACGCTTTATTACCTTGGCTGTCTGTTTTGCCTTCCGGTAAATATTCGAAGGTACAAATTACTTCAAACTTATCCACTACACGGCCTATTAATTGGTTAATGGCAAATAAACCAACATCAGGCGGTGTCACTGTTGATGCGCTATTTTCAGTGTTTGGTGATGATTCTGTTGTGGTGTCGTTATTTACCTCTTCCTGTTTTTTCTGTTCTCCTTTTTTATCTTCTTCTGTTTTGCTGTCTTTTGAAGGTGGCGTACTAATCGCCTCTTTCATTTGATACCACAATTGCTTATCGTTGTTTAGTTGTTCATTGTTCTCTTTTTTATTTTTATTATTTTTGGCTGAATTGTTTAAATAGTCATAAACCTCTTTATCGTCATCCCTTATCATATCACTATTGAGTATTTCAAAGTATTTAGCATTCACCTGAACGGTTTCAATGTTTAATTCTTTTTCACCATCACTTATTGCTAATATGGTTTCCATTTCGCCTTCACCATGACGGATCACTACTTTACCTTTAAATTTAGCTTTATCTCTGACAAAATCGGGTAATTGCATCACTAAATGTAGATTATACTTGGTGCCTTTATTTGCCTTTTTTATATGTTCACTGATTTCTCTCTGATCATCCGTTCCAAAATCGATCGTGAATGATCTTTTTGCGTGAGGTATCTTTGCATTTTTGTTTCTTGCTTCTTTAACAAAGTCTGTCAATTCAAATTCGTAATGTGCCGTGCGACAAAACCCTTTGCGTGACGCTAAATAAAAATCTTGTTCGGACAAGTAGTTACCTGTATCACTGATTGGATATGGCGGAAACAAATCAACATGGTTAAACTTGCCAAATATTGAGCGGTTCATCCATTTTTCCATTTCGTCCCATTCACTGGCGTCATCGTAGGTGCCAAACAGAAAATTGATGATATGCGGTGCCAGCATTAAGGCAATACCCCATGGTCCTGACAGCCCTAACATTAACCCAATTCCAGCTGCCGCAAATCCAATGATCGACGTCACCACGTAAACCACTGAACCGTCATCCCCCCGTGCCAGTGCTTTAAATGCTTTTACCAACTCGCCGATACTATCCACTAAGGCAAGCACTTTAGCCACGCCCCCAATGACTGCACCGGCTTTGTTCAGTTTCTTGAGAATTTTTGACAGGTTGTCGCCACGTTCACCAAATAAGACGACCAGTTTCGTCCCCGTGATAATGGCTTCCGATGCCGTTAATGTAATATCAAGATATGTTCTGAATATCGCTTTAGATACTTTATCAATTAAGGCTGAATCCGTTAATGTTTTAAGTTTTTCGTTTAACTCGCTGATTTGAATAAATTGATATGCCAGGGTGAGAACATTAACGACACCTGTTGCTGAAGTGTCTAACACTTCTTTGCGCCAATTTTTTTCTGCACCAAATTTCGCAGCTTGTAGTTCTTCATATTCAATCGCTTTTACATCTTTGAATGCATCAACGTTGGCAGTGCCACGGCTGGTGGTCTTTTTGCTTTCAAAGTCAAGTCGTTCAATGTCATTTTCGAAGGTGAGCAGTATATCAAACTCGACAAATTGCCCCTTCGCTCTGGTTATGTCGCGTCCTTTCAGCTTAAACCGGTCACGGGTTGCCGAATAACGCCCACGAATACGGTCGCCTGCGGTAGTAACCAGATTACCACCGTGCTGATTTGGGTAGACCACCTTGGCTGAACTGCCCAGTTTGTCTAAAAAATCCTGTAAATTGGATACCGGTACTTTTACGCGATAGCTCCCGTGACTTGCGGTGGTAAACATGCTCATCGCTCTGATAAGGTGCTGATTGGTCACCGGCCTGCTTAAATTATAAGTTCCATTATGTGAAAGCGTTTTCGCTACATTGGTCATGGAGAGTTTGACCAGTTCTTCAGTTAAATAAGCCCCAACTCTGACATTGTTAGGTAGTTTTAGATTACTGATCGGATCGATATAATCCGTTAAGGTATTAACACCGGACAGCGGATTATCAACATCGGTTGTTTCTTGTTCTTGCCCTGCCTCTTGATTTGCCATTATCGCTTTGACATCTTCAGTTAATTGCAGGTCGGCTTCAGCCACATTGCCCGAAGCCACATTGAACAGTGAATATGGATGACCTTCAAGAAAATGGCGATAAATACTCGTTTTATTATTGATTAATTGTGACCATAGCTGGGCTTGCTCATCAAGGTATAGATTACCGGTAAAATCACTGTCTAAAATAACCAATAAGCTGTTTAAAGCATTAATATGCCGGTCTGACGTGTCGGGTGTACATTCTTTTAACCAAAATTGCACGGGGTTATGGTCGCCAAATAACCATAACAGATACGTAAAATAGTCCTTCGATACATTTTTTACATACTTAGTTAAGTTGTTATAAAGCAACTTATCGAGTTGTTGATATTTTTGTATAGAATCATCATTGACACGTTTACCATGTTTGTTTTTCCAAACTTGATTCTTTTTCCATTCGGCAACACTTTCTTTGGCATTCGGGAATTTTACGGCAACGACATCATAGTTTATTTTTTTATATATATCGGGTTTATCATTATCATTATAAATAGCTAAAATTTGTTGTTTTTGGTTATCTGTCAGTTTAATGACTTCGTATTGACCTAATGGTGGACACGCTATTTCTCCATGACCAAATCCTTTTTCACTCACTAATCTAAAATAATAGAATCGTCCCAGTTTCCATAACGCATTACTGATAGTTGGATCTCGAAGATTAATTCCAATTTCATTACAAAATTCCTTTTCGCCTACCATATCAATTAATGGAATATCATCAAGTAATAATAACTCATCGGATTCACCGCTACCGGGCTGATTGTTTGGTGATAAGATCTCCTTGGCTTCTCGAATTGCAGTTTGTCGGTCACGCTCAATCATTTGGCTATGCTGTTTATACTCTGAATTATAGAACCCGAATAAAATACACTCTGAAGCATCTTGAATCAAATTTTCACTTTTTAAAATATCTTTATAGCTTTCAATACTGGTATATTGATTACGTGCGTAACTGGTTTCGGGTTTGAAGTATAGTAAGGGTTTGTCCTCGGCATCGGTTATCTGTTTATTAAAGTAATCTTCAATGGCCTTTTTGCGTGGCCCCATAACTTTCGCCTTTATATTCGATATCCCTTGATTGATTTTTTCATTTAACCAGTACTCAACAGGCCATCTATACCGCAAATATTCAGGGATGCGATTGACATATTGGTATTGTTTGTTGTAGTCCAAATCAATCAGGTTTTCGGTATAAAAGGATTGAATAATGCTTGGGTCTATTTCGTCACCAATCTCGTCTTTTCCTTCCAGTATCAGATCTTTAACGGTTTTGCCTAAATTGGCTTGTAACCTTTTTTGAATGGCAAGGGTTTGCTCTTGACTGCGACCGGCTAAACCATCCACCACCGGTGACAATAGCTGTCTGCGCTGAACGGCAAGCTCTTCAGCTATCCCTAAGCTGTCTTCAACTAAAATAACGCCGATTTCGGTCGTTTTGTAATTCGAGTTATCGTAAGCTTCGCCTTTATAGCCGTCTATTGTTTTGCTGAAATCGTCATTGAGTCCACCCACTTCTTTTTTTAAGGTATTAAACTGACTGGCTGAGCAAAATAGTTTACGGTAGTTTTCTATTATGCTTGCTTCGGTGTTTTCAAGCTGATTTTTTAAATCGTAATTTTGTGCATAAAAACTGCCTTTGGCTATTTCTTTATTTAATTTGGTATCTTTTATGCCAACCGAAGCAGGTTTGCTTTGTGCCTGTGTATTGCTGTTTTGGGATGCATTTTGTTGTGCTTTGTCTTGTTCTTCTTTTGATTTTTGACGTCTTTCATCTAGCTGTTCTTTATTGAAATAATCCAGCACTTCTTGTTTATTGCATTCCATTTCCAGCAGATAGCGTTTTGTCGGACCTTCAACTGCTGTTGTTGATTCACTCCCTTGTTTTTCGCCTTCAACAGGCGCTGCTTTGACCGGCTCTCGAGTAAAATCGCTGAATGAAAAGCTACGTTCCCCATTAGCCGTTAACTTTGATGGCTCGGTTTGTGTTAAATCAACCACCGTGAAACGTTCATTTCGGTCGTCTTCACTTTTGCGGTAGTGATCCACCACGTCTTTATCCCAACGGTAAGGACTGTAGGCTATCCACGCTTTGTCATAAATTTTGTTGTCCAGCGTGATAAATTTAGCTTTAAATTGGTGCCCTTCTGTAATACAGCTTTCCGGTAGCTCTTTTGGTCTGGTGCCTTTAACGTCACGAAACTCTCTTAATCGAAAAGCGCCAGATTTTGTCACTTCAAACACTTTGACTTTTAATAAATTTAAATTAGTACCTTGCCACCCTTTAGCCGATTTGTTTTTTTGAAGCAAGATATAGACATAACCTTCACGTAAAGTTCGATAAACATAGCTAAAGTGCGTAAAGGCGGTGGTCGGCTCGTGATTTTTTAGTGGCAACATGCCACTTTCCCAAATATTGGTTTTGCTATTTTTAAAAAATTTAGGCACCACACTTTTTCGAACTAAAAATAGTGGAAATCCCGTTCGCTCACAGGCGCCACATTTTCCGTTACTTAGCGCCATGTTTTCTTTCGCTTCGTGTATGAGTTCGGTTGTGACAACGGGGGCATCGGTGTTCGATTGAATGTCGTTGTCGTTGAAATCCGTATTGGAATTGTTATTTGTTTCCATTTTTCCACTCATTTTTATGTAAATTTATTTTCATTTTAAAAATTAATCATATTGAGGTTTTTGTATTTTTAGATGACATACTACTCATTGATTGGTATGCAATATTTAATTACAAAACACTTAATTGATTAATCTTTTATAGCTTATTATTTTAATCATCAAACTTAATTTAGTTTTATTAACTTTATTTTGAATGCCACAAATTAATAATTAAAATAGATATGCTGAATTTACGTTTTTTTTAAATAGTTTGCAAGTTTTTTTCTTAAAAAAATTTTAATTAAATTAGTAATATATGCACCAAAATGAAATGACAGATTTACGTAAGTTTCACCCCTTGAAGCATTGTAAATTAAGCTTGTTGATTTTTACAATCCCCTCAAAAAAGGCCTTTTTTTGCATGCCAATTTTAAATCAATAATCGGCAAAAATTGTAAAATATGGCATAATGTCATCCATATCACTTTTTTTACGTCTTAGATTGTTTTGTAATGGCAAAATTGATTGAAGACGATAGTCAATTGAGAGTTAATTCAGTGTTAAGTACAAATAACATCACCATGCAATTTGGTAGTAAACCGCTATTTGAAAATATTTCGGTTAAATTTGGGAACGGCAATCGTTATGGGCTTATTGGCGCCAATGGTAGCGGTAAGTCAACGTTTATGAAGATCATTGGTGGCGATTTGGTGCCAACTTCGGGTAATGTGGCGTTAGATCCTCATGAAAGATTAGGTAAATTACGTCAAGATCAGTTCGCTTTTGAATCCTTTACCGTGTTAGATACGGTGATTATGGGGCATACTGAGTTGTGGGAAATCAAGCAAGAACGTGATCGGATCTATTCTTTACCGGAAATGAGTGAAGAAGATGGTTTTAAAGTGGCTGATTTAGAAACCCAATACGCCGAAATGGATGGTTATAGTGCCGAGTCTCGTGCTGGCGAACTATTGCTAGGGGTCGGCATTCCCATTGAACAGCATTATGGTCTAATGAGTGAAATTGCCCCTGGTTGGAAGCTACGTGTGTTATTAGCCCAAGCGCTCTTTTCGAATCCCGATATTTTATTACTGGACGAGCCAACCAATAACTTAGATATTGATACCATCCGTTGGTTAGAAGATACGCTTAATGAGCGTGAAAGTACCATGATTATTATTTCGCATGATCGCCATTTTTTGAATATGGTTTGTACCCATATGGCAGATCTTGATTATGGTGAATTGCGTATTTATCCGGGTAATTACGATGATTATATGACGGCATCAACACAAGCCCGAGAGCGTTTATTAGCGGATAACGCTAAGAAGAAAGCGCAAATCAGTGAACTGCAATCTTTTGTTAGTCGTTTTAGTGCCAATGCGTCGAAGTCTAAACAAGCGACATCTCGAGCCAGACAAATTGAGAAAATTAAACTGGAGGAAGTGAAAGCATCTAGCCGTCAAAATCCATTTATACGCTTTGAGCAAGATAAAAAATTGTTCCGTAATGCCTTGGTCGTTGAGAATTTGACCAAAGGCTTTGATAATGGTCCTTTGTTTAATAATCTTAATTTAATGGTTGAAGTCGGCGAGAAGGTCGCCATTTTAGGTACCAATGGGATTGGTAAAACCACTTTAATTAAAACCTTAATGGGAGAACTAACGCCTGAGCAAGGCGAGATTAAATGGTCAGAAAATGCCAATATCGGTTATTATGCTCAAGATCATGAATATGAATTTGATGAAGAATTAACCGTGTTCGATTGGATGAGCCAATGGAAGCAACCTACTGATGATGAACAAGCAGTACGAAGTGTTTTAGGTCGCTTATTATTTTCGCAAGATGATATTAAGAAGAAGGTTAAAGTGCTGTCGGGTGGTGAAAAAGGACGGATGTTATTTGGTAAATTGATGATGCAAAAACCGAATATCATTGTCATGGACGAACCGACTAACCATTTAGATATGGAATCGATCGAGTCGCTCAATATGGCGTTAGAACTTTATCAAGGTACCCTATTCTTTGTTTCGCATGACCGTGAGTTTGTCAGTTCGCTAGCGACTCGTATTGTTGAAATTACGCCAGAAAAAGTGATCGATTATACCGGTAATTATGAAGATTATTTACGTAGTCAAGGAATTGAATAATTAGTTAAATGAATTGCAAACAAATAGCCACAATTGTGGCTATTGAATAATTAAGCTAACTTAATCAAATATGGTTTAAAATCGATTAGAAATCTAATTCATCCCACCAAATATCAATTAACGGACTGACTTTGATATTTTTTAAACCATGACTTTCCAGCCATTTTGTGACAATGTCACGATGCGCTTCGGTACAATTGCCTAGTTTTTGAGTACAGACAATTCCTTTCCAATTTAGATACCCACTTCCTTCATATGCTAAACCATTTGGTTGGATAGCTTCGAGAATGAATTGATCAACAATGTTATCTAAGGTTTCTTCACTTGTCCCTTCGTCAAAAGACCAACTGACAGTAAAACCTAACTCTTTAAACTCTTCAATATGTAATTTTTTACGTAAACGTCGACTGCGATTTACCATGATAATATCCTTCTATTTTAATGAGTATGACTTTGTTTATTATTTGTGTTAGCGTGTTTTTTTGTTCGGTTAACACCACCACGCTTATTGGGTTGATTAGACCGATTTTGCGTGTTGTGATCGTTTTTCGATAGCCGTTTTTTAGGTGAAGATTTTGTTTTCGGCTCAGCTTTAATGGTTGGGTCAACGGCAAAACCATCGGTATGGATTTCGGGTATTGGTTTTTTGATCAACTTTTCAATGGCTTTTAATTGTGGCAGTTCGTCAATACAGACTAACGAAATCGCCTGCCCTTGATTTTGCGCTCGCCCTGTTCGACCAATTCGATGCACGTAATCTTCAGCAACCTGCGGTAATTCATAATTAACCACATAAGGCAATAGTTCAATATCCAATCCTCTGGCTGCAATGTCGGTGGCGACTAGTGCCCGAATTTGTCCGGTTTTAAAATCGGCTAAGGCTTTGGTGCGGGCGCCTTGGCTTTTGTTACCATGAATAGCTGAAGCTTTAATTCCGTCTTTAGTGAGTTGCTCAGCTAAATGGTTAGCGCCGTACTTAGTGCGAGTAAAAATTAGTACTTGTTGCCACTGGTTTTTACCAATTAAGTACGATAGTAATTCCCGTTTACGACGTTTATCTACTCGATGAACATATTGGGTAATTTGTGTTGATGTACTGTTGGTTCTGGCGACAGCAACCGTTTCAGGGGAATGTAAAATCGTTTCCGCCAGTGTTTTTATCTCATCTGAAAACGTTGCTGAAAACATTAAATTTTGACGTTTTTTAGGTAATTTTGCTATCACTCGCCGTATATCATGAATAAAACCCATATCTAACATGCGATCGGCTTCGTCTAAAACCAGCACTTTAACCGTTGCAAGATCAACAGCATTTTGGTGGACTAAATCGAGTAACCGTCCGGGTGTCGCGATCAGAATATCCACACCACCACGCAACTTCATCATTTGGGGATTAATGCTTACGCCACCAAAAACAACTAATGAACGAATTGCTAAATGACGGCTGTAATCACGGATGTTTTCACCAATTTGCGCAGCAAGTTCACGAGTTGGCGCTAAAATTAACGCATAAAGGGGGCGTTTCTTCTTTTTTGTTTCGGGGCGATTTGCCGTTTTGGCTTGTTGTTCAATCAGCTTTTGCAAAATTGGCAAACCAAACCCTGCCGTTTTACCAGTGCCCGTTTGTGCACTTGCCATAAGGTCTTTTCCCGATAAGATTACCGGAATGGCTTGCTGTTGAATGGGGGTAGGCTGAGTGTAGTGTTGTTCTTGTAGTGCTTTTAAAATCTTGGCATCTAAACCAAGAGAGTCAAATGACATGAAATGTTTCCTAAATAAACAAAAATTAAATTTTCGTTAGTTATTATAAAGCAATTCTATTACTTTTGTTTGATTATTTATTATCCCTGTTAATCAGATTGCGATGAAATCGTTCTGTTAAGATTTGTTTTAACAAAATTTCGTAAGTTTTTTGCTAAAAAATAGACTAGATGATATTTATTATCATTTGCATCTGTGCTACTATTCTTGCGCTAAAAATCGTTGTATTTACGACATTTTTGACACTATTTCCATCAATGATTTTTTTTTAAAAACTTTTGCATAACGGATTGCCCATGATAGTACATTTCAACCGCACCAAAAAATGGTTAATGGTTTTCGCATTAACCTCAGCTAGCCTTAATTGTTTCGCTAAAGATGATATCACTTTTGCTAACTTTCGCGATATTCGTGATCTTAACCCTCACCTCTATTCTGGTGAGATGTGGGCTCAAAATATGCTGTATGAGTCTTTAGTCCATTATAACGAAGATGGCTCTTTTTCACCTTGGCTTGCGGAAAGCTGGACAATCAGTAATGAAGGAAAAACCTATACGTTCAAACTTCGACAAGATGTGACATTTAGCGACGGTACTAAATTCGATGCGCATAGCGCTAAATTAAATTGGGATGCCGTACTTTCAAATAAAGATCGTCATACTTGGCTTGAAATGGTGCGTTTAATTACCGATATTAAAGCGCTTGATGATTATACCCTACAAGTCAATCTGTCTGAACCTTACTATCCATTTTTGATTGAGATTGCCGTCACCCGCCCTATGCGTTTTATATCGCCTAATGCCATGAAAAATGGTGAAACCAAAAATGGCGTTAATTCTTATATTGGTACGGGGCCTTATGTGTTAAGTGAACATAAGAAAGATCAGTATGCTATTTTTACAGCCAATCCCACTTATTGGGGGAACAAACCACAACTTAAAACCGTAACTATGAAGGTGATTGCGGATAATCAAAGCCGTTTGATGGCACTTGAAAAAGGTGAAATCGATCTGATTTATGGCAAAAATATGGTGGATGCCGATTCTTTCGAGCGTTTTTCAAAAATGGATAAGTTTCAGACATTGATGTCTAAACCTGTTTCAAGCCGTATCGTGTTGATGAATACGACTCGCCCTGCATTGAGTGATGTTAATGTGCGTCAGGCAATTGAGCATATTATTAATAAAAATGATATTTCAGAAGGAATTTTTAATCACAGTGAAGCACCGGCTGATACCCTAATGGCGACCAATATCCCTTATGCCAATATTGGATTAAAACCTTATCAATACGATACTAAATTAGCACAACAACTTTTGGATAAAGCAGGTTGGACAAAAGCCAACGGTCAACAATACCGCCAAAAAGACGGCAAACCGTTCGAAATCACCCTGTATTATGATAGTAATACTGCTTCACAAAAAACCATCGCCCAATATATGCAAGACGAATTTGAACAAGTTGGATTAAAACTGAATATTCATGGTGAAGAAGAACAAGGCTATCGTGACCGCCAAAAAGCGGGTGATTTTGATATGGTATTCGATATTTCTTGGGGTACGCCTTATGATCCACAATCCTTTTTATCCGGTATGAAATTACCAGTATATGGGGATTATATGGCACAACAAGGCTTAAAAGAAAAGCCTCAAATTGATGCCAGCATTAGCAAAGCATTGATTTCAACAGACGAGCAAGAACGCCAAGCCCTATATCGTTATGTGCTTGAAACATTGCATAAACAAGCGGTCTATATTCCTTTAACTTATGAACGCAATCGAGCTATTGCTATTAAATCTCTTAAAGGCATTGAGTTTGCTCCATCACAATTTGATATTCCTTTTGAGAAAATGCACTATTAATTGCGTTATAGTTAGTTAGTCATAATGTTACATTATATTTTTAAACGTTTATTGATGATGATACCGATTTTGATCGGTATCTCGTTCATTGCCTTTTTGCTGATCAACCTTGCCCCTTCTGATCCTGCTGAAGTTGCTTTACGCTTAAATGAGATTATGCCAACGCCTGTAGCCATCGAAAGTATGCGCCAAGAGTTGGGATTAAATGAGCCCTTTTGGTCTCGATATTTTAGTTGGTTATATCATGCTTTTCATCTGGATTTTGGACGTTCATTCGTTCATCGGGATCGATTAGTTTGGGATGAAATGATTCGTTGTTTAACCCCAACTTTACTTTTGGCTGTGTCATCATTTGTTCTTACTTTATTCGTTAGCTTAGTGCTAGGCGTGTTATGTGCTATTTTTGCTAACTCAGTCTTCGATCATGTTGTTCGAATCCTCATTTTTATTGGTACCGCCATGCCTAGTTATTGGCTTGGTTTGCTGTGTATTTGGTTTTTTGCTAATTATTTAGATCTGTTACCAACAAATGGTTATGGCACATGGCAAAATCTTATTCTACCAACAATAACTTTATCTTTTGTTTATATTGCTACTTATATTCGCTTTATTCGTAATAATATGCTGGAAAATATGCAGAATTACTTTGTATTTTATGCACGTAGTCGAGGATTAAAGGAACGGGCGATTATTTTAAAACATGTCTTAGTTAATTCATTACATACCACCATTACCGCACTGGGTATGACAATTCCACAATTGATTGCCGGTTCGTTTGTTGTGGAATATATCTTTTCATGGCCGGGACTTGGGCGCTTATGTATAGCCGCTATCATGAATCGGGACTATCCTGTTATTCAAGCTTATATTTTAGTTATGGCGATTTTATTTGTCGTGTGTAATTTTATTGTTGATGTGGTGCATCAATGGCTGGATCCTCGATTACAAAATAGTGGGGATTTAGCATGAGTTTAGCAAGACAGTTGATGAAAAATAAAATGGCATTATGCTGTTTGATGATCATCTCCATCATCATTCTTTTGGGTATTTTTGCGCCCTATATTGCCCCATTTGATCCAAATAAAGTTCGTATTGTCCGCAAATATGCCAGTATCTCAGCTGAACATTGGCTAGGCTGTGATCATTTAGGTCGGGATATCTTTTCTCGTTTACTTTATGGTATCCGTTCGACTCTCTTTTTATCCTTATTAACCATGACAATTACCATTATCGTCGGTTCAATCATCGGGCTAATTTCAGGCTACCAACGAGGCAAACTTGATGAAGTTATTATGCGCCTTTGCGATATTATGCTCTCCTTCCCTAGTCAAGTCATGATTTTAGCGATTGTCGGAGTGCTAGGTGTGGGGATTGAAAACGTGATTATTGCTAATATCGTGGTGAAATGGGCATGGTACAGCCGAATGATCCGCAGTTCAGTGATTAAATACAGTCGAAAAAATTATATTTTATTTTCACGTGCCATTGGTGCACCACACAGCTTTATTATTCGCCGTCATTTGTTACCTAATATTATGTCGGAATTAGTGGTGTTAGCCACGCTCGATACAGGCTGGGTCATTTTGAATATTTCGGCGCTCTCTTTTATTGGATTGGGCGTGCAAGCACCGACTGCCGAATGGGGATTAATGCTTAGTGAAGCCAAGAATGTAATGATTCAACATCCAATGCAAATGGTCTATCCGGGGATAGCTATTTTAGTCGTCGTGGCGGCTTTTAATCTATTAGGTGACTGTTTGCGAGATATTTTAGATCCGAAGGAAAAAACACATGTGTAACCCCCTGTTAGAGGTTAAAAATCTCACGGTTAACCTTGATAATGGTCAAACGTTATTGGATAACATTTCGTTTAATGTTGAACATCACCAATGCGTAGGCATTGTCGGCGAAAGTGGTAGTGGTAAAAGTTTAACCAGTAAAGCGATCATGGGGTTATTAGAACCCTATTTTAAAGTCGAAGGTCAAATTCTTTTTAATTCTAGACAACCCCAGTTGAATCGACAAGTGAAAGGCGATCTTTTAACCCAATCAGCTGACACACTGCGTCAGATTCGGGGTAACACTATCGCGATCATTTTACAGCATCCAATGAGTGCTTTCGATCCGCTTTATCGTATCGGCAAACAAGTCATCGAAACATTACAAGCACACCTTCCCTTAAGCAAAAAAGATGCCGTTGCCAAAACACTAACCATGATTAAAGAAATCGGTTTAAATGATCCCAAACAGATTTATAATAAGTATCCTCATCAATTGAGTGGTGGAATGTTACAAAGAATCATGATCGGTATTGCATTAATGCTAAAACCCGAATTGATCATTGCTGATGAACCGACAACCGCTTTAGATTCGATTAGTCAGTTCCATATTTTGAAAATGTTTGAACAAATCAAGCAGCAATCAACTACCGCCATGATTTTTATTTCACACGATTTAGGCGTGATTCATCATATTGCCGATCATATTGTTGTCATGCAACAAGGTAAAATTGTTGAACAAGGCTGTCGAGATCAAATCTTTTACCATGCTGAAAATGATTACACCCGTTATCTAATCAGCGCGCGCAAACAGTTATTAGCTAAATTTGATTCGGTGGTTTATCCTAAAATGTTTATTCCGACATTGGAGAGTGCTTAAATGTCTGCATTATTGCAAGTTGAACAGGTAAGCAAATCCTTTTTACAACCTCATCAAGGTCTGTTTAGTCGCAAGAAGAACATGGTCATTAATGATGTTTCTTTCTCGTTAAAACAGGGCGAATGTCTGGGTATTATTGGCGAAAGTGGCAGTGGCAAAAGCACACTTGGAAAGCTTATTTTAGGTTTAGAAAAACCCGATACGGGTAAGATCCTATTTAACGGGCAAGATATTGCGAAACGAGCATGGAAATGCTCATCACAGCGACGTAATATTAGCGCTGTATTTCAAGATTATAATGCCTCGGTGAATCCTTATTTTACGGCTGCTAATATTATTGCTGAACCCCTTGATATTTACGAAAAGTTATCATCGACAGCACGAAAAAAACGAATAGATCAATTACTGGAACAAGTTGGATTAGATCATTCATTCTGTCAGCGGTTTGCTCATGAAATGAGTGGCGGTCAATTGCAACGAATTTGCATAGCCAGAGCGATTGCCTGTCATCCGCAATTTATTTTGTTTGATGAAGCAGTCAGTTCGTTAGATATTTCTGTTCAAACGCAGATTTTATCGTTATTGGCTGATTTACAAAAACAGTTAAATTTAACCAGTATTTTTATTACTCATGATTTAACCACGATTACGTATTTGTGTAATCGAGTGATGTTTTTTTATCAAGGAAGAATTGTAGAACAGGTTGACGATATTGCCCAATTGAGTAATGTCCGTCATGATTATTCCAAACAGCTTCTTGACTCTATATTAGGTTTTTAATCTATGACAACACAATCCGCCGTTAATAAACGTTATCGTTTTAACGATTATTTAGCATTGGTTATCCCTTTTATTATTTCAACTATCACAACCCCATTATTGGGCGTGGTTGATACTGCGTTGGTCGGTCATCTACCCAATCCTGCTTTTATTGCAGGCATTGCCGTTGGTGCGGTGATCTTTAATACCATTTATTGGTTATTTGGTTTTTTACGTGTGAGTACCACCGGATTTGCGGCACAAGCATTAGATGATCCCCTATTACTGCGTTCTTCGTTAATTCGCCCCCTGTTTATTGCGATTGTTTTAGGCATTTTATTTATTGTTTTTCAGCAATTTATTTTTGGTGCTTCAATGCAAATCATCAAACCTAATGAAGAAGTTAGGCATTATGCAGATATCTATTTTTCGATCCTAATTTGGGGAGCCCCGTTTGTACTGATTAACTATGTGCTGGTTGGTTGGTTAATGGGGATGTCCAAAATAAAAGCCGTGCTGTTTTTGCAAGTGTTGATTAATTTACTCAATATTATTATGGCGGTCATTTTTGTTTGGGGCTTTCATTGGGATATTCAAGGCGTGGCATTTGCAACACTCAGTGCGCAAGTGATTTGTACGTTGTTAGGGATCGGGTTTATTGGTCGCTATTTACCCCAATCACAACAAAAAACGGATTTGAAATCGATCCTTTCTTGGCAGTCATTAAAAGGGGTAATTTTAGTTAATACTAATTTAATGATTCGAACTATTTGCCTGCTAGTTGTAACGAATCATTTTATTTCGATTGGTTCAAGTTTTAGTACTGAAGTATTGGCGGCCAATGCGGTACTGTTTCAAATCCATTACTTAATGGCGTATTTATTTGATGGCTTTGCCAATGCGTCAAGTGTCTTTAGTGGTAAGGCTAAAGGCACCCAAAATATGGCGTTATACCAACAAACCTTGCGTTGGTCACTGCAAGCGTGTGTGATTTGTCCGGTGATATTAATTGCAATCTGGTTTGCCTTTGATACCGCAATAATCCGATTATTAACCAATCAAAATGACATCATTAATCTTTGTCTACAATACCATTATTGGTTAGTTATTTTTCCGGTTGTGGTTGCTGGTGGATTGATCTATTACGGGGTGTTTTCAGGCATCAGTTATACATCTTCTATTCGTGATTCTATGATCCTTGCCCTTTTACTTTGGTTAATCGCTCAATCTATTTTTGTACCAATATGGGGCAATAACGGTTTGTGGTTTTCCTATATTTTATTTAGTTTAGGACGCACACTCTTTTTAGTGATTTGGATTAATCGATCGAAACAATATCTTATGCGTTGATTTAA
>CALYQY010000006.1 GCA_945291235.1 uncultured Gilliamella sp.
CCGGTATTCGCTTCGTCACCACCTAGTGTTTTATTGCGCATAAAGTCAGCTTTGATTTGTTGCCAACGTTTAGTTTGTTCTTTTGTTAACACCCCTCGAATTTCAGCAAGTTTAAGCAGATTTTCTTCTGCGCCGTTGGTCAGCAGTTGTGCCTCGCCCAAGTAGTGATCTTCAATAATTTGATTGAGTTCTTCATCATTCATTACGGAAGAAACTTTTTCGGCTAATTTGTTCATGTTTCGATAACTACCTTGTAACTTGAACGGCGGTTCTGTTCGATATTTATCGGATTGCGCTGCGCTAATAATGTATTGCTGATTGACTTTAAAGACCACTTCTCGAATTTTCAGTAAATGACGCAGTACGGCTACAATTTCGCTAATTTCCGCTTGGCTATAGGCATAGCTAAGTTCGTTGGTGTTAAGCGGTTTTCCTTGCGCATGGTCGATAAACTGATATAGGTCATTAAGATCACGTAGTGCCAATGGCGATAATATTGGATTTGATGTTAAGCAGTTTTCAATGTAACTTGATGCAAACACTTCATCCATGCCACCTAAAACTTCACCTAAGTTATAAATATCTGCACGGTTGGCTAACATGTCAGGGATTTTGAAAACCTCACCCGATTCGGTATAAGGGTTGCCAGACATAATGACACAGAATTTTTTACCCCGAAGGTCATAGGTTTTGGTTTTTTCTTTCCATACCCCTTCAATACGACGAGAACCATCACATAACGAAATAAATTTTTGTAAAAATTCTGGGTTAGTGTGTTGAATATCGTCAATATAAAGCATGACGTTATTACCCATTTCGAGCGCTAAATTGAGTTTTTCAAGTTCTTGTCGTGCGGTGGCATTTGGCGCTTGCTGTGGATCGAATGATAATACGCTGTGTCCTAGTGCCGGGCCGTTAATTTTCATAAATATTAAGCCAAGTCGATTAGCCACATATTCCATTAAGGTTGTTTTACCGTAACCTGGTGGCGAGATAAGTAGTAATAACCCCATTAAGTCAGTACGGCGACTTTCACCGACAGTGCCCATTTGTTTTGCTAAATTGTCCCCAATGATTGGTAAATAAACTTGGTTGATTAGTTTATTACGCACAAATGAACTGAGTGGTTTAGCTTTGAACTCTTCAAGATGTAATTGCTCACGTTGTTCATCCAGCACTTCTTGACGCAGGCTTTGGTAATGTTGGAATTGCGGTATAACGACACGTGATTGTTTACGCATGCGACTAAAGAAGTCATCAAGATTGATTTGTAACACCCCTTGTGTAATTGAAGGGTGTTCACCTAATAAATCATTGACGGTGATATCCAGTTCAATTTCGCTGATTGCTAAAGTGATGTTACTTTCTTTATCCAACATGCATAGTAAAGTGGCTTCGGCGATGTATTCACTCAATTTTTGATATTGGGGTAGGGTACAAAGCCCTTTAAACCAACTTTCAATAAGATTCCAACGGTCAGCCAGTCGTTTTTTGAGATTTAATTGCGATTGGTTAAAATCACTCCACATGTGCGATTCTTCTAATCGTGTATTTAATCCTTCATATAAAAAATGGCTATATTTACTTAAAGTAAATTGTTGCGGTATTTCAGCTAAGACATAGCTTAAGTATTCGCTTGCCTGTTTAATATGGTAAGGTTCATGTTCGATAGGCTGTTTTTGTAAAAATTGAGTAAGTTCAACCGATATTTCGTGTTGTAGATTTTTTAATCCTTCTTCATGTCCGAATAATGCTTGTATATCCTTACACGTTTTGGCACGTTCTGGCCATAATCTGACAATATCATTTTTTTGATTGTGATACCAAAATAGTATCGCTAAGCTACGTGCTAGAGGATTGTATCTGAGTAGTTTGGCGGCTTCACCAAGTGGAACAATTTTCGATAATATTTTTACCGCATCGTGATCATGTATCCCTTTTTCATAACCTTCTCGATAGCGTAAGGCAGCGTAGTCACGTACCGTTTTATTTAGAATTTCGGGTTGATTAAGTTGGCTGATTAAATCTTCATAACTTAAATTATGTTCTTTTTTTAATGCCGAGTTGATGATCGAATAGGCAAGATACTCTGCTCGATAGACAGTAGGGGATTCAGATTCAAGCGAGATAGTCCAAAAAGGTTGATAACTTTCTAATTTTGGATGGACTATTTTTTCTTGGTAATCGGTACCTGTTAATTGTAAGTAAAGATGATGTTCTTTGGGTACAATGGTAAGGTCAAGTTCTTGTGTATTGACGCTAAATTTATGTCTTGGCCCTAATTTAATGACATTTCCACCCGATTCAAAGATTTCGGATTTGTCACGTAAAGAACGTATTGCTTGATCTCTGGCACTTTTGAAGCGTGATTCAATATCATCAGCTTTGACATTATCAAAAAGCGCACGTAATTTTTCGACTATTTCACGAATTTTCAGCGCTAAAGGATCGGCAACAAAAAAGGCATTGAGTTCGTTTTGATCTGAAAATTTAGCGGTTCGTCTTGGAATACTGTCTAAAATTCTATCAGCAGCAGTGAGTAGCGATTCCGTTCGTCTTGTTCGATCTTCCAGTAGCGCTTGTTTGTGCGTTTCGAATGATTCTAAGATTTCTTCACGTTTTGCCAGTATGTCATTTAAAAACTCTTCACTATCGCTAAACTGATTTTCCAGTTCTTCAAGTTGAACTAATAGCCTTGATAGTTCATCGTCACATTTTTCTGGCGTGGTGGCTAAGCTTAATGCACTGGCAATACTTTGACTAAATAGTTTGAATTGCGCACCAAATTGCGCCACCATTTCAACACTGGATAGATTTTTCCGTTTTTGGTTAATGCGTGCTTTGGTTTGATTGAGTTTGGCATAAACTTCGGCGATCGATTCAATGATTTTGGTTTGTAGTGTTACGTCATCAAATTTTAATGATGCCATTAATTGCGAAAGCATATCTAAGTTTTCAGACATTTGGTCAGTGGTTTTTATCGGTTCGATAAGTTTGGCGACTGTGTCTGCTTTAGTAAGATATTTTTCAATTTCATCTATTTGGGCGATAAACGGTTCAAGGGCTTTGTCACTGCCTAAAAATTCGGCTGTCGCTAAAGATACGATAGATTGGCGTTCTTTTAAGGCTTTTTCCATTATGTCGATCTGATTCAAATCAATATAACGGTAGGTTCTTAATGTCACTAAACTACCTAGCTGCATTTTAATTGCATTTAGTGCATCTACGTATTGTTGTGTTTCTTGCCAGCTATCGGGATAGAGTTTAGCCAATAAGTCTTGTTGGTTTGAAATCGCTTCACGCATGGCGCTTTCAGATTGTCGGCGTATGCTTTCCACTTTTTCATATTCATCTATCACTAATTCACTCGTTTGTATAATGTTACGTAGTACAGGCGTAAAAGATAGATTTTTCTCGTCGTTGAGCCAAAAATAGCTGTCAAATAACCGTTTTGTGTCTTCACTTAGTTTGCTGTATAGTTGGGATGAAACCGATTGGTTATCAATTTCACGTGCAATAAAGTAAAGATCTGAAATCCCTCTGACCAGTTCTGCATTACCAATCTTGCCTAAAAAACTGTTGTTAGTTGGTTGTGTTGCTGCAAATTCGTCACTATAAAAGGGGGTTTGCCAAATTTGCATTGGATGAACACGAGTCGGGTCGTTATTTTCACCTTCAAATACCACCATTCGACCGTCTTCAAACACTGCATAACCATGACCTAAAATTGGATTATCAAGTTTTCGTTCGATCATATTGTAGTTGAACAATGCTAAGCGACCTGAACTTGGTTCATAAAATATGTAGAGAACATCTTCCCCATTAGGTGAACGTCTGATACGTCTAAATCTCATACCCGACATGGATTGATCGAAAGTTTTATATTCCCCATTTTGTAGATAATATCCACCAGGAAAGATTACACCATGATCTTCTGGTAGCTGAATACAGGCTTGTCCAATAAAATCGATACGTTGGGCTTTTTGAGTGAGGGTGTTATAGATTAAATAGCGCCAGTTTTCTTCACGATACGGTAAGACTTTTAGCAAAATTAAGGATCCGACTTTTGCGTATTCAATTTTGGCATCATTAATGGATTGATTTTTATCGAGTACTTCTTCACTGTAGATTCCCAGCCCGTCATTGGTGTTGTTTTCACATTTTATGGTTAAGTCACCGCCAATGGTTTCAACAAAAACAGTATCTAAAATATTTACATGAGGGAATCGTCCATTGACGATATTGTCACGTGTGGTTTCAATCCATTCAAAATCGTAAGCTGGTGGTAGCGCTATATCACGTTCACCACGATTATCAATGTAATCAATGGTTTTTTTATCACTCGAAATTGACCAACGAAAAACACGAATGTCACTGACTCGCTCACCAATTTGGAAACTGGCAAGTAGCTTTCCATCTCGTTCAACTAATTGAAGTAATTGTGCATTTTTATAATAGGTGTAGAGTTCATTAAAATCTTGAACAAAACGATCAATATTTAAAAAGGTATTGGATAGATCAACGGAATCGGCTTCGTAATTGCCATCTCGTTCTACAAGTTGATAAAGCGAGAATACGTCTTCGATTTTGGTCTCTTTTTTTAATCCTAGAAAGACGTTGTAACCAAAAAGTAACCAATCACCAAATCGAACTATGTCTCTGGCGATACAGTTATTTTCAGTTCTGATGCGAATACGTCCGATAATTGACATGTCACTTTTGCCAAATTCGGTCAGTCGTTGTTGATTTAGGGCTTCGGTTTTTTGGTTTAGTTCTTGTCCTAGCGAAGTCAAACGTTTACGAAGGATTTCATAAGCACCGCCTTCGGCGACCGCTTTATCGAGTGTTGTTTGTTGTTCGTTTTCTTGTTCTATTTCTGCCATTTTTAACTCTTGATCATTATCCAGAAAGGCGATTGTTTTCGGTAGGCTATGATTGCCTTACCGAAAACAGGTGATAGTGATAATGTTGTTTTAATCATTATCAATAATGTGCAGTTGGGTTAGCTGTCACTTTCTTTTTTGCTATCCGATGGTAAAAATTGTTTAGCTAATGCTTTTAAATCAGTATTTTTTAATGTGTCTTTGATATCAATGTCTTTATTTCCGGATAGGCGTGATAAGACTGATTGTAGAGCAGATTGCAGAACAGGGCTTTGGTTAACTGTTCCTTCAATTGCTTTACCTACGCTAATGGCTTTAGAGAAGCTGTTAAAGAAGTTGTCATTACCGCCAACAATTTCAATATTTGCTTTACTAAATGCAGCTGCAAGTACGTCTGCTTGTTCTTTAGCGATTTCTTTATTCGCTGCAATTGCTGCCATTGCTTGTTCAAAGCCTTTTTCGAGTGCCAAGCGGAACTCTTCGTGATTTTTAGATTGTTCACTCATGGTGCCCATTGCTTGGAATTTTTCAATTAAACCATTTGCTTCAGCAGTTAGGCGTTCACGTATGATCAGTGCTTCAGCCAGACCTTGTTCTTTCATTGCAGCGGCTTTAGCAAAACCAATGCGTTCATCACCACGTGCTTGAGCTGATAGTTTTTCTTCCAGTATTTTCGCTTCAGTCAGACCTTGTTTTTCAGTTGCTGTCGCTTTCGCTTCAATGACTTTTGCTTCAGATAATCCTTTTTCTTGATTTCCTCTTGCTTCTGCTAATAAGGTTTCAGCGGTAATGTTGGCTTTGACTAATCCTTCTTTTTCTTCCGCTTCGGCACGTGCTTTACGTACTTTTGCTTCAGCAAGTCCAATTGCTGCTTCTTCTGCTTCAATACCTTGAGCAAGTTGTTTTTTCGCTTCGGCTTGTTTTGCAGCAGCTTCAAGTTCGGCTTGTGCCATGGTGCTAAGTTCGACCGCACGATGTTTCGATGCTTGTTCATCCGCTTCGGCTTGTTTAACTTGTTTGACTAATTCTTGCTCTGCTCGTGCTTCGGCTTCGATAATTGTTGTTTGTTTTTCTCGATCCGCTTTGGATACTTCACGCACTTCTTTGATGTTTTCTTCTTCAATCGCAACGGTTTTTTCAACGGCAACACGTTCACGAATCACATTGGCAATATGTTTCTTTTCTTCTTCAAGAACTTTATCTTTTTCGATTCGTTGTAATTCAACTTCACGTTCACGAGCGACGATTTCAAGTGAGCGAGCACGTTCAACACGTTCTTCTTCAATGGCAATTGCACGTAGGCGGTTTTGTTGTGCAACTTCTACTTCACGTAGACGATTTTCTTCACGAACTTCGATTTCTTGTTGCGATTGAATTCTTGCTTGTTCAGCTTTTAATCGCTCTTCTTCTTGAACTTTTAATGTTTCAGCTTGTTCACGTGCTCGAATCGTTTCAATTTCACGTTTTTGACGGGCTTCTGCATCGGCTTGTTGACGCTCAAGTTCTAATTTAGCTTCAATCGTTTCTGTGTCTTTTTTCTTTAAAGCTAATTCAAGATCTCTTTCCCGTTTGTTGGTTTCATCTTTATGAATAGCGGTGATAGCCGTGATTTTGTTAATCCCTTCCGCATCGAATATATTATCGGGATCGAGTGATTTAATTGGTGTTTGTTCTAAGTAATCGATAGCGACATCTTCTAACGCATAACCGTTAAGATCTTTTCCAATCACATCAATGATTCGTTCACGGAAATTCATCCGATCTTCAAAGAGTTTGGCGAGTTCGAATTGTTTACCAACTGTTTTCAACGCTTCCGAAAATTTAGCACTAAATAGGGTGCTGACCGCTTTTTGATCTGACGCACGATCAACGCCGATCGATTTTGCCACTTTTAACACATCTTCAGTGGTTTCATTAACACGTAAATAAAAGGCTACACAAATATCTGCACGTAGATTATCTTTACAGATTAATCCGTCTTTGCCTCGACGTTCTACATCAAAAGTAATCAATGATATTTTCATAAATTCTTTTTTGTAGATTACAGGATAGACTAACGCGCCAGTAAAGTGTACCTTCGGTCTTGACGTCATATCGTTAACAATAAGTGCAGTACCTTGCGGCACTTTTATATAAAATGCTTTAAATAATAAGAAAAATCCAACAATAACAAGGAATATAATTCCGATTGTTAACAAGAAAAATATGACTGTATCTTGATTGATTGACATGATTTGTTTTTCTCCAAAAAAATAATTTTGTTATCCATTAAACTCGTCGAGGCTAATAATTTCATAGCTATTATTTGTTTTATCATAGCTTAGCAAAATGGCTTTATCGCCACGTTTGAATTGATATGATTCGTTACATCTAACTTGTAAGATTAGACCTGCTCCACCGTCTTCATACGTTGCTTCACCTTTGGTTTCGCTGACAGTACTGGAACGGATTTCAACAGTTTGACCTAATAATGATTTATGACTATTGGCTGTATTGAGTTTGCTAAAAATAGGGCGTAGAGGTTTTATTGTAAATGCGGTTAAGTACACCGCCGCGATGAAGGCAGTTATGAAAATTATTAATCCTAATAAGTAGTAAATTAGCGCATAATGACTAATTGGTATCATGAAAAAACGAAAAGAAAAATAGCAGATTGACCATCCAAATAAAGAGATTAGGGTAATGACTAATGTCATGGGGACTTCGTTGAATCCTAACTTCATGAGTAAACCGCTAAATCCTGAAGCTGGATTATCAGTTGATAATTGTTTGACATCTATATCAAAATCAATGTCTAAGCAATCAACCGTTAAAACGCCAATTGATGCAACCAACCAATACAGTACGCAAATCGTGACTAATCCACTAAAAATGACGACTGGAAAAGAAAAAAAGATTCCCCAGAAAAGATCCATTATATTTCCTTAAATTTCATTCTTCCAAATAGCGATATTTATAATTTTTAAGTTTAAAAAATAAATAACTATTTTAGTTTGTTTGTTTTTCTTTTAATCTGGCTAAAATTGCCATCGCGCTTTGATTGCCTGTTTTAATTCCTGCTGCTTCGAGCTTGTTATCAAGTGAACTTTCATTTTCTGCTGTTGCCAGTTCATTTTTTGCTTCAATAATGGCAGCATTTTTTTCCTGACGTTTTTTGATACGTTCTAAAGAATCTAACGCCGTTTGTAATTTAGCGGTCGAACTTCCATAACGTTGAGCAATCGCAGTTTGAGCTTTTTGCACGCTTTCGGTCGCTTTGACAATATCAACTTGTTGTTTTAAATTGCGAATGTTAATTTCAGTTTGTGAAATGGTTTGACGCAAGTTTTTTACACTGTCAGAAAAATAGATCACTTGTTTTTGGTAGTTATCATGTTCGTTTTCAAGTGTCACTAATTTTTCAGCAATTTCTAATGCAAGTTCTTCATTATTTGAATCTAATGCTTTTACTGCGTAGCCTTCATATTCAGTAATTTGAGTTTTAACTCTTTTTGCTTCTTTTTCCGCTATTTTTTGTTGAGCAAGAACGTTGGCAAGCGACTCTTTCGCTTGTTTAAGTTCTGCATCGGCGTCTCGGATTTCTTGATCCAATATGCGCAAAGCTTGGGTATCGATAATGGATTCACCGGCTTCGTTAATACCGCCTCGTAGTGCCGTAATCAGTTTTTTGAAAATGGTCATTGTTTAATCTCCTTATTGTTGATATTTATTCTGTAGTTAAATATTAAAGTAATGTTCGTAAGCTTCGGTCGCTTTGATCACATTATCGGATAAGGTTTCTAATTCATAAATGACATTACTTAGTATCGATGTCGCACTAAGCGCACCATACATAATATAGTTAACTGAGCCATCTCCCGTTTTTTCAATCGCAATGGTTGATAATGGGAAAAGTTTACGAGTGCATAAAATTTCTTCGTTAAATTGGGATTGTTGTTTAATTATATTAACAGGCCAAAGTAGCGCTTCAACAATAATTTGTTGATTTGATACACTTAAAAATAGTGGTAAGTCACCATATTCATGCATGATAATATGCAAACAAGCATCAACACCATCAATGATTTCGATACTTGCAGAACCTTGTTTAACTAATTCAGAATTGTTTAATTCATCATAAAGATCTGTAATTAACCAAACTTTATTATTTTTCATTTCGTTATATTCCTGTTTATCATTAAAACGCTGGTTGTTTATTACCAAAGGTTGTCGAAATTGCTTTTCAATGTCGAGTAACCTTGAAGTATTTTCTGGCAAAATCCAAACTTCTTTTTTGATTAAGCCCTGATCACGCAGACGTTGTCGATACTGCTGCTGATAAAAAGCCGAGCTTTTTGTCTCTTTCATTTTTTTCATAAAAATTAGTTAAGATTTTGTTAGTGTTTAATGTGAACAATATTATCATAAAAACATTACATGTAAACATTACATGTAATGTTTTTTATGATGATTATTTATTCATGAAAAATTGAGTTATTTTTAAATAATTATTTGATTAATTGTGCTTTATTAATAGTTGTCTGTTGAGCAGCCATTAACGATAGGATAATTAATCTTTATTCAGCGCCATATTATTGAATAAATTTGAAACGTGTTCAATTCGATTTGTTGTTTTTTTTGATGTACCGAATTTTAGGCTAGCTTGATCTCCTTTTCTAACAAAAACCCGCATAAGCGGGTTAATTGTCAACATTATGTTATCAGGCGATTTTAAAAATCGATATCTAAGCCGAGTTGGAATGTTCGACCCGGTGCAGTAAATAGATCGAGGTATTTACGATCAGATGAACGATATAACTTGTTATTACTTAAATAATCCCAGTATTTTTGGTCGGTAAGATTATAAATACCACCACTTAACTTGACGTTTTTAGTGATGTTAACATAGCTGGTTAAGTCAATGACACCATATCCTGCGATTCTAAAATATTCTTCTTTTGAATCAGGAATGGGTTTACCATCATTGTTATAGGATTCCCGTGAAGTTGGGGTGGTTTTTTTGCCTTTTTGGAAAGTTGCATTAATTGCAATACCATAAAATTTATTTGGATCATCCCATGCTAAACCAATGGTACTTTTGAGTGGGGCAATAGAGTCCATTTCAATGTATTTATCACCTAAATAGCTCGATTTTGATTTACCTTGGTTGTAGCCAATTGCAAATTTAGCTGTTAAGCCATTAGCTTGGTCGAACCATGAACCAAAATTAAATTCACTGCTTAATTCGGCACCATAGATGTACGCTTTATCACGGTTTTCGGCTTGATAAACCAGTCGATTACCCGTTCCGACAAAATCTTTTTTATAGCGTGTGTAAGCGATAAAATTTTTGTATTTATTGTAGAAAGCTGCGGTGGATAAGGTTATTCCTGTCATGGGATGACCTTTAACACCTAATTCAAAATTGTCGCTTGTTTCGGTTTTGAGATTAGAGTCACCAACCAGTACATACATGGTGCTATGCGCTAAATAAGAACCATAAAGTTGATTTTGGTTTGGCATTTGTGCACTGCGTTTATATTGTAGGTAAGCTGTAAAATTAGGATTGATGTCGTACATCAAAGCGAGCGAAGGTAATAGCTGGAAATCACTGTTACTTTTATATTGTTGACTTAGTTTAGATGCATCAGCAATGGTGACAGCCATATTTTCTAGATGACGTGGCTTTGTTTTTTGATAAATAGCACGGATGCCAGGTACCAAATAGTAAGTATGATTGTCATTGATATTAAAGCTTATTCGATCTTCAATAAATCCACCGAGTTGGTAAGTGCGGCTGTCAGCTTGAGGTTTAGTGTAATCTCCGTCAGGGAAAATCTTTCCATATCTTGGTTTGGCTGATGTATAAAATGGCGATTCGTCTTCACTCCATTTACCATTTAAACCAGCACTTATTTTTTGATTATTATATTGTTTTAGCAAGGTGGTAATAAAATTATAGGCTTTAGTATTATAATTGGTTTGAATGTTATATTGACCATTTGTTGTGTGATTTAGATAGGTGTTGTCATACACATTCGTGCGCTGATAATTTAATTGCGTTGTCAGGCTATCTATCCAATTAATATTGGTTGGTGTCCATATATCTTTTATCGCCAAATTGAAGCGGTTGTTTTTACTTCGTTGCTTATCATGCGATTCAATTTTTTTACCATTTTTGTCCCATGTATCATAATGAGAATGTTTAGTTTTATTATTGTAATCGATAGTTGTGTTAAGTTGATGCTCATCAGTCATTTGCCAGCTGAAACCCGCAAGGATTGAATTTGAATGGTAGTTTTCCGGATAGTTATTAATTGAGTTTCCGTAATTTCTTCCTTGCTGCCCATCACGACGACTTAATACGATAATTCCGTTTAGTTCATCATCACCGCCTGCTAATGTGATACCTTGATGATAGCTTTTGTCGGTGCTGTCATAATTATTTTGGAATCCAAAATAGCTGGTTTTTCCGGGGTAGAGGTAATAGCTAGCAGTTTTAGTTTGAAACGACACCGATCCACCAAGTGCATTATTGGCATTACTTACCGAAGTTGCGCCAGATTGAATATCGACTTTGTTATACATATAGGTATCGATGTAATCGCGTCCTATTCCATACGAGCCAAAACCCGCTCGCCCGACAGAATTGACGCGTCCTTGTGCAATAGGCAGTGGCATTCCGTCAATATCGATAGAAACGCGATTAGCATCTAATCCTCGAATGTTGTAACCTGTAAAGCCTCCTCTGTCCCAACTACTTTTACCACTGCCAGAACCCGATATGTTGCCCGATGCTGAAATCAATGGTTGGTAGCGCATAAGCGTGCCAAAATTAGTCCCGCCGTCTCGTCGAATATCCTGTTCGGAAATTTCAGTATTGATACCTGGCTGTTTGATTGATTCGTGTGCCGTTACTGTCATGACATCGTTGATTTTTTCATCATCATGTTTTTCAGTTGCTATGGCAGGCATAACGAATGTTAAGCCTAAAGCTAGTGTGCCCGTTTTTTTTAAATTCTTAATGTATAACATGTTTAACCTTCAATCTTTACTAATCTAAATTAAATGATTTTTATCATTCGTTAAAAACAGTTTTCGTGATGTTTGATTGTTTTATCGTTACTGTTAAATGCCTTTAATGCTGAATAATCTAAAGTACTTTCAATTGATTATTCTGGGTAAAAAATTTGATAAAGCTGGGTAGCAACTTCATCCACTCGTGGCCCAATGCCAAAAAGATAACTGTCATCAATGGTTTTAATTCGATTATTTTTGTAAGCCGATGTTTCGGTTATGCCAGATATCGTTTGTAATTTATCCATACCCCCTAATTGTTGTATGGAATGGCTGTTTATTAAAATAACATCAGGATTCATCGCAATTAGCGATTCGGCGCTGTAATTTTTATAGCTGTTATGCGTCGCTAGATTTTCACCACCTGCAATGGTGATTAAGGCGTCAGCGGTGGTATTTTTACCGGCAATGGCATTACTTCCTCCCATTGTCATCATGAATAATACTTTGGTTTTTTGGGGATGCGTTTTAATCTTGTCTTGTAGCTTGGAAAGATGGGTTTTTATTTTTGTAATTAATTGATTACCTTCATGTTGCTTGTTAACTTTTTGAGCAATTTTGTCAATGTTTTGATAAAGTAATTCAACCGTGCCGGGGACACGTGGTAATGCCAATACGTCAACTTTGGCTTGATGCATTTGTGTTAAAACGTTGTCGGGTTCAATATCATTAAAGGCAATAAATAGCGTTGGTTTAAGCGATAATATACCTTCTATGTTGAGCAGTTTCCAATATCCAATTTGGGGTAGATGTTGAGTTGTTGCCGGATACGTACTGGTTTTATCAACACCGACCACTTGTTGACCTTCTCCCAAAGCATAAACAATCTCTGTTAACGAGCCCCCAGCAATGACAATTCTTTGGTTAGCTGAACTGATATTTATTAAACCTGATAATGTAAGCATAAGTAAAATAACACTCAGGTTTGTATATATTTTTTTAATCATTACATAATTCCTATAGCTGAAATACAGTTGCATTACACTATATTGAAAATGAGAACTATTATCAATAGTGATATGGTGATATTTTTACGTTTTAGTTGGATATTCGGTTTAAAACTAAGGGGAAATAGAGTAAGAACAATGAATGTTATAAGTGATTATTTTGTTAAAAATGGCAAAAAATTGAAAAAAGGAGATTCAAATTGGTAGTAAAAGAATCTCATCACTCATTGAAAAAATAAAAATATCTATCAAAGTATCAAATGGTTAATAAAAAATTAAATAAAATATATTGATAAATGATAATAATTATTATTTAATCTTTACAGAATATTTAATCAGAATGGCAGTTATGAAATCTTTAGATGTTAGTCCTTTTTATGCGTTAAATTCAGCACTTCCTTTTAAGGATCGCTGGGCGGTTATGCCCTTACAGGCAAGTTTACCCGTTGCCCCACACGAAATTGAACAAAAATGGCAAGAAATTCAAAATGCTGATTTGCGTGGTCGAAAGCGTCTTATTTATATTCATATTCCTTTTTGTGACATTCATTGTCAATTTTGTGGCTTTTATCAAAATCCCTTGCGTAAATTTGATACAAGTACTTATATCGATTATTTATTGAAAGAAATTTCATTGGAAATTAATAATCAAGCCATGCAATCCGCCCCCATTCATGCCATTTATTTTGGCGGTGGTACGCCTTCGGCTTTAGCTGCCGGGCAATTAGCACGCGTTATCCGTTATCTTAAGCAATATGCGCCTTTAGCACCCGATTGCGAAATTACGGTAGAAGGGCGTATTTCGGATTTTGATGATGAAAAAGTGGATAGCTATATTGAGGCGGGTGCTAATCGATTTTCAATTGGCATACAAACCTTCAATACGACAATCAGACAGAAGTTAGGTCGTCAATCAACAGAACAAGAAATTATCAAAAATTTTGAGCGTATTGCTTCACGTGATAGTGTGGCATTAGTCTGCGATTTGATGTTTGGTTTACCTAATCAAACTATTGAAACTTGGCAACGTGATCTTGAAATCGTCAATGATCTTCCGTTAGATGGTGTTGATCTTTATTCACTAAATTTACTACCTACCACACCGTTAGCAAAAGGGGTAGAAAATAACCGTATAGCGTTGCCGTCAGTAAGTGACAAATGTCATTTTTATCATCAAGGTGCTGAGTTTTTAGCTAAACAGGGGTGGGTTCATTTGACCAATGCGCATTGGGCTAAAACAAGTCGTGAACGTAACTTGTACAACTTTTTGATTAAGCAAGGTTCGCATTTTTTTGGTTTTGGATCGTGTGCTGGTGGTAAATTAGATACGCATTCGTATATGCTTCATCGTAACTTAAACCAGTATTATATGCAACTTGATCAGGGCAAAAAACCCCTAATGATGTTAACAGATAAATCCTTATTAGGGGATTGGTTACATCAATTACAAGCAGGCATTGAGAAAGGTCGAGTGGATTTGACTAAATTGACCGAGCATAGTCATTTATTTGATCCTTTAATTAAACAGTGGCATCAAGTTGGTTTACTTCAAGATGAGGATCATTGTTTACGACTGACATTATCTGGTCGTTTTTGGTCAAGCAATATTTTACAAGCTTTGCAGCAGTTGTTATTACAACTGAACAACCCCGAACATATTGAATTACAGCATAAAATGGCAAAGGCTAAGCAAGCAATGAAAGGTCATCCTGCTATGCCTGGTGCACATTCTGAAAAGAAAAATAATCAACCTATTTCACATCATTAAAGGATATTAACATGGTAGATAAGCAAACTCATCTCAGTAATCTTTCAACTTATATGCAAACCAATCCCGAGGAGTTATTAGAAAAAATTGCTCAAGATCATCAAGTGACTTTGACGCAAGTTATTCAAGCCTTACCAGATGCGAAAATTGTTGATGGTTCTTATTTTGATATGATTTGGGATGAAGTGACAACTTGGGGCGATGTGTTATTTTTGATCCATACCGGTGATGTCATTGCTGAAATTTCAGGTGAATTACCGCCAGGTTCGCATAGTCAAAAATATTTCAATCTACGTCATCAAAAAGGATTAAGTGGTCATATTAAAGCTGAACATTGTCAATATATTGCTTTTATTGAACGTAAATTTATGAAAATGTCGACAGCTTCGATGATCTTTCTTAATCATATGGGACAATCAATGTTTAAAATTTTTGTGGGTCGTGATGAAAAACATCAGTTAAAACAAGATCAGTTAGAAAAATTTAGAGCATTAGCAAATAAAATTAACTAATGTTGAGATGATAATAGCATGAAAACAATATTAGTTTTTGGTGTCAGTCCAAAATTGGGTACGGGTTATCAGATTTGTCAGTTAGTTAAACAGTGCCAACCAAGTTGGCGTTGTATTGCATTGGTACGAGACGAAACTTTTGCCAAGCAGTTAAGTGAGCAAGGTATTGAGTGTCATGTCGGTGATGCGACCGACTCATCTATGGTTAGCCAGCTTTGTGCATTAGCCGGACCTGACGCCACAATTATTTCAACACTGGGTGGGGAAACCGGAAATTATCTGGCACAACGTATTATTATTGATTGTGCTGAACAAGCCAATATAAGGCAGATGGTGTTAGTCACATCCTTAGGTTGTGGTGATACATGGTCAACATTATCTTTACGAGCTAAACAAGCGTTTGGACATGCGGTACGTGAAAAATCGTTAGCGGAAGTTTGGTTACAAACTAGCACGCTAAAATACCTTATATTAAGACCGGGTGGATTACAAAATGGGGAACTAACAGGTAATGCAAAATGCTATTTTCAGCAAGAGGTACATGGACTGATTCATCGTATCGATTTAGCGAAAGTCATTATTGATAAAATAGCGCATCAGCAACTTGATAATAAAGCTTATACTGTTATTGATCCGAATCTTAAATTTGAACATTAAAATAGCATGAATGTAATTAAATCCATATTTTTAGTGAGGATAGTGAGTGCAACGTTATAGTCATCGTTCATTGTTATGGGGACTGTTTATCGTGCTGTTGGTTTTGATGGTTTTATCAGCTAATACGGGTGCTTTAACATTTCCGGTTTCTCAGTTATTGTCATTATCATTTGATGATCCATTGATGAATATTTGGTTGAATATACGTTTACCTCGTATTTTATTAGCAGTGATTGTTGGTATGGCATTAGCAACTTCAGGCGCTGTCATGCAAGGATTATTTCGTAATCCTTTAGCGGATTCAGGTTTGTTGGGTATCAGCAGTGGCGCTGGTTTGTTGGTTGGTTTGTCAGTTTTATTTCCGACTATCTTTCCACCAATTATGATGCTGTATGGAAAAATGTTGGCTGCTTTTTTGGGTAGTTTATTCATCTGTTTTCTGATCTATCTTTATAGTCTTCATGCCGAGTGTAATTTGGCCAAAATGGTGTTGTTGGGTGTAGCAATCAATGCCATTATCGGAGCAGTAATGGGATGCCTAAGTTATATTAGTGATGAAGCACAATTAAGACAAATATCACTTTGGTCAATGGGGCATTTGGGTAAAGGATCGTGGGAATTAGTGTTAGTTGCTACTTCGTTAATTATCCCTGCTTTGTTAGCCATTTTGGTTCTTTCTCATCAGCTCAATATATTGCAATTGGGGGATGAAGATGCGCACTATTTAGGTATTAATGTTATTCGTTTGAAGCAATATTTGTTGGTGTTTAGTGCCATTTTAATCGGTACATCGGTTGCAGTAAGTGGCATTATTGCTTTTGTTGGTTTGGTGGTTCCTCATATGATTCGATTACGTATTGGGGCTAATCATAGCGTGTTATTACCTGCATCGGCATTGGCAGGTGGCTGTTTATTACTCTCTGCCGATACGCTGGCAAGAACGGTTGTTGCACCGACTGAAATACCGGTAGGGTTATTGACAAGTTTAATTGGTGGACCTTATTTTCTTTGGCTCATTTTAAGGCACAAATAACGGGTATAATTTGACGATGTTGACAGCAAAAAACTTAACTTTTTATTGTGGTACTCGGTGTTTAATCGATGATGTGTCTTTAGATATTCAAGCTGGCGAAATTGCCATTATCATTGGTCCTAATGGTGCAGGTAAATCAACTTTATTACGGCTTTTAACGGGTTATCAGACACCATCATCTGGCGATATTTATCTTTTTGATAAAGCGATGACACAATGGTCTGCTAAGCAATTAGCTAAAGTGAGAACGGTGATGTTACAGCATAGCCAGATGACGTTTCCTTTTACGGTAAAAGAAGTGGTGGCAATGGGGCGAGCACCTTACGGTAAACTTCATTGCGAGCAAGCCATTCACGAAACTATGCAACAAACTGATTGCTTGAAGTTGGCCAACCGAGATTACCGTAGCTTGTCAGGCGGAGAACAGCAACGTGTCCAATTGGCTCGCGTTTTAGCCCAATTGTGGCAAGAGGAGCCAACTGAAAAGCTACTTTTTTTAGATGAACCCACTTCAGCATTAGATTTGTATCATCAGCAACATACATTGCGATTATTAAAACAACTCGCCAAAGAACAGCAACTGGCAGTGTGTTGTGTGTTACATGATCTTAATTTGGCTGCCTTGTATGCGGATAAAGTGTTGCTTCTTAGTCAGGGAAAAATCGTTAAGCAAGGTGCACCTGCTGAAGTATTAACTGTTGAAAATATTAATCATTGGTATGGGGTTGAATTAGGTATTATTCCGCACCCTAGTAATGCTTTGGTTCCGCAACTCTATTTAATGCCTTAATTTTGATAAATTAAGTTAATCAATCGCTCCATTTTTAAGCAATTTCAGTATATAATTAAGAAAACTTAACAAATGGGGCTTATAATGACGAATGAAAATAGTGAAAATTCCGTTCCTGTTTCAGATCTTATATCAGCAAAACCTGTTTTTAGTTGTCAATTTGATG
The DNA here is from genome assembly GCA_945291235.1 of uncultured Gilliamella sp. The sequence continues at coordinate 17,813 of CALYQY010000006.1, forward strand.
GTAAAGGTAAAGCCAATCCTTTAAGTAATGATTGCCAAGCGACGGTGCAAAAGCCATGTTGGATCCATCTGGATTTTGCTAAATCAGAAACGATTAAGTGGATTAATCAGACAAAATTGATTCCGGATTTAGTGAAAAATGAGTTAATTAAACCCAACCAAATATCGAAAGAAATTCGTTTTGATACGGGTATTTTAGTCGTATTAAAAGGTGTCAATTATACGCCAAATGAATTACCCGATCCGATTGTAACCTTCCGTTTTTACATTACCGATAATTTAATTGTTTCGACCCGACATCAACAAATCGATGCGATTTTCCAATTAAAAGATAATTTAGAAAAAGGAATAGGGCCTGTTGATGTTGCTGATTGGTTGATTCAAGTATCCGAACTCATTAGTGATCAAGTCAATTTATCGTTTGATAGTGTACATAACAAAATTGTTAAACTTGAAGACTTAGTATTAAATCAGCGAATTCTTTCACATAAAGAAATTGGTCGAGTACGTAAACAGTTGATCATTCTTCGTCGATTATTATCTCCCCAACGGGATATTTTCGTTAAAATTTCAACCGAAAGGATTTCTTGGATTGATGATAACGATCGCCAACGTCTACATGATATTTCTAATCAACAAAGCCACTATGTGTCAGATATCGATAGTTGCTTATTGCGTCTTGCCTCGATTATGGAGCAAATTAATAGCTTTTTGGCAGAATCGACCAATAAACGAATCTATTTAATGTCACTATTTACCATTATATTTACACCAATCACGTTTATAACCAGTTTACTTGGTGTCAATCTTGCCGGTATTCCGTTTAGTGAGCATCCTTGGTCTTTTGTTGGGTTAATCTTGATTCTTATTGTTATTTCTATTGTTTCTGCCATTTGGCTTAAGTTCAAAAAGTGGTGGTAAAAACCCGTTTTAAAATCACGACAACTAAAAAATGATAAAGCTGAATCTTGTAACATAATTAATCAATTAAATGATATTTTAAAAGCTTTAACATGCATTGTTGACGAGGTATTGGCAAAGTGATAAGTGTTGTGCTTTCAATCTTAGTTGATTTCAGTCTTGTGATAAGATTATAAATAATAACTGCCCTCTTTAGGGTATTAGGATTACTTAAGCAGGCTAAGCTTAGTCCCGTTCTTTTAATGCATTGTAAAAATTAGGTTATTTTTGTGTTTATTGTTGAGAATGATTATCTGCAAATTATTGCGCTTGAATGGCATTAAGACTTATGTAACAATTTTCAACCTTAATGAGCATTAATAACAGACTCAGCAGGATTGGAAATTTTAAAGGATAATATGATAATTTATGGAGCCTTACCGTATTTGGCCTATCACACTGGTTTTAAGATTGAATGGTACACGACAAAGCAAAAAAGTCGAAAAGAACAAGGTTTGATGTGTTTAGACAAACATATTTTAATTTGTTTTTATTGTCGCATTCTGCCTTGTAGGGATGCTGACAAGGCATTGTTATTGAAGATGTTAAATCATTTAAATTTTAGCGTTAAATCATCCTATCAAACTTATTTTGTTTCAAATTTATGATTAAGACTAATAATTATGCAATCTAATCAAACTTATCGTCTGTTTATTGCTGAAAAGCCCAGTCTAGCAAGGGCTATTGCCGATGTTTTGCCTAAACCACATCAAAAAGGAACGGGTTTTATCAAAGCCGCTAATGGCGATATTGTGAGTTGGTGTATCGGACATCTTTTAGAACAAGCCACCCCAGAAGTGTATGATGATCGCTTTAAAAAATGGGTGATTGATGATCTTCCGATAGTTCCAGAAAAATGGATTTTGATGCCAAAAGGGAGTACAAAAAGCCAATTTGATATTTTAGTCGAATTGATTAAATCTGCCGATCAGATTGTACATGCAGGCGATCCAGATCGAGAAGGGCAATTATTAGTCGATGAAGTTTTAAATTATTGTCAACTCACACCCGATAAACGCAAAACAATTAAGCGTTGCTTGATTAGTGATTTAAATGCCAGTGCAGTTGAAAAATCGCTTGAACAATTACGCAGTAATCAAGATTTTATTCCGCTCTCTACGTCAGCGCTTGCAAGAGCCCGTGCTGATTGGTTGTATGGTATTAATATGAGTCGTCTTTGTACGCTGGTGGGGCAACGAGGCGGGTATCGAGGAGTGTTATCCATTGGACGGGTACAAACGCCTATTCTTGGTTTAGTGGTAAGGCGTGATTTAGATATTGAAAAGTTTGTTCCCAAACCGTTTTATGAAGTTTTTGCTATACTTCAAACCCAGCATAATGAAATATTTAAGGCCAAGTGGCAACCTAGCGAAGCTTGTGCTCCCTATCAAGATGAAGAAGGACGAGTTTTAGTCAAAGCATTAGCCGAAAATGTTTGTCAAAGAATTAAAGATCAAACCGGTATTATTGAGAAAGTCAGTAACAAAAAGAAAGAAGTTGCACCGCCTATGCCATTTAATTTATCCGCTCTTCAAATTGAGATGGCTAAAAAAAATGGATTAAGTGCACAAGATGTGCTTGATATTTGCCAGTCATTATATGAAAAGCATAAACTGATCACCTACCCGAGATCCGATTGCCGTTTTTTACCCGAAGAGCATCTTAACCAAATAATCAGTGTAAAATTAGCAATGGAAAATAATTGCCCGGATTTACAGCCTGCTATTGAAAACGCTGATTTTAGTTTGCGGACAAAAGCTTGGAACGATAAAAAAGTTGAAGCGCACCATGCCATCATTCCAACACAGCGCAAGGCTAAAATGGACAATTTAACGGATAATGAAAAATTAGTTTATCAGGTGATTGCAACCCAATATTTAGCACAATTTTATCCTGTATATAAATACGCTGAATTACAAATTGATGTTGATATTCAAGGTGGAAAATTTATTGCTAGAGCAACGCAAATGCTTGAAGCAGGCTGGAAAGCGTTGTTTGGAACGAAAACTTTACAAGCTGATCAATCCGAAGCGGATGCAGAGAGTAATGGATTGTTAACTAAATTAGTGAAAAAAGGTGAGGCAGTGCAGTGTATTGATGCTGAACTTATCAGTAAAGAAACACAACCCCCTAAACCTTTTAATGATGCAACTTTACTTTCCGCAATGACAGGTATTGCAAGATTTGTTAAAGATCCAGAGATTAAAAAAATATTGCGGGAAACCGATGGTTTAGGCACAGAAGCAACTCGAGCAGGAATAATAGAACTGTTATTTAAACGTCAATTTTTAACACGACAAGGCAAAACAATTCGTGCCACTCCAGTTGGACGTAAGTTAATTTTATCGTTACCAGATATTATGTCTATCCCCGATATGACTGCGCATTGGGAACGACAATTAGATGAAATCAGTAAAAAGGCGTTTTCTTACCAACAATTCATGAATCATTTAAATCAATCATTGCTTGAACTTGTAGAGCAGCTTAAAAATGCCCGTTTAAATATACGTGCTTAGTTCCCATATAACTATTAAGGCGACGTAAAGCTTAGATTTGTCGCCTTATTTATTACCACAGCAGATAAAGCCTTCGAAATTGGGTTATGATTGGTGCGATTCTTCTTTACTCATTATGGATTTTTCAAAACTAGGATTACTATTATTACTTTCTTGAATAATGCGAACTAGTTGGTCATTAGCACGCTTTAAAAAAGTGTCGTCTTTCAAAATCAATCGATAGGTATTAAGCCTTTTTAAAGGCGCTATGGCGAACTGAGTTGCAATCAATAAGATAATTAAAATGGTTATCGCGGCAATGATTATATTAATCATTGAATTTGATCTAAAAACGGTATCAAGATTCGATATCACCGTAATAAAAGCGAGAATGAACCCAACACATAATAGGATGACTTCTTTAACTAAAAAAGGATTGACTGCTGTTATTTTATTTTGTCTGATACAAAAGTATTGGGTTAGTGAATTTAATTGTAATAAATTGATGTTGTTTTTAATGTCAGCATTAATTAACGAAATTGCGATTCTTTCTTTATTCATGTCACCGGTTTGATAAAAACAGACCTTGTCCCAAAGAAGTTTACTTTTAAGATTATTCAAGTAATCCTTTTGGTATTTTGGCTTAGGTGTCTTTTCTAAAATATCAGCATATATAATGATATTATCGAGGTATTGATTGGGTGATCTTTTTCGATTGAAAAACCATAAAAATGAAAGTGCGAAAATGATCACGAAATTTAACCAATTAGTGTCGAGTAATGTTATGAGTTCCACTTTCGTTTTCCTTGCGTTGAACAGTATTAATTATTGTAAATGATATTAAGTTTTGTGTGTATTATTTATATACAAAAAAGCATTTATTGGGGCGATAAGTGCTGTTTTTAAGCTGTTATGACGTTTTTAAAGGATTATTGGTTGACTTATTTTAGCTAAAGGCGTATAAATTGCCCGCCTTTGAGCTTTTCTTACTTTTTTAACTATTAGGTGGTTAAAAATGAGGGTTAAGAAAAGTTGAAATACAAAGTGTTGAGTTCAATTTTATAGGAGAACTATGGACGCTCAATCGGGTCACCCCATATATGGGGAGATGTATTCAAACACAAATCATTATCGGTTAATGAACCTGTCTAAATAATCATTTTTTCAGTTCACGCGCCGAAATTGATCGAACGGTAACGGTGAACGATATGCAATTTTTTACACGCTATCACACAAATTCAAAACATCATGGTGCGCACATCTTAATGTTGTGTTCATTACTTTTTTCAGAAAAACATTTAGAACCACCGAGTTGTATCTAATTCTTAATTAAATTATCTCGCTAAATTATTTTTTGCTCAGCCATCGCTTTGAGTGCGGTCATGCTGTTGCATTAAAGTCTTAGCTATTCAATTAGTTACTTTGCTTATTGTTATTTTTTAACAGTGAGTAGGCATATTTTTGTCTAAAAAATTATGAATATAGGTACATAAGATGACCAAAAACACTACAAAAATTCATTCACAAACAAGCTCAGATATTAAAGCAATTCATGAAGCTCAACATAGCTTAGATAGCATTTTATCTAAATTTCAATCGAGCTTGTCCGGTTTAACGCAAGAAAATGCAAAATCAAGATTAGAAGAGTATGGCAAAAACGAAGTAGCCCGAGAAAAAGTCCCTTCAGTATTTATGCAACTATTAATGGCGTTTAATAATCCATTTATTTTTGTGTTACTTATTTTAGCGGTGGTTAGTTTTGTCACGGATTTCTGGTTACCTTTACAAAAGGGGGAAGAAACCGATCTAACCAGTATTATTATCATTTTAACCATGGTTTCATTAAGTGGTTTATTGCGTTTTTGGCAAGAGTTTCGATCTAATAAAGCCGCTGAAGCGCTCAAATCGATGATTCGAACAACGGCAACGGTATTAAGACGTCCGCATAAGGATATGAATCCTGAACATTTTGAAATTCCGTTAAGCGAGATTGTGCCTGGCGATATTGTCTTTTTATCGGCAGGGGATATGATTCCTGCGGATATCCGCTTAATTGAATCACGGGATCTTTTTGTCAGCCAAGCGGTACTGACAGGTGAGTCTATACCTGTTGAAAAATATGACACTTTAGGCGCCGTTTCACAAAAGACAACCGATGAAATTAATGCATCGGATATTGATAAAGATAATGTTCTTGATGTGAATAACGTCTGTTTTATGGGGACGAATGTGGTAAGTGGAACGGCTAAGGCAATTGTGGTTGCCACAGGTGCAGACACGCATTTTGGATCATTAGCTAAATCCATTGTTGGTTCCCGTGCTGAAACGTCATTCGATCGAGGTGTGAATAGTGTTAGTTGGTTACTGATCCGTTTTATGCTTATTATGGTGCCAATTGTTTTTGTGATAAATGGTATTTCAAAAGGGGATTGGGGCGATGCGGCTTTGTTTGCTTTGGCGGTAGCGGTTGGATTAACCCCTGAAATGTTGCCGATGATTGTCAGTGCTAACCTGGCTAAAGGTGCGGTTGGAATGGCAAAGCGTAAGGTTGTTGTGAAACGTCTTAATGCGATTCAAAATTTTGGTGCAATGGATATTTTATGTACCGACAAAACGGGTACATTGACACAAGATAAAATTATCCTTGAACATCATCTTGATAGTCATGGTCAAATTGACCCAGCTGTATTAGAACTCGCTTGGTTAAACAGCTATTATCAAAGTGGTATGAAAAACCTAATGGACAAAGCCATTATCCGTTTCACTGAAGAGAAAACCAGTGTTAAAAAAGTCGGGGTTGGACTTTATAAAAAGATTGATGAATTGCCATTTGATTTTGTTCGTCGTCGTTTATCGGTTGTGGTGCAAAATGGTAATGATGATCATTTGATGATTTGCAAAGGTGCCGTTGAAGAGATGCTGTCTATTTCTCGTTATGTTTATCAAGACGGTGAATATTTGCCATTAGATGAAAAACGCAAACAAGAGTTAATCGAACTTGCTCATAACTACAATAAAGAAGGATTCCGAGTTTTAGCGGTGGGATTAAAAAATATTTCTGCTTCACAAACAAAAACGCAATACAGTGTCCAAGATGAGACTGACCTTGCAATTCGAGGGTTCTTAACGTTTTTAGATCCGCCAAAAGAGAGCGCATACGAAGCCATTTCTGCATTAAATGAACATGGTGTAGGGGTAAAAGTTTTAACTGGTGATAATGAAATTATTACCATAAAAGTGTGCCGTGAAGTGGGTCTAGAGCCAGGAACTCCCTTACTGGGTACCGAAATTGAAAAAATGGATGATGATGAACTCAAAGAACAAATTGAGCAACGTACTATTTTTGCTAAATTAACACCTTTACAAAAATCACGAATCATCCGTTTATTACAAGAAAATGGTCATACAGTGGGCTTTTTAGGCGATGGTATCAATGATGCGCCTGCATTACGTGACGCCGATGTTGGTATATCGGTGGATACTGCAACCGACATTGCGAAAGAATCAGCGGATATCATTTTGCTTGAAAAGAGTTTAATGGTGTTAGAAGAAGGGGTAATTTGCGGTCGAGAAACATTCGGTAATATTATGAAGTATTTGAATATGACAGCCAGTTCAAACTTTGGTAATATTTTTTCGGTGTTAGTTGCCAGTGCATTTTTACCTTTTTTACCTATGCTAGCAATTCATTTGTTGATCCAAAATTTATTGTATGATATTTCACAATTATCATTACCTTGGGATAAAATGGATGATGAGTTTTTACAAAAGTCTCGTAAATGGGATGCGCAAAATATCAAACGATTTATGATTTGGATTGGACCAACATCTTCTATTTTTGATATTACTACCTATGCGTTAATGTGGTTTGTGTTCAGTGCAAATAGTGTCGAAGTACAATCATTATTCCATTCTGGTTGGTTTATTGAAGGGTTACTTTCACAAACTTTAGTTGTGCATATGTTAAGAACACAAAAAATTCCATTTGTTCAAAGTACAGCAGCGTTTCCGGTCATTGTGATGACATTATTGATAATGATCGTAGGTATTTATATCCCATTTTCTCCAATAGGAAGTTTGATTGGTCTTGCTCCTTTACCTTGGTCATATTTCCCATGGTTAATTGCCACACTACTATCTTATTGTATTGTTGCGCAGTTAATGAAACGAATTTATATAAAACGTTTTGGGCAATGGTTCTAAATTTGTTGGTAGCGCAAGTAGGCGATATGGAAGTCGCTTACTAAATAACCAAAATAATTGGTAATACCGTTAATTTATGCTAAAGTAACTACCATTATTGGAGATGGCGAGTATTTTATACAAAATACCTGATAAGGATATTGCTAGTCACTCTTTAAAAATTCCATACATTTTCGTGGTGTGATAACTATAACAAAAAGAGGAAATTAAAATATGAAAACTCCACATAAAAAAATTATTGTATTGATTAAAAATCGTAAAAAAAGAACGACAAAAGAACAATTAAACAAGTAAAAATTCGCTTTATTATTAAATTTTTTAGTTTTTGTTTTATCTGTTATCATCATAAACCCCTTGTTTGGGGTTTATTTATATTTATTGCTTTTGATAAAAGCACCTACATCAACATTGTTTTCACAACACTAATTTTTTGAATAAAGATTGACTAATACGCTATTGATGTTTTTATCCCGTATTTATGCCTGATTTTTTAAGATTGTGTGTATTTCATCTTTAAGTTTAAGTTTCTGTTTTTTCAAGTTTTCGATAGTTTCGGATGTGTCGATTTCGATACCTGACTCAATATTTTTAATTTTTTGATCCAAAGCATTATGTTGATCAAATAATTTTTGAAATCGTAAATCTGTATTTTTTAATTTTGAAATTAATTCTCGATATTCTGGAAACATAGTGGCTCCTTATGTTGGCTAATGAATGGTTAAATCGTCGATATTGCATTCTTAGCTTACAATATTACTGATTGTTTTAATAGCAATTTAATGAGGATTTAATGTATGAGTGAATCTATCGTTATAGCCAAAAGCAATGGCAAGGATTTATCTATTATCAGCGCATTAGCCAATCGTCATGGTCTCATTTCTGGTGCAACAGGTACCGGTAAAACAGTGACGCTTCAAAAAATGGCAGAGAGTTTTTCTCATATAGGTGTACCGGTATTTTTGGCTGATGTTAAAGGGGATTTGACCGGTTTGGGTGAGAAAGGGATTTTAACAGATAAACTTAAAGCACGCCTAACAAGCATTGAGGTAACTGATTGGCAACCTGAAGCCTCGCCCATTGAATTGTGGGATGTGTTTGCAGAAAAAGGGATTCCGGTGCGAAGTACCGTTTCGGATATTGGTCCAATTTTATTAGCACGATTATTAAATCTTAATGATATTCAATCAGATGTATTACAACTGGTATTTAAAATTGCCGATGACAATAATCTTTTATTACTGGATTTTAAAGATTTACGAGCCTTAGTGCAGTTAATTGGTGATAATGCAAAAAAATTTACGTCTGAATACGGCAATATTTCTTTATCATCGATTGGTGCCATACAACGCAGTTTATTATCGCTTGATCAAGAAGGGGCAGAATATTTTTTAGGTGAACCTATGCTTGATATTCAAGATTTAATGAAAACCGATGCCAACGGTCACGGTATGATTAATATTTTAGCAGCGGATAAATTATATAACTCACCTAAATTGTATTCTGTTTTTTTGTTGTGGTTGCTGTCAGAACTGTTTGAACATATGCCTGAAGTTGGTGATCCTGATAAACCTAAATTAGTCTTCTTTTTTGATGAAGCGCATTTACTATTTAATGATATTACCCCCGCTTTATTACAGAAAATTGAGCAGGTAGTCAGACTGATTCGCTCTAAAGGCGTTGGTATCTATTTTGTTACTCAAAATCCTACCGATATCCCCGATACCGTTCTTGGTCAGCTTGGCAATCGTGTCCAACATGCGCTTAGGGCATTTACGCCTAAAGATCAAAAAGCAGTAAAAGCCGCGGCTCAAACTATGCGAGCTAATCCCAATTTAGATACCGAAAAAGTGATTATGGAATTAGCTGTCGGCGAAGCCTTAATTTCTTTTTTAGATGAGAAAGGGCGTCCTAATATGGTCGAGCGTGGTTTTGTTATTGCACCAAATTCTAAAATTGGTCCAATTACACCTGAAAAAATTCCTGAGATTATTAAACAATCGCTATTTTATGATAAATATGCTAAAACTGTCGATCGGCAATCCGCTTATGAGAAAATAAAAGCAGGTTTTTCATTGGATAATTCAGCTAACGTTCAATCAGCTGATGATGATAATTCAACAGAACCATCTGAAAAATCCAGTAGTGGTGGTTGGTTAGATATGCTAAGTTCTCTGTTTTTTGGTCATAAAGGCCCAAGAGGTGGTCAACAAGATGGCTTTGCGCAAAAAGTTGCTCGAAGCGCAACGCGACAAGTAGCCAATGAAATCGGTCGACGCATTACTCGTGGTATTTTAGGTGGATTTAAACGATAAATGCATTGGGCTTATAATTTATCGTATTGAAACTTAATCTAATATAAACAGCAAAATAGGAGTGTTTGCAATGTTTAAATTGTTTGTGGAATGGTATAAAAGACGATTCAGTGATCCGCATGTGGTATCGTTGATAGTGGTTTTAGTCTTCCTGTTTTTAATTATTTATTTCTTTAATAAAATTCTTTTACCCGTTTTCATTGCAATCGTGCTTTCCTATTTGCTTGATACCCCAGTCAATTTTTTGTATCGAAAGGGCATTCCACGCACTTTTGCGGTTATCATTGTATTACTCATTTTTCTTCTTGTTGTTTTAGCATGTTTTATGATTCTGGTACCTTTAGTTTGGCAACAAAGTATTAGTTTGATAACCAATATTCCAAACATGCTCAATTTTGCTAATAAGTTTTTGACATCACTGCCGGAACACTACCCCGAACTGATTGATGTTGGATTATTTGATTCTATTATTCAAAGCATTACTAGCAGAGTCGTGCAAACCGGAAATTCGTTATTACAATTCTCTATTGTTTCCCTGTTTGGTCTTGTTTCAGTTGCAATTAATGCCGTGCTAGTCCCTATTATGATGTTTTTCTTTTTGAAAGATAAAGCAAAAATATGGGGATATTGTTCTCGTATTCTGCCTAAAAATCGAGGAGTGTTAAATAAAGTCGCCGCTGAAATGGATACGCAAATTGCTAACTATATTGTAGGCAATGTTTTGCATATTCTTATTCTAGGTATTAGCGTGTATATTCCATTTTGGTTTTTTGGTTTAGATTATGGATTATTATTGGCGGTAATTGTTGGGCTTTCGGTGTTGATTCCTTATATTGGGATTATTATTTCAAGTATTCCGGTTATTCTTATTGCTCTATTCCAATGGGGCATCAGTCCAGAATTTGGGTATTTGATTTTCTTTTATGTGCTTATTCAGGCTTTAGACGGTAATTTGTTAGTTCCTTGTCTTTTTTCCGAGAAATTGAATCTTCATCCATTAGTAATTATTTTAGCGGTGATTGTATTTGGTGGATTATGGGGATTTTGGGGAATATTTTTTGCTATCCCACTTGCCACTTTAGTCAAAGCAATTATTAATGCTTGGCCAAATCCGGATGAGATTAATAGTTTTGATAAAGTAAAAGCAGATTAGGTTAATCTGCTTTTAAGATGTCTATTTTGAGTGGTTTTTGAGGTAATCTAAAACCACTTCATGGTGATTGCTGGTTTTGAAATCATCAAAGACTTTTTCGATTTTTCCATCAGTCCCAATTAAGAAACTAATACGGTGAATGCCGTCATAGGTTTTTCCCATAAACTCTTTTTCACCCCATGTGCCAAAAGCTTCACATAATTCATGATTTTCATCAGAAAGCAACGTAAAGTTTAATAATTCTTTTTCTGAAAATCTTGATAGCTTTTCTGGCTTATCTGTACTAATGCCAATGATTACCACATTGTATTTTTTGAGGTCATCAGCACAATCCCGTAAATTACAAGCTTGAACTGTACAGCCAGGTGTCATGGCTTTGGGATAGAAATAGATCAACATACGTTGACCTTTAAAGTCTTTAGAGCTTATTAGCTCTCCATCTTGGTCAGGCAACGAAAATTGAGGTGCTTTTTCACCTTCTTTAAGTGGATTAACCATAAATTAATTACCTATGTTAATAGTTTAATATTTTAATCGCTAATGGTATCAAAAACTTTGTGTCATCAATTTAACTTATCTTACTAAAAAAACGACTTGCTGCATCAATAGTATGATTGATTTCTTTATCTGTGTGCATAAGTGACATGAAACCTGCTTCAAAAGCTGACGGTGCAAAGTAAACACCTTCAGTGAGCATATGATGATAGAATTTTTTGAATAATTCAATATCACAATTCATTACATCTTGATAACTGCTTACTTCGGAAGCATTTGTAAAGAAAAATCCGAACATCGCACCCGCTTGATTGACCGCAAAAGGAACTTTATGCTGTCTGGCAGCGGATAAAAGTCCGTTTGTTAGCGTTTTAGTTTTCTCCTCTAATTCTTGATAAATACCCACGTCCATCAATTTGGTTAAGGTTGCATATCCGGCTGCCATGGCAACAGGATTTCCCGAAAGCGTACCAGCTTGATAAATTGGTCCGGTTGGCGCTAATTGTTGCATGATATCTGCACGACCACCAAATGCGCCCACAGGCATTCCCCCTCCAATGATTTTACCTAAACAAGTCAAATCGGGGACAATGTCATAATAATCTTGCGCTCCACCTAGTGCTACCCTAAATCCTGTCATCACTTCATCAATAATTAACAATGCCCCATATTCATCACAAAGCGCTCTTAATCCTTGTAAAAACGATTTTTTAGCAGGGATGCAATTCATGTTGCCGGCAACGGGTTCAATAATAATCGCGGCAATTTCATTTGGATATTGTTCAAACTGTTTTTTAACTGATTCAAGATTGTTATAATCACATACTAAAGTATGCTTAACAAAATCATTAGGTACGCCGGGTGACGTCGGATGTCCAAAAGTAAGGGCTCCTGATCCTGCTTTTACCAATAGATAATCAGCATGACCATGATAGCATCCTTCAAATTTAATGATTTTATCACGCCCGGTAAAACCCCGTGCCACGCGTATTGCACTCATGGTTGCTTCAGTACCTGAGTTGACCATGCGTAGCATCTCTATCGATGGCATAAGTTCAGTCACTAAATTGGCGACTTTAGTTTCAATTTCGGTCGGAGCACCAAAACTGAGTCCATTACGCACAGCGTGAATGACTGCGTTAGCTACGTCTGGATCATTATGTCCAAGAATCATTGGACCCCATGAGCCTACATAATCGATATAGGCTTTTTCATCAACATCATAAATATAAGCACCGTTGGCACGTTCAATAAATAAGGGTATTCCACCCACGCCATTAAAAGCCCGTACTGGTGAATTTACGCCACCAGGTAAAACGGATAAAGCTTGATGAAAGAATATTTCGGATTTTAATGATTTTGTAAACATATGTTGTATTCTCATTGAAGAAATATGGTGGTATTTATTCATAGTTTCAAAATTATTTCAAGCAACTAAACAAAAATTTAAATAATAGAGTTTTTCATTTTGTAATTTCTTTTTTACACAGTATATAATAAGCAGATCAAGACAGTAGGAGAATAAAATGGGCAATGCTTTACCAATTAATTTTACTGATGCTGCAGCGAATAAAGTAAAAGCGTTAGTCACCGAAGAAGAAAACCCAAATCTTAAATTAAGGGTTTATATTACAGGTGGAGGATGTAGTGGATTTCAGTATGGGTTTACTTTTGACGAGAAAGTAAACGAAGATGATTTAGCCATAGAGAAAAATGGGGTATCGTTGGTTATCGATCCTATGAGTTTACAATACTTAGTTGGCGGTACCATTGATTATGTAGAAGGATTACAAGGCTCACGTTTTGTGGTTGATAATCCTAATGCAACAACTACTTGTGGTTGTGGTTCGTCTTTTAGTGTTTAATTTTTAGACCCAAAAATTTTGGGTCTGCGTTCTAAGCAATAATTCATTTTAGAGTTGTTAATATCATAGATAAAAGTTACTCCAATAACATTTCCTTACCAAACTAATCTTGTTACTAAAAAGTTTAATTATAGCGCTATTTTTTGAGCAAACTTCGCCGTTAGCTACTGATCCTTTAAACAGTATGGATGATTATATTATTTTTGATCTGCCAGTGAACCTGATTTATCTAAAAAATTGAATATTATTTGCCAACTAAAAACATCTTTAATTAAATGATTGATAAAGTTTTTTAGTAAAATGTTGATATAAGTTAGGAATAACATGCTTACAAAGGTGCCGTTAAGACAGTGATAAAATAAGTCGATGAAAGAAGGATAAAGAGAGATAGATGTGGTGCCCGGGGCGAGACTTGAACTCGCACGGCCAAAAAGGCCGAGGGATTTTAAATCCCTTGTGTCTACCGATTTCACCACCCGGGCTCAAAACGATTCGTTAAAGATAAATGCGTTTCGAATGCAGTGCATTTTACCCATCTTAATTTCTACGTCAATAGAAATTTAAAAAAAATTGATTAACCGCTCAATGTTTATCATATTTCTGTTTTATTTTAGTCTGTTTCTCTATAACCTTATCGTTGCGTTATAGAGTTATTCTATAAACGTTGGTCTTGATTAATTCCTTATTAGGAATCTAATTTATTGGTGATCCATTTAACTAATTTCATTTTCCTTTCTCTTGAACAATAGACCCAATAACCTTTTATCACTGAGGGTATGGTTAATTTTATCAGCCATCTGTCATCTTTTTCGATATCATTAGGAAGAACAATGTCCCGTAACACAATATCGATGTCTGAATTAAGTTTTTTTACAATCCAGTCTGATAACGTCATATTGGCTTTTTTGGCTAATTTTTTCCATTTTATAAATTTTTTTTTCTGAGTATGAAAACAAAAACTTATTTGTTTAGTGTTTGAATCAGTAAACATATTTCTTTCCTGTTAAAACTTTATTAATTTTAAGATTTTAACCTCTATTCCTTAATAGATTAACGCATACTAGGTTAAGATTTTATTTTTGAGATTATTTTTTTGATTTTAATGGCATTAAATTGATGCTTAAATAACAACAATTACTTGTCATTTGACTGGGTTCGGTCAACTTGAGGAACAACCAAGGATATTTACTCCATTAACATTTGATGTCATCTTTTATGGTTTGTATTTATAACAAACTGCTTACCCGTCTAAGTATATTGTAGTTCACCTTTTTTATAATGACATGAATATCAATTAATATTTAATCAATAATTATGCATGATTAAAGTAATCGGTTTAGCATTATTTCTGATTTTAATCACTTAATCAAATTTATTTTGGCGATTAATATTTGATATTTCTTACATGTAACCTATTGAATTAAGTTAAAATAAGTAAATAATTTTAATTTTTTATTTAAGAAATGAATGGAAAAGCAAATTTTCGATCTGGCTTGAAAACCGATTTTTATCGAAATCATCAGACAATATCCTAACTAGGCTTAGGATGAGCGAAGCGTTTCTAGTATTCCTTAATTGTAATTATCAAATTGTCTATCTTTTAAATGGCATACAATATGAATTCTGACTCTTAGTTTCAATATAAGTTCAAATTTTTCATGTTTATTAAAAAAATTAAATTGGTAAATTCACTTTTCTTTTTTATTTTAAACATGTATTTTATATACCTGTTTTAGTAAGAGGAAAGAAAACAGGAGTAATAATGTTTTGTATTCAGTGTGAGCAAACAATAATAAAATCAAATGAAAAAGGGTGTAGTTATTCTAAAGGAATGTGTGGTAAAACAGCAGAAGTTTCTGATCTTCAAGATGTTTTAGTCGCCAGTTTGCAAAAGGTTTCATTTTGGGCGGCCATTTGTCGTAGACATGACATTGTGGACAGACAAATCGATAGATGGTGTGCACAAACATTTTTCTCAACGTTAACTAATGTGAATTTTGATGCAGACAGAATGTTGGCGTATCTTGCAGAAGCCGATATCTATTCTCAAAAATTAGAACAGCTAGCCAAAGTTGCTGTACTACAATTTAATGAACATTTACCTGCGTTAACCTATGTAGCCCAATTAAATTTTCCTAAAACTAAGCAAGAATTATTGGATTTTTCTTCTTTAGTGATGTTAAAGCACGATCAAGATAAAGTCGGAAAGGATGTCATTGGACTGCGCTTATTAGCACTATATGGATTGAAAGGGGCAGCTGCTTATATGGAACACGCTGCTGTTTTGGGGCAATTTAATCAAGATATTTACACCGAATATCATGAAATGATGAGTTTTCTTGGCGATAATCCTTCTGACATTAATAAATTATTTCAATTATCCATGCAAATAGGACGATTGAATTATAAAGTAATGGGAATGCTTGATGCCGGCGCTACCAATACTTTTGGCGATCCTATCCCAACTAAAGTCAATACTAGACCTGTTACAGGTAAATGTATTCTTGTCTCTGGTCACGATTTTCATGATTTGCGTTTGATATTAGAACAGACTCAAGATAAAGGCATTAATGTGTATACACACGGCGAAATGTTACCGGCTCATGCTTATCCTGAGTTAAAAAAATATTCACATTTAGTTGGAAACTACGGTACAGCTTGGCAAAATCAACAGACCGAATTTGCTAATTTTCCTGGTGCTATCGTTATGACGTCTAACTGTATTATTAATCCTTTTACTAAAGGCTATGCAGAGCGCATCTTTACCCGAAGTATGGTTGGCTGGCCAGGTGTCACTCATATTGAAACAGATGATTTTAGTCCCGTTATTGAGTGTGCATTGAACCAACCCGGATTTGATTACACGGAATTAGAGCATTTTATTACTGTCGGCTTTGCCCGTAATACTTTATTAAATGTAGCACCAACGGTTGTCGAACAAGTTAAAGCAGGTAATATTAAGCATTTCTTTTTAATTGGTGGATGTGACGGCAGTAAAAGTGAACGGCATTATTATACCGAAATGGCAAATCAAGTCCCTAAAGATAGTGTTATTTTAACTTTAGGTTGTGGTAAATATCGGTTTAATATGCAAAATTTCGGCAATATTAACGGCATTCCTCGATTAATTGATATTGGGCAATGTAATGATGCTTATTCCGCAGTGCAATTAGCATTGGCGTTGGTTGAAGCTTTTGGATGTTGCGTGAATGAATTACCATTGACTTTGGTTTTATCATGGTTTGAACAGAAAGCTATAGTTATATTATTGACATTATTGTCGCTAGGTATCAAAGGAATTTATGCAGGGCCTTCAATGCCTGAATTTTTAACCGATAATATATTGAATATTTTACAAGATAAATTTGATCTTCGTATGACTTCTCAAGCCAGTAAAGATCTAAATCAAATACTAAATTATTGTGCAGCATAACAAAACTTAAACTGATTGTTATCCTCATGTTGTTGATGAGGATAACACCATGATAATTTAGTTTTTTAACTTGGTAATAAAAATTCAATTAGTCATAAAAAGAGGGTTAATTTAATCATTGATATTGCCTATAATGTGAGATGATAAGTTTTTTAAGTAGATAGGAAAAATCAGTGCAATTATCAAGTTTTACCGATTACAGTATACGTGTGCTTCTTTATTTATCCACGGTAGATGGTGATCAGCTAGTCAGTATCGCAGATATTAGTCATTATTTTAAAATTTCTAAAAATCATTTGGTTAAAGTCGTTTATAATTTAAGTAAATTAGGTTATGTCGAGACCAAGCAAGGAAAAAATGGTGGCATTAAATTAAAAATAGAAAAAAAACTGATTAATATTGGTACTGTGGTTAGACAAATAGAACCGCTAAATCTTCTTAATTGCAGTTTATCATTTTGTCATATCAGTCCTGCTTGTCGTTTAAAATACTATCTGTCGGATGCTAAAGAAGCATTTTTGAAAGAGCTTGAAAAGTATACGATAGAAGATATTATGGACCCTAATGTGCAATTAAATAACTTTAACTAACAAGTTTAATTAGCTAAAGTTAATTTAATTAGGTGGTTATTTTTTTAAGTGGGTTTTAAGCTGACTTATCTTCAGTTTTATCATATGGGTAGATGATGAGTTTATTATCAAACCATTCTGCACAAAAAATGTCTTCGACTTTTTCATATCCTTGTTTATGGATTTCCTGCATGAGCCAATCTTCATCTTTTTTGAGTTGTTCAAGATTATCTTGACTAATACAGCCATTTTCGATGATCAGTTCAGCAATATCTTTTTCACCTTTCTTAATAATGGTTAGCGAACCATTTAATTCATACCAAACTTGTTTTAATTGACT
Source organism: uncultured Gilliamella sp. (assembly GCA_945291235.1). Next base: position 35,637 of record CALYQY010000006.1, read on the forward strand.
AAATGAGGATATTCCTTGTATGTTCACTAAAGTTTCAAAATCACGTACAGGCAAGTTTGCCTTGGCAAAATTATCTGTTAATAATTTTCCGTTTTTAACTAACTGAATTGCTTCACCGTCAATCGCATCTCTTAATCGAGAATTTTTTGATTTAATAAAGCGAATTAAAATTAATAACGCTGCCCAAATTGCGACAAGACCAGCGGCTTCCCAAGCTGAAACGGTTGGACTGAGTAAAGCTCCCCCGACTAACGCACCGATTACCATACTACCAACCTGATCTAACTGAGACATCGGGGCAATTTGACTTTTACCCGATAGTTTCACGTAAATAAGTAAAATGATGAGTGCAAGTAAAAATTTCGGTGCCATTTGTAGTAAATACATTTCCAACCTCCAAATTAAAAAGTTATTTTAAGTGGCATTGATCCATGCCTTTTTAGAGAAATAAAAAATTAAATTTAAAATGGTCGAGATTAAATTTAGTGAGTTCTAATTTATGAAGAATTTTTGTTAAAAACGTGTTTTTTCTTGAAATGCAGGTTTTATTATATCTGATTTTTGAAAAATTAATGAGAAAATTATTGTCAGTTGGATTGTAAATTAATCAAATCTAAACTTGATTTTTTACTGATAGACGTTTATATATAATAGTGATAAGTAATGTGCTTATCACTAACCTACAACATACGAGGAGCTAATAATGGTACAAAAATTTGCTTCATACGGTAGTGATGTTTCAGCTGGCACTTATAAGTGTGCTGATTGCGGTTATACTTTTTCCAATCAAAGTAAAAAATCCTTGCCACCATGTCCGGATCATAACAAAAAACCACATATCAAAAATGGTTGGTATATTGTTTCAGGACAGGGCGATTCAGTAAAAGATCCTCATCCAGATAAAAAAAAGTAGACGACCATTGCTAAAATACATTCGCTATCTATGTGTTTTGGTTATGAATAGTATAAAAAAAGGAGCGTTGCTTGTTTTTCTACTTATGAAAGCTGCATGATGAAATCAGTAACGCTCTAATCATGATTTAATCCTTATCTTTATATGTAAGCTGATCTAAAAAAAGTGATTAACTTAAAGGTGTTAATAAGCGTAAAACGTGTTATCTTTTATAAGATAACGATTTTATTAAATCGAAATAGTTGCGGATTTTCAGTTTTCAACATCACAATGAATTTTATAATTAGGCAATAAACAAAATATTAACGTAGTTGACTGTCTTTGCTGCCTCGACGATTATATAAAATCGCCGCTTTAGCAGACTGTTTATCCAGTTCTTGTTGGCAGTTTAAACAATATTGTACGCCAGGTAATGCAAGCTTTCGTGCTTTTGGAATAGGATCACCGCATTCAATGCAGAAATCAGCACTTTGAGCACCTTGTTTAAGTTGGCGTCTAGCATTTTCGATAGCATCAGCAATGGTGCTTTCAATTTGTTGATTAACGGCATCGTCAGATGCCCAACCACTAGCCATATTCGATCCTCCTAAAACTGAGATGGTTAGCTTGTGAAATGGTGATTTTTTAAGCTTTTTCAAGGGGTGTCTTTTAAAATCATTTTTATTGGAGATTATTATGCAACAATATGAGCAAGCAACATTCGCCGGCGGTTGTTTTTGGTGTATGGTCAAACCGTTCGATCAATACGAAGGTGTTATTAGTGTGGTGTCGGGTTATACGGGTGGCCATATAGCAAACCCTACCTATGAACAAGTATGTAAAGGAGATACCGGACATACTGAAGCCGTTCAAATTACGTTTGATCCCAAGAAAATTAGTTATAAAAAGTTATTAGATATTTTTTGGCAACAAATTGATCCTACGGATCAACATGGTCAGTTTGCTGATCGAGGAGATTCTTACCGTCCGGTTATTTTTTATCATAATCAATTCCAACATAATTTAGCACTAGAATCGAAAAAAGAGTTAGAGGCAAGTGGTCGTTTTACTCACCCGATTCAAGTCGCTATTGAACCCGCTGTCGCTTTTTATCCAGCTGAAGAGTATCATCAAGACTTTTATAAAAAACAGTCACAACATTACAATCGTTATTATCAATTGTCCGGGCGTTCGTCATTTTTGTCACAGCATTGGCAAGATAAATCTAAACCTAAAAGTGAGTAAGTTATGCAAGATTACCCTCAGTATCGAAGTCAACAAAAATTAATACATTGGCTATCAGCAGTGCTAGTTATATTAGCGTTTTTGCTGATTATGTTTAAAATCATTCTATCTCATTTTTTGGGAGGGATGCCGAATATCTATTTGTTACATAAATCAATTGGTGTTTTAGTCTTCATTGTAACAATATGGCGTATTAAAGTAATGATCCAATATGGTATCCCTGATGTTTTAGATAAACATCAAAGATTACAGCGAATTTTATCAAAATCTACCCAAGGCTTTATCTATATTTTTCTGTTAATTGTTCCGTTATCTGGGTATTTGATGAGTAGTCGCCCGCTCAATGTTTTTGGTCTTGTTTCCATCCCTGCTATCGATATGCCAAATGAGTTTTATCTGTTTTTCCATAGCACTCATTTAATCAGTTCATATTTGCTAGCCGTATTAATTTTGGTACATATTCTCGGAGCTTTATATCATTACTTTTGGCTTAAAGATAAAGTTTTACAATCGATGTTGGCAAAATAGTTAGCTTTAAAGGCTGTTTTGCTAATTAAGTTCTTCAATATTAGCTATTAGGTGACTTATGAATAAACTTACGAAAGACCAAGCCATTTCTAAATTAACCGCTATGCAATATCATGTGACGCAACAAAATGGCACAGAACCACCGTTTGAAAATGAGTTTAATGATAATCATGAAGAAGGATTATATGTCGATATTGTATCCGGTGAACCTTTATTTACTTCTTACGATAAATTTGATTCTGGATGTGGTTGGCCAAGTTTTTCTCGTCCTGTTAATGATCATCATATTCTTGAAAAAGCAGATAACAGTTATGGTATGCATAGAACCGAAGTCCGATCTGTAAAAGGGGATTCTCACCTTGGGCATGTTTTTAATGATGGGCCTAAAGCGTTAGGTGGATTGCGTTATTGTATTAATTCTGCTGCTTTACGTTTTATTCCGGTTAATAAACTGGTCGAAGAGGGGTATGGGGAATATTTATCTCTTTTTGAAAAACATAAATCTTGATTTCCTATCATTCATTTATTGAATGATAGGCGTTAAATGGTAAATAATAAAATCAACAAACATTACGGGTATGTTGGTTTAATTTCTTCTTTTAAATAGTGCATAACTTATCAGTAAAAAAACAAAACTGGTTATTAACGATCCTATGATTGGATAGATACCAATAACGATACTCATTTGAGCAAATAAGTTATCGGCTATATAGAAAATAAACCCAAAACTAATGCCGATGATGACCCTAACACCCGTTGACACACTTCGCAGTGGGCCAAATATAAACGAGAGGGCAAGTAACATCATGACAGCAACAGAGACCGGTTTTATGATTTTTTTCCAGAAAAGTAAATCATAATAGCTCGTATCTTGTCCCGAGTTGTGCAGATATTGTGAATATTTATAAAGTCCTGTAGCAGAAAGCGAATCAGGATCAAAAGCAACAATGTTCAATTTATCCGGCGTGATGTTAGTTTCCCATTTCATGGACATCAGATTTGTCCCATTTACTTTAACCGGATCACTAAAGTCATTTTTTTCAACTTGCGTTAATGTCCATTCATTTTTTTTAAATATGCCATAATCAGCATGGGTTATAGACAATAATTGATTATTATCTGTCGCATAAATTGAAATATCGTTAATGGAATTATCGTCATTAACACGACCAATATAGATATAATTGTTTCCATCTTTTGCCCATAAACTACCTTGTTCAGCTAATAACGAATTGCCATATATTTTTACAGAACGCATATTACGGGCAGTTTGTTCACACTCAGGGGCTACCCATTCACCGATTGCCATAGTAATAATCACTAATGGTATAGCCGTTTTCATAACGGCTTTTGCAATTTTAAAACGGCTAAAACCAGACGTTTCCATAACGATAAGCTCGCTTCGAGATGCCAGTAACCCTAATCCAATTAAGGCGCCTAACAATGCTGCCATTGGAAAAAAAGTTTCCAGATCTTTAGGTGTCATTAAGGCCGTATATATACCAACTGAAAAAGCATCATAATCACCTTTTATTCTTCTGAGTTGGTCTATAAAACGAATAATCCCTGACAAGCTAATAAGTAAAAACAGGCTCAGACCTATTGAGCTTAAAATTGTTCTACCAATGTAGCGATCTAAAATCGAAAACACATTTTTCCCCTTTATGATTTACTGAATTTTAGACGAAGTTTACGCATGAAGATGCTATCCCAGCAATTTAATATCAATGCAATAATAAAATAGGTAATATTGATTAAGTAAAACCAAAATTCAGCATCCATACGACCTTTTCCAGCATTTGCTTTTATTGAACTGGCTAACAGAAAATAGACCAAATAGAGCAGTAAAGCGGGTAAGATTTGCGAAAGCCTACCTTGCCTTGGATTTGTGACACTCAGTGGAATAACTAAAAAAGCCATTAATGGAACAGAAACAATCAGTGTTAACCGCCAATAAAACTCAGCTTTGGTTTTGGGCGTTTTCAGCGTTTGCAATTCAGTTAATCCGAGCTGTTGTACATCAATTTTTTCATCATCACTATTCATATCTAATTCTTTAGGTTTGATAATTCCCAAATAATTATGAAAATTTGATATACGAAAATCTTGTAATTGTATGTTTCCTTCGTAACGATTGGCGCTTTCTAACGTAATAATTTGATTGCCTTCTTTGTCATGGCCGGTTTTGCCTTTATTCGCAATTATGATCGAGGGTCTTTCGTTATCTTTAGTTTTTACTTTAGCGATAAAAACATTTTCTAAATTGTTATTATTGACATTACCAATATAGATGACCGAATTTCCGTCAGGAGTTTGTTGAAATTGTCCGGATAATAATCCCGCTAAACTTGGATTTAATTTTGCATTTTCAATTAATTGACTTTGCTTGATATTTGACCAAGGCCCGAACCATAAAGTATTTAGCATTGTTAACGAGCAGGTGAAGATACATAGTAAAAAAACGACTTGATAAGTGACATTTTTTTTCACGCCGCAGGCATGCATAGCAACCATTTCACTGTCTGAATATAAGCGGCCAAATGTAATAAGCACCCCTAAAAAAAGACTTAAAGGTAAAATCAAATCAGCCATATTAGAAATACCCAAGACTAACAAGGGCATGATTAAGTCACGAGGAATATTTCCTTCGATCGCGCTCGATAAAATTTTAATTAATTTTTGAGAAAAGAAAATAAGGAGCAAGATAAACAAAATAGCACCTTGTGTTTTCAATGTCTCTTTAACTAAATATCGACGAATTATCACATTTTACCTATACAAAATTAAACGTTTTTTCAGATCTAATTATTATAAACTGAAATAAGAGTAATTAGTTATCTTTTTGTTGCTATCCCATGATGAATCGATAAAATATTACTATTCGCATTATCTTTTACACGAGAAACATTATGGAATTCTTAATCAAAAACAGTCATACTTTAACGAATCAAAAAACAGAATGTTTAGTTATTACAATAGATTCAGGTAAGAAACAATCAGACATTGTTAATGAAATCGATGAATTGACTCATGGCATGATTAGCCAACTTATTAAAAGTGGTGATATCAGTAGTGAATTAGGAAAAACCACTCTGTTGTACCCTTGTATAGCTGGTTTTACTCAAAAGTTATTATTGGTTGGCTGTGGCAAATGTAAAGAATTTGATTTTTCAAAAGCCAAAAAAGTGATTCAAAATGTGGTGAAAGAGTTAGTTGCTAAAAATATTAAGAGCATCACTTGGGATTTACTAACCGTCAATACAGCCTATAGTTCAATCATTGCAAAACAATTACCGCAAATTGTGAATGATATAACGTATCACTTTGATCTATTCAAAACGGAAAAAGCACCCAAACTGAATCTTGCTAAAGTTAATTTGATTTATGGTGATAAAGAACAAACGCAATCGATTAGTTGCAATTTACAACAGGGTAAAATTATTGCTGATGCTATCTTGGCTACAAAAACGCTGGCTAATATGCCTTCAAATATCTGTAATGCACAATATTTAGCAGAACAGGGTAAATTGCTAGACAAAACTTATGAATCATTAAAAACGACGTGCTTAGGTGAAAAAGAGCTCGCTAAATTAAATATGAATGCTTATTTAGCTGTAGGTCGAGGTTCACAGAATGAATCGATAATGACAGTTATCGAATACAACGGTGCAAAAGACAAAAAAGCGCAACCTATTGTTTTAGTCGGTAAGGGATTAACGTTTGATTCTGGTGGTTTGTCAATTAAACCAGCAGCAAGTATGGATGAAATGAAATACGATATGTGTGGCGCAGCTACCGTTTATGGCGTAATGCAAGCTGTAGCAGAATTAAATTTACCAATTAATGTGGTTGGTGTTATGGCTGGATGTGAAAATATGCCCGATGGTAATGCTTATCGTCCTGGCGATATTTTAACGACAATGTCAGGTACAACGGTTGAAGTGATTAATACAGATGCGGAAGGTCGTTTAGTTTTATGTGATACACTAACTTATGTTGAGCGTTTTAATCCAAAAGCGGTGATTGATATTGCAACGCTAACTGGTGCATGTATTGTGGCTTTAGGACATCATTATACGGGCGTGATGGGAAATGATGAAAAGTTAGTATCACAATTAGTGCATGCATCTAATAAAGCGGATGATAAAGCTTGGGCTTTACCAATGGATAATGATTTCCAAGATCAGATTAAATCAACCTGTGCCGATATTGTCAATGCTGGTGGGCGTGATGGTGGTACGATTACAGCGGCATGTTTCTTGTCTCGTTTTACTCAAAAATACCATTGGGCACATTTAGATATTGCGGGTACAGCATGGAAATCAGGTGCAAACAAAGGTGCGACAGGGCGACCGGTTGCTATGTTGATTCAATATTTGTTAGATCAATAAGACGGCATTACTATTTTTATGAAAAAAGTGATTTTCTATCTGTTAGAAAACCAAACAGAAGCAAGCGAAACAGGCATATTGTTTTATGAAAAACTCGCTTGCCAAAAAATTGTCGAGGCATGGCAAGCAAAACAAAGAGTGTTGGTTGCTTGCCAAGATCAAGTTCAAGCTGAACGTATCGATGAATACCTTTGGCAACTGGATACCGATAATTTTGTTCCTCATAATTTAGTCGGCGAAGGAATGAAAGGGGGATCACCTGTTGAAATCTGTTGGCCTCAAAAACGCAGCAGTGGTAATCGTCAATTATTGATTAATTTGCAGGAACAGTTCCCTGAATTTTCTGGATTATATCATGATATTATTGATTTTGTGCCTGTTGAGGAACGATTGAAATCACTTGCCAGAAATAGGTATAAAACGTATAAAGAAAGTGGTTTTAATCTGAAAACAATACCCATATTATGTACATAATGGCTAGTATTGCTATGCTTGGTCATTAAGTTTTCAAACAGTAAATTTAATACTTTATGATAGTATTAAGCCAATTTATTGTTTTTCTATTTTATTGTAAAATAGTTCCATTTTTATGCCTTGAATTAGGATTAATGCATTTATATGAAAAATTCGACTT
>CALYQY010000007.1 GCA_945291235.1 uncultured Gilliamella sp.
GTGCATTTAACCCGTCAACCGTTAAGGTATAACGATTATGGCTGACAGCTAAGCCGGTCAGTTCATGGAGTCCATGGAGTAACTGTTTACCAAATTGCTGTACCTGTTTGACGGGGTCGTTTGGAATCTGGTTGGCTGGGTCCTTTGCCATGATGTGTTCCTTTTTATTATTTTATAATCCATTTATTTTTATAATATTAATAAGTCATTACGCTTTTAATCGTTTAAATCTATTCATTTTCCTGACGGTTATCAGAAATTGACAAGTGATAGTTTGATAATAACAAACCGAAAAACGTTATCGGTTGTGAATAGATATTACAGTGTGTTTAAAGGAAGACGTGTAATGTTTTAGTCGTATCAAAATTCGATTATAAATAGGTTTTCTACATGTCCATTTGTCGAAAACTACGATCGCCCAACTGCGCTTTAACTTCCTTGATCGCTATCCTAATTTAATCACGTTTTTAAATTAACGATATTAGTTATCGGTATAGATTAAATAACATAATATAAAAAATACATGATATTATGATTTTTTGCAAGCTTTTTGAAACAAATCAAATAAAATCAATAAATTAATTTTAAAAAGTAAATTTATTGAAACTGATAGAATACCAACCAATTAGTATTTAAGTCGTTTAAAATTTATCGAAGCTTAAAATGAAATAAGCAATGTTAGATAAAAAGATGTGATCTGAATGATTGCAACCGGAAAAAAATCGTTCTGCAAGCTTAACTTGCAGAACGCTAATGAGACAATCTTAATTAAATAATTTATGCCCCTGTAAGCAAATCCAATCCCACATACTGCCAAAGAATCCTGTTTCTTCAACATTTTGTAATGCAACTAATGGTTGCTCATTGATGACTTTACCATCTAATAAAAATTGCATTTTGCCTACAGCTGTTCCTTTTTTAATTGGCGCATAAATATAATCGTCAATTTTGTATTGAACTTGAACATCCGCAGCACGGCCTTTTGGTACAGTTATAAATGCACCATTAATAGCCCCTAGTTGAATTTTGTTCTCATCACCATACCATATTGATTCAGTGGTAAGTGGTGTACCTTCCTTGACTGGATTTGCGGTTTCGAAGAAGCGAAAGCCCCAAACCAGTAGTTTTTTACTCTCTTGTTCACGACCTTTAAAAGTGCGCCCACCTAATACAACTGAAATTAACCGGGTATTTCCGTCGACAGCGGAAGCGACTAAGTTATAACCCGCAGCATTGGTATGACCTGTTTTAATACCGTCAACATTTAACGTCGTATCCCAAAGTAAACCATTTCGGTTCATTTGTGGTTTTGATAATGTATAAGTAAACTCTTTTTCTTTATAAATAGCGTATTCTTGCGGCAAGTCACGGATAAGTGCTTGACCGAGTAATGCCATATCTTTAGCGGTAGTATATTGCCCCGGTGCATCTAATCCATGCACAGTTTCGAAGTGAGTATGGGTTAAACCAATTTTTTGCGCATAATCATTCATTAAGTTTACAAATGCGCCTTGGCTTCCGGCAACATGTTCAGCCATTGCAATACAGGCATCATTACCTGATTGGATGATAATACCTTTGTTGAGATCGGAAACCGAAACGGTTTTACCAACTTCGAGAAACATGAGTGATGAGCCTTTTAATATAGGATTTCCGGTTGCCCAGGCATCTTTACTAACCACTACCATGTCATCATTTTTAATTCGACCAGAATGCAACGCTTGACCAACGACATAACTGGTCATCATTTTGGTTAAGCTTGCCGGATCGCGCTGTTGTTCAGCATTATGTTGCGCAAGAATTTCACCTGATTTGGCGTCAATTAAAATATAAGCTTCAGCATCTAATTCAGGAATAGCTGGAATAGGGATATCAGCTGATGCTGAAGTACAAATAGCAAGTGCTAACCAAGCAAAAGATAATTTAAATTTCTTTTTCATGTAATTAAATTCCGTTAAATATTTTTAGATAACATATATCGATGTGTATGAATAGACATCATAATGCCAAAACTTGCCATTAAAACGACTAAAGATGAGCCACCATAACTTATTAGCGGTAATGGTACACCAACTACTGGTAAGATTCCACTGACCATACCAATATTAATAAACACATAAACAAAGAAGACTAAAATTAAACCACCTGATAATATTCTGCCAAAAGTGGTTTGTGCTTGTGCAGAAATAACAAGTCCACGTATAATTAAACACAAAAATAGCACTAATAAAACCACAGTTCCGATAAAACCAAACTCTTCAGCAATCACCGAAAAAATAAAGTCAGTATGTCTTTCTGGCAGGAACTCTAATTGCGATTGAGTACCATGAAGCCAACCTTTACCCCATATACCACCTGATCCAATAGCGGTTTTAGATTGAATTATATGATAGCCAGTACCATTTGGATCGCGTTCAGGATTAAACAGGGTTAATACCCGTTCTCGCTGATAGTCATGCATTAAGAAAAACCACATAATCGGTAAAAATGCCGCAATTAAAATCAACGCAACAAGAATAAATCGCCAGTCAATGCCTGCCAAAAAGATAATAAAGATACCTGACATGACAATTAGAATTGCAGTACCTAAATCCGGTTGCATAGCAACTAATAATGTTGGCACACCAATGATTGCAAGGGTTTGCAACGTTGTTTTAAGTGGTGGAGGGCAACCATCTCGATGAATAAATTTAGCCACCATTAATGGTACGGCAATTTTAGCAATCTCAGAGGGCTGAAAACGTATTACGCCTAAATCTAACCAACGTTGTGCGCCTTTACTGGTGTAACCAAATATATCAACTAACAAAAGAACAATAATACAAACTACATATAAATATGGTGCCCATTTTTCATAGGATCTCGGTGAAAATTGCGCAAAGAAAATCATAACAATAAAACCAAGTAGTATTTGTACTACACGCTTTTCCATCATATCGATGCTTTGACCACTAGCACTCCAAAGAATATAAAGACTGTATGCAAGTAATAAACTAATAAATAGAAAAAAAAGTGGATCTATGTGTATCTTTTGCCAGAAAGATTTTTTAATATTATTCATAGTTAATCTTCATTTCCTTGTCCTGAATTTGATGAAGCATCATCTGACTCGCTAGAATTATCACCAAGCAGATAGTAATCAAGTATTTTTCGAGCCACGGCGCCGCCGTTAGAGCTACCGCCTCCGCCATTTTCCAGCACAATTGCTAGAGCTATTTTTGGCTTATCATACGGAGCATAAGCGACAAATAAAGCATGATCTCGTAAATGTTCGGGTATTCTATGGGCATTATAAGTTTCGTTTTCTTTCAAACCATAAACTTGCGCTGTACCTGATTTACCTGCAGCTTGATACTGTGCCCCGGCATAAACTTTGCGGGCTGTACCATGCGAGCCAAACATTACTCTATGCATACCTTCTTTGGCTAGTTGCCAATAGTTAGCTTTCACATCAATTAAATCATTAGGTTGCTCAAATGATTGCGGATCTATATCTGGCTTGTTTTCGTTTGAATTGATAATGTCACTTTTTTTATATAATAAAAAGTGAGGAGTATAAGTTTTACCATTATTAATCAAAATGGTTAAGGCTTTTGCCATTTGCATTGGGGTAGCAGTCCAATACCCTTGCCCGATACCAACCGGAATGGTATCACCTTGTAGCCAAGATTTTTTGTGGCGTTTTATTTTCCATTCACGACTTGGCATAACAGCACGAGTTTCTTCATTTGAAGAGATATCTATGCCTGTGCGTTCGCCATAACCAAATTTAGTCATCCAGTCGTTTAAACGATCAATGCCCAAATCATAAGCAACTTGATAAAAATAAGTATCTACTGACTCTTCAATCGCTTTTAACACATCAACACGGCCATGTCCCCATTTTAACCAATCTCGATAACGTTTTTCTGTTCCGGGTAATTGCCACCAACCGGGATCGTTAACCACCGTTTTTGGTGTAACAACACCTTCGCTTAGCGCAGCAATAGAGATAAAAGGCTTCACTGTGGAAGCTGGTGGATAAGCACCTAATAAAGCACGATTAAATAATGGTTTATTCGGATCATTAAGTAAGTCATTATATTTAGCGCTTGATATGCCACCGACAAAATCATTTGAATCATAACTAGGACTAGACACCATAGCCAATACTTCACCATTATTAGGATCGATAGCCACAACGGCCGCTTTACGTCCAGCCAGAATCTGTTCTATAAAGAGTTGTAACTTAAGATTGATCGATAAATAGATATCTTCACCTGCTTGTGGTGGATGTTGTTCAAGCATACGGACAATACGTCCCCGACTATTTACTTCGACTTTTTCATAACCTGCCGTGCCATGCAATACATCTTCATAGTAACGTTCAATCCCCATTTTTCCGATATTGAGGGTAGCGACATAATTACTGGTTTTATTCTCGTCTTCAAGACGTTTTTTATCTTGGCTATTAATTTTCGAAATATAACCGAGAATATGCGTAAGTGAAGCGCCATATGGATAATACCGATGTTGTATTTTCACTATTGAAACAAATGGAAAACGATGCTGATCAACAACAAAACGAGCTATTTGATCGTTAGTCAGATTCTCTTTTAGAGGCACTGGCCGATGTGCTCGATAGTTGCGACGCTCTTTATAGAAGTTTTCAATGTCTTCATCGGTTAAATCAACAATTTTTTTTAATTGCTCAAACTGCTCTTTTAAATTTTTGGTTTTATCAGGAATAATATTAAGTTGATAAGTAATATTATTGATAGCTAATGGAGTACCATTACGGTCGTAAATCATGCCACGGCTTGGTGGAATAGGAATGATTTCGATACGATTATTATTCGATTTGGTACTGTAATAACTAAAATTTGAAATCTGCAAATCAGCTAAATTGCCAAGTAAAACAGACAACAATAAAATAATTACAACAAATGCAAATAGCGCCCTACGCAAAAATAAATTAGTTTCTGCCGAATGATCACGAATATTGCCTTTCTTTTTTTTACTTGAGATAGAGATAATATTACTCCTCTATATACTATTGTCTTGTAGATGTTGCTTTTTATTATGGTGTTGTTCTTCCCATTTATCGTAAGCATTCACTATTTTAGCCACCACCGGATGACGCACGACATCTTCGCTATTAAAGAAGTTAAAACTGATTTCATCAACTTGGCTTAACACTTCTATTGCATGTCGTAAGCCGGATTTTTGATGACGGGGTAAATCGATTTGGGTAATATCGCCAGTGATGACCGCTTTAGAATTAAAACCAATGCGTGTTAAAAACATTTTCATCTGTTCAATGGTGGTATTTTGGCTTTCATCTAAAATAATAAAAGCGTCGTTAAGTGTACGCCCACGCATATAAGCCAATGGTGCAACTTCAATCACACTTTTTTCAATTAGTTTTTCAACCTTTTCAAAGCCCAGCATTTCAAATAAAGCATCATAAAGCGGGCGTAAGTAAGGATCCACTTTTTGGCTTAAGTCACCGGGTAAAAAGCCCAGTTTTTCGCCCGCTTCTACCGCAGGGCGAGTTAACACAATTCGACGAATTTGTTGTTTTTCAAGCGCATCAACCGCAGCAGCTACCGCCAAATAAGTTTTACCCGTTCCGGCCGGACCAATACCAAAGGAAATATCATAATCTAAAACATGCGCAATATACTGTGCTTGATTTGCCGTTCTCGGTTTAATCACGCCACGCTTAGTTTTGATCATGACTAATTTGCCACCATGTTGATCGATATAGGCAGGTAAATGTTCACTAACTTTGTTAAGCGCGCCTGATTCTTTAATCGCTAGATGAATTTGCTCTGGTTCAATATTAACAACTTTAGTTTTTAATTTAGTTTGTTTATAAAGAGACTGCAAAATGTCATTGGCAGCCTCAACACAAATCTTATCGCCTGTGATTGAAAACAAGTTACCACGATGATTAATTTCAATACCAAGTCGACGTTCAAGTTGTTTAACGTTATCATCATGAGGGCCACAAAGACTATTTAACCTTTGATTATCATCTGGTTCAAGCACGGTTTGATGTGTAATAATTTTCAATAATAAGCCCTCTAATTATTATGTTAATTGCTAAGTTTTCCTTCACATAAAGAGCATTTTTCAACGCCTTTTAAAAATTCCATTTTACAATGCTGGCAAGTTACAATATTTCCCGACACAACCTGATCAACCAACCTGGTCGCCTGTTGTTGATCTAAACCTTGCGTTTTTAGTTTATTGATCATCATTGAGATTGGTGTACCGCTTTTTAATTCTTGCTCAACATCATTGCCTATTTCTTCTTCTAAGCTAGGCGGTACATAGTTTAAAACATTTTCATTATATTCTGAATGACAATGATTACATCTAATGTATCTTCCTAATGTTTGAAAACTGAATATTGGAATAAAAAACAAAGTAAAATATCTTGCCATTTTAACTTGCGTATATTTTTGTTGTTTTTCATCTGATTTGATGTTTTGCACTGTACAACAATTAGGGCAATTAAATTGCCCTGTTTCTTCATCTACTTCACGACCTCTAGAACCAAATATAATGAACATTTTCTTTCCTTTCCGTTATGAAATAATATTATTTTTATAATTAAATACGTTATTTAATTATGGATGATAAATACCAACGCCTAGATCGTTTTCTTTGCGAGTTCTTGAAATCACAGACATAGGTGATTGACTCACCCTCAGATCCATTTCATCCTCGGTACGCACGACTTTACCTCTTAATGAATTTGGATAAACATCGGTAATTTCAACATCAACAAATTTACCAATCATATTTGGATGACCTTCGAAGTTAACAATACGGTTATTTTCAGTTCTGCCCGTTAATTCCATGAGATCTTTTTTGGATGGTCCTTCGACTAAAATACGTTGCACTGTATTTAGCATACGACGGCTAAATTGCATTGCTTGCTGATTGATCCGTTCTTGCAGGATATAAAGACGTTGTTTTTTCTCTTCCTCAGAAACATTATCTTCCATTTCAGCTGCGGGTGTGCCAGGGCGTGCTGAATAAACAAAGCTATAGCTCAAGTCAAAATTGACATCGGCAATTAGTTTCATGGTTTGTTCAAAATCTTCCTGTGTTTCACCCGGAAAACCGACAATAAAATCAGAACTGATTTGAATATCAGGACGAACTTTACGTAATTTTCGAATAATCGATTTATACTCAATCGCTGTATGAGTTCGTTTCATTAAATTTAAAACACGGTCAGATCCACTTTGCACTGGTAAATGCAAAAAGTTAACCAGTTCCGGCGTGTCACGATAAACATCGATAATATCATCAGTGAATTCAATAGGATGACTGGTCGTGAAGCGAATTCGATCAATACCGTCAATGGCAGCAACTAAACGAAGTAGTTCGGCAAACGAACAAATATCGCCATCAAAAGTAGGACCACGATATGCATTCACATTTTGCCCAAGCAAATTAACTTCACGCACACCTTGTTCTGCTAACTGTGCTATTTCGTAAATTACATCATCACAAGGCCTACTGACCTCTTCGCCACGGGTATAAGGCACAACACAATAAGTACAATATTTATTACACCCTTCCATAATTGACACAAAAGCCGTTGGGCCTTCGCTACGTGGTTCTGGTAAGCGATCAAATTTCTCAATTTCTGGAAAGCTAACATCCACAACATGGTTACCTTTACCACTACGAATTTGCTCAATCATCTCTGGCAAACGGTGAAAAGTTTGTGGCCCAAAAATAATATCGACAAATGGGGCTCGTTTACGTATGTGGGCACCTTCTTGAGAAGCCACACATCCCCCCACACCGATAATAATATCAGGGTTATGTTGTTTTAAGTTTTTCCAGCGTCCCAATTGGTGAAAAACTTTTTCTTGTGCTTTTTCTCGAATAGAGCAGGTATTTAATAATAAAATATCCGCTTCTTCTGCATTGTCTGTTAATGTTAAACCGTGGGTGGATTCAAGGAGATCGGCCATTTTAGTTGAATCATATTCATTCATCTGGCAGCCCCAAGTTTTGATATGTAATTTTTTGCTCATCAATAACTCAGCTATATTTAATTGTTAAAATGAAAACGGGTTTAAATCCGCGATTTTAGCGTGCTATATTGTAATCCTTTGTGAATGTAGGGTCTATATAAAGATGAGCTTAAATTAGTCTTTTTATCATTGATAAGTAAAAAAATATTTTTTAATTCATTCTAACTAATAATTTCATAGAAGTTTATAGTTAATGAGTAATAAATAAACAAATTGAAACCGTTTTCATTGCGATTTTTTATCACCAATAAATTCCAGCTAAAATCGACCTAAAAACCTAGATTAAAAAAGTCTAAATCGTCTTAATCGTTATTTTAAACGCATAACACCCGGTGATATATGTTTTATTATTGGCATTAATAATATAAAAATGATTATCGACAAAACCTTTTATAACTGAGCAGACTAAATTTTTAATTAAACAACCGATTATGATAATCATTCTTCTTAACATGTTTTTATTTTATGTTATTATCTGCGACTAATTTACCTAACAGATGAAAGTAAGAAGATATGTCAAAAACATTTAGT
Source organism: uncultured Gilliamella sp. (assembly GCA_945291235.1). Next base: position 8,577 of record CALYQY010000007.1, read on the forward strand.
CCAACAAAACGTCTTTTAGTTAAGGGCATTATTGCGACTTGTTTATTGTCAGTTTCTCGTGTTGGCTTTGCTGCGACAAAGGCACAGATTGTTGCTGTTCGTGTTTGGCCTTCTTCAACTTATACTCGCATCACGTTAGAATCAAATATCAAACTTAACTATAAACGTTCTGCACTACGTAACCCCGACAGAATGGTGATAGACATAGATAAAGTGGATTTAAATACTACACTAAAAAGTATTTCATCAAAAGTTTTAAACCACGATCCTTATATAAAATCAATCAGAGTTTTACAACTTGATCCTAAAACGGTCAGAATAATGATTGTATTAAAGCAAGGTGTAGAGCCAAATACATTCACGTTACCGCCTATTGAAACGTTTAAACATCGTTTAGTGATGGATCTTTATCCGTCTAAATCTGCTTCACCGGAAGATGACGATCCGTTACTGGCATTGCTCGAAGAGTACACCAAAGGCGACTTGACCCAAAAACAATCACAGATCAAAACAACAACGAATAAAAATAAAAATGCCCCAGTTGTTGTTGTGCTTGATCCAGGCCATGGCGGTGAAGATCCCGGCGCTATAGGATATAAAAAGACCCGAGAAAAAGATATTGTTTTACAAATTGCTCGCCGGACTTACAACCTGCTAAAAAAAGAGCCAAATATAAAAGTCTACATGACACGCAACGAAGATGTCTTTATCCCTTTAAATGTGCGAGTTGCAAAAGCTCGCTCGTTGCATGCAGATCTGTTTATCTCAATCCATGCTGATGCCTTTACCAATCGATCGGTAAAAGGATCGACAGTTTTTGCCTTATCAACCAAAGGTGCCAGTAGTTCAGCAGCTAGCTATTTAGCGCAAACTCAAAATAAAGCTGACCAAATCGGTGGCGTTAGCCGTAGTGGTGATAAGTACTTGGATAATACAATTTTAGACCTGGTACAAAAAACCACACTAAGTAATGGTGTGTTATTGGGTAATGCCATTTTAAATCGTATGAAAGTGGTCAATCAATTACACAAACCATCAATTGAAAAAGCAGGTTTTGCGGTATTAAAAGCCCCCGATATCCCTTCTGTTTTGGTTGAAACAGCTTTTATCAGTAATATAAATGAAGAGAAAAAGCTAAAAACGGCTTCATTCCAAAATCAGATATCAAAAGCCATTTTAAATGGTATTAAAGATTACTTAAAAAAACGTAAGAATTAGTTTTGTCAAAAACTTTCAGAAAATACCTACGTTTTAGTATAAAACTATTGAATGATAACTAAACGCCGTTCAGCATCTAACTCAGGAATCGTTAATTTAATATCTTGTTTCAAAGTAAAACCGGCAGGAATAGCATCGATTTCACTTCCTTTCAGCGCATAAAAAGATCCTTGTTGATTCGGTAGATGTTTACACCAATTAAGCATATCTTGCAAAGAGGCAAAAGCCCGACTAATTACACCGTCAAACTGTTTATCGCAATAGGCTTCAATTCGGCTCTGAACGGGATTAATATTAGTCAGTTTTAGTTCAAATTGTACCTGCTTTAAAAAGCGAATACGCTTGCCTAAACTATCAACTAAATCAAATTGTTTATCAGGATTGATAATGGCCAACGGAATGCCCGGTAAGCCCGGTCCGGTGCCAACATCAATAAAACTGTTACCAACTAAATAAGGTGAAACGACAACGCTGTCCATGATGTGTTTTATCAACATTTCATTAGGATCACGCACAGCGGTTAAATTATAAGCTTTGTTCCACTTATTAAGCATTTGAACATAATCAATTAACTGATCTATTTGCTGATCTGTGATCAAAAGATCCGTTTGATCAATTAGATTAATGAGTTTCTTTTTTAACATAATTTTTCTTTTTTAAATAAACCAATAGCATCGAGATAGCCGCAGGTGTAATACCTGAAATGCGTGAAGCTTGACCAATTGAAACTGGCTTGTGTTGTTTCAACTTAGCCACCACTTCATTCGATAACCCCGATATTTCGGCATAATCGATATGCGCCGGAATTAATGTCTCTTCGTTGCGTTTTTGCCGCTCGATTTCTTCAATTTGCAGCTTAATATAACCATCATATTTAACTTGAATTTCAACTTGTTCAGCCGCTTGCGCATCATTCAGACCTGGTGCAAACAATGACAATGATTTTAATGTTTGATAACTCATTTCAGGACGTTTGAGTAACTCTTCACCATTAGCTTCTTTGGTTAAATTGGCGCTTAATACCGCATTAACTTCATCAATAGTTTCAATATGCGGATGTACCCAAATGTCACGTAATCGAGCTCTTTCTTGCTCAATGGCTTCAAATTTTTCATTAAATCGCTGCCAACGATAATCATCAACCATGCCTAACTTGCGGCCGATCTCGGTTAGACGAATATCAGCATTATCTTCCCGAAGCATTAAACGATATTCAGCTCGTGAAGTAAACATACGATAAGGTTCATTTGTTCCTAAAGTACAAAGATCGTCAACCAGTACCCCTAAATAAGCTTGATCACGAGTTGGATACCATTGATCTTGATCATAAACAAATCTGGCAGCATTTAATCCCGCTAACATCCCTTGCGCCGCAGCCTCTTCATAACCAGTCGTTCCGTTGATTTGTCCGGCTAAAAATAGCCCTTTGATCACTTTACTTTCAAGTGTAGGCTTAAGATCCCGAGGATCAAAATAATCATATTCGATCGCATAACCCGGTCTGACAATATTGGCATTTTCAAGCCCTTTCATACTACGCACAAAAGCAAGTTGCGTATCAAATGGTAAACTTGTTGAGATCCCATTTGGATAGATCTCGTTGCTGTCTAATCCTTCCGGCTCTAGATAGATCTGATGCGAATTACGATCAGCAAAACGCATTATTTTATCTTCAATAGAAGGACAATATCTTGGACCAACCCCTTCAATAACACCTGTATACATTGGGCTACGATCTAAACTGTTACGAATGATCTCGTGGGTTGTTTCATTGGTACTTGTTATATAACAAGGGATCTGTTTTGGATGCTCACTTGCATTGCCTAAAAATGAAAAAACCGGAACAGGATCATCACCATACTGTGTACCTAATTTTGAAAAATCAATGGTTCTGGCATCAATTCTTGGTGGCGTTCCTGTTTTTAAGCGCCCCATTCTAAAAGGGTATTGGTGTAATGATTTAGATAAGCCGATCGCTGCAGGATCCCCTGTTCGTCCGCCACTGTAATTATCTAAGCCAATATGGATCTTACCGTCTAAAAATGTTCCAGTTGTGAGTACAACCGCTTTAGCTTTAAAGCTGACACCCATTTGGGTTTTTACACCGACGATCTGATCGTTTTCGATGATCACATCTTCAACCGATTGTTGGAATAACATTAGGTTTTCTTGGTTTTCAAGCGTTGTGCGGATCACTTTACGGTAAAGCGATCGATCTGCTTGAGCACGTGTTGCCCTAACTGCTGGACCTTTACTGCTGTTTAAGATCCTGAACTGGATCCCAGCTAGATCGATAGCATGTGCCATTAACCCACCCATTGCATCGATCTCTTTAACCAAATGTCCTTTGCCGATCCCGCCAATAGCTGGATTACAGGACATTTGACCTAACGTATTGATATTATGGGTTAAAAGAAGTGTTTTGCGGCCCATTCTTGCTGATGCCATGGCAGCTTCTGTTCCTGCATGACCGCCACCTACAATGATGACATCAAAAAGATCCGGATAAAACATATAAAGCCTCGTTGTTATTTATCTATCGGTGATCGTATTTTTTTGATCGGGTGATCTGATTTAATTTAGCGTTAGGAATTGTACTCATCTTTTCAGTTACGTCAAATGATCTATTTTGATCGCGCTTTAAATTAAATAAGATCTTTTATGTGATCTTTTTTATTTTTACTACTATTAGTGTGGATCCTTTTTGTTGATAACTAGGTTTTCTTGTAATTTTATAGGATCTTATCGATCGTGAAATTCTGTTAATTGATCGGATCTTTTTTTGGTTAAAGCTGTTGATAATTGTTTTAGTTATCCACAGAAGATTTATTTTTTTAGGTTATTAATACCCTCATCACAGCTTATTAGGGGAATTTGTCACAGAGTTATCCACAAAAATTAAGTTTGATCGCTTGTTTTTTGTCCGGTTTTCTTGCAATTTTTCTTCTTGAATAAGAACAATAATAAATAACATAACTCTATTTGATAGCATTACATATTATAAATGCGTGTATAAAATAAGTTAGTCTGACGGTAAAAGTGTAATTGAAACAGATAATGAAAAAGTAGTGATCAAAAAATTCATTTATTCAATAAACGCTGTTTCAAAACACCATTAAGATCTCAAGCAATATACAATCAAGCAGATCCTTTTTGGGCTGGCGTTATCGAAGTAATCTAAATCTAAAGTAATACGAAAAATTCTGTGTGAAATTGATCAAAGCCAATAGGAATTATTACAAGATATTGAATAAAGAATAAATATGCTAAGTTGCCTATAAAGACAATATCAGATTTACTTTAAGTCGCTGTGAATGATTATCTTTAATAAAGCACAGTAGATGTTAATAAGATTAGCTCACAAGTGTAAGGAATTTATATGAAAAAGATACTACTATTAATTACTGCCATGTTTTTATTCGGATGTAATGAGAAGACCTATACTGTAGAAGACTTCAAAAATAACAAAGAACTACTCGATGAGTACCGTAAAAAATGTATCAACGGTGAAATTTATGGTGATAGCTTAAATTGTCAAAACTCGCACAAAGCCTTAATTTTACTCAACAGACCAACTAATACCGGAAAATGGACTGATTAATTTAAGATTATGACATTTAAGCGCATAAAAATCACACATGTGGCTTTTAAAGTTCTACCTGTGATAAGTTTATAACGTTAATTTGCTCTTTATTTATTATAAACTTATCATCTTGTATTATAATTCTCTCTCCTTTTTATATGAAAGTGATTGATTTTTATAAAAGCAAATTTATACTTATCATGTATGTATTTTTATTGTGAGGTTACTTTATTACTCTTTCACAGTTACCTTTACCTTTTTCATCACCTAATAATGAAACCTTTGATAGTTTTTATGTAGGTGATAATCAATTATTGCTTGAATCATTACAAACCTTATTTGATAAGGAAGGTTTTAGTGTCTTTTATTTATGGTCGGCTAGCGCTGCTGGTCGGACGCATTTATTACATGCAGCAAGTCAAAATAAATTAGCGAGTTATATTCCTTTAAAACAGTATTATCACCTTGTTCCCGAAATTTTACAGGGGTTAGATAATTATGATTTAGTCTGTTTAGATGATATTGATGCTATTGCCGGACATCGTCATTGGGAAGAGGCTATTTTCGATCTATTTAATCGTTTAACCGAAAAAAATATTAGTAAGTTGTTAATTACCGCCAGTGCACCACCAAGACAGATCGCTTTTACGCTACCGGATTTAGTTTCCAGATTGACATGGGGGCAAGTTTATCAATTAAAACAACTTAGTGATGATGATAAACTTAAAGCACTGCAATTAAGAGCACAGTTAAGTGGTTTTGAATTATCAACCGAAGTGGGTTTATTCTTATTAAAGCGTGTTAATCGTGATATGCGAACACTATTTTCTTTACTGGAAAAGTTTGAGGTAGCAACGTTAGCTCAACAACGTAAATTAACCATTCCTTTTATTAAACATATTTTGGATTTGTAAAATGAGTAAAAAACCTGAAGCTATCGTTTTTTTTGATTTAGATGGCACATTATTTAACAGTCAAGTTGATGTATTACCTAGCTCTTATCAAGCCATAGAAAAGTTAAAGCAAAATAATATTATACCAATGCTCGCAACGGGCCGTACTCCTTGTGAGGTGGCTAATTTAATGCGAACAACACATATCAATTCGATTGTTGGTATGAATGGGCAAGTTGTGGTCTATCAAGGGGAAGTTGTTTACACCAATAACATAGATAAAAATGTTATAACCCGTATTTATGAATTTTCACAGCAGCAAATGAATATTCCTTTAGCATTTTATAACTATAAAACGATGAGGGTTTCAGAAAATAGCCAGCCTGCGAAGACTTTTTATCACTATTTAAAACAAGAAGTGCCACCAGTTGATGATCAGATCTATTTAAAAGAACCTATTCAAATGCTATTGCTACTTTGTGAGCAGGGCGAAGCTAATTATCGTGATGTTTTCCCGGAGTTAACCTTTATTCGTAATACCCCTTATTGTGTCGATGTCTTTAATCACGGTGGCTCAAAAGGAAATGGTATTAATGAGCTGTTAAAAACTAAAGGATTTACTGATGTGCCGACCTACGCTTTTGGTGATGGTATGAATGACTTTGAAATGTTTTTAACTGTTGATCATCCTATTGCAATGGGTAATGCGGTCGATGATTTGAAAGCGCAAGCTGAATATATTACCGATACCAATGATAATGATGGCATTGCTAAAGCGTTGCAAAAATTTGGGTTAATCTAATCAATAGCTATAAAAAAATCATCTAATATAAACAATTAGATGATTTTTTAGTTGCGTTTTTATTTGTGTTTAATGATGTTTGAAACCAACATTATTATTACCAAAACAGTTGTCGTAATCATATCCGGTTAACTCTTTGACTAATTGTCTTATTTCCGGTGTAGCATCTTGTTTTTTACCACCATTTTTAAGTCTATCAAGTTCTTGAATAATCTGGGCGTGGGTGCCTTTATCCAATTTCATTCGATAAGTGAAGATAATACCTAAAATTGCCATGCCGCATACCCCAAATATCATCACCATATTAATAGCAGTAACGGCGCTTTCTGGTTGTACGGTGTTGACGCCTGAGACAAATCCGGAAAACTTCAAAACAAGCCCAAGAATAAAGACAATGGTTGCACGCATTAATTTACCGGCCATTGTCATCGCCCCTGCATAAATACCTTCACGACGTCTTCCGGTAAGGACTTCGTCGATATCAGCTAAAAACGTATACACACTCCAAGGAATATAGTAAACACCGCCGGTACCTAATCCAAACCAAATTGTAATGCCAATGACGATCCAAGTTACATGTGGCATATTTAGATAATAGATACCAATATAGCCAATTACCGATGAGATAACGATTAATATGGCGATAACAAACGGTCTTTTAAATCCACGTTTTACGCACCATGCCATAAAAAATGCGGTTGAAATTAATTGACAGATACTACTTAGACTATTCATTTCTGATACAAATGTTTTCGGTTGTCCTAAGTTAAAAACTACGAAATAGGTAAATGTTGCAGCAAATAGCCATTCAGCGCCAAAACCAAATAAATACATACCTAAATGATTTCGGAAAGTTTTTAAACGGAATGTTGAAAACACATCAGAAAATAATTTTACAATACTTTCCCAAAGACCGGATGTGGTTTCATCTTCAATTTCATCGGCTGGTTTTTCCCAACTATTGGCATAAAGCATAATAAGCGCAATAGCCATGATAGTTGCATAAGTGATACCGGTAAGTAAGAATGGTAATGGTGAATCTTTGCCTTTAAATAGATAGAAAAAGACCCCCGGGATTGCCGCAGCTAAGAAGTTAGCAACTTTACCAAACATCGCTTTAGAACCTGCCAGATAAGTTCTTTGATCGAAGTTTTTAGTCATCTCTACCGGTAAGGTATTATATGGAATCATAATCATGGTATAGATGAATTCAAATAGAATATAGGTGGTTAAGTAGTACCAAAAATTCATGCCATCAATCCACAATAATGGATAAATAATCATGCAAGGAATGGCTAACAAAATAAAAAATCGACGGCGACCAAAGCGACGTCCTAATTTAGTATGATTAAAATTATCCGTGATAAATCCCATTAGAGGATTTAAGATAACATCTAAATAGGTCGCTATTGAAAATATTAACGTTGCTTGAAAAGCCGAAAGGCCACAGAAGGTTGTATAAAAGTAAAGTAGCCAAGCCGCACTAATCGCCAGCGCTCCACTTCCTATCAAGTTACCACTCCCATACGAAAATCGAGTTAGTGTGGTTATCTTTTTTTGATTGTCAGCCATAAATCTCTTTCCTTTAATAATGAAATGCTGTTTTAAAAATATTATCTAAAGAATACTAAATTTATTGAAATTTACTTTAAATTTTTTTAAGAAATGTGATATGGGTAACAATTTATTTGTTTTTTAAAGATTAATTTATCGTGACAAGTAAAAATAAAATGATAACTATCATATAGTTGAAAAAAATTTATCACTGTTTATCTAAACTGTGATCTTATTAACAGAAAAATAGATTAAAAACATAAAAAATATAAAACAGTATTTCAAAAATAAGAATTAGGGATAAGGTGACAGTGATGCGTCATATAAAATTAAAAAAAATTTCTTTAATGGTGTTTATTTCGACATTTTCGGCATATGCATTTGCCGGCTCAGGTCAAACGACTTTTCAATATGAGCATAATTGGAAATCGATGGATCGAATTCATGCTGATACTTTGAAGTTAATTCATAAAACAGATGATAATTGGCAATTTGAATTTAAGTTTGGTGTAACCGAAGGTGGCGGAAATAAACGCGATACTTTATATGATGATATGTATGGTGGATCTGGTGGGGTCGTTATTCAAAAAGCATTTAATCTTCCTAATGGCTTTGGATCGTTAATTCCGGCATTAGAATTAGGCTTTGGTAAAGATTTAACGCTTTATCAACCAGGTTTAAAGTACAGTTATAAATTTAATAGTGACTGGTCAAGTAGTTTACGTTATCGCTATGAATGGAAAAAAATATCTCAATCAGAGCGCTATAAAACGGCCAAAATTGCCGGTAATCGGGTCAAATATCTTGCAAGCAGTAATACCGGAAGGCACCGTTTAGATTGGGCGTTAAACTATTCAGGATTAAAACGACTTAATCTTGCCTATACCTTTAATTATTATATCGGTGATTTTACCAATGACTCCTATAAAGTGGTAAATAACAAGCTGGTTAAAAATAAATATAAAGCTTATAACAACAAAAAAACTGATTATGAGCAAGAATTTAAAATAACGTATAACTACTCAAAACTATTTCGCCCCTATTTTTCGATTTCCGATGTTTCTAAAAATAAAACAACAGATACTAGACAGGCTAAATTCAAAGTTGGCTTCAACTACAATTTTGGCCAATCAAATAGCGCTGCGCCTAATTTTGCTTATAAAACCTTTTTCAAATATATGCATAATTATGGGCTAAATTCCCACTACCATAACGATAATTTTGGCTTGCATCTCGACTTTGCTAACAAAGGTTATTTAGGCATCGGAATTAGTACTTATAATCAAATGAAAAACAAAATGTTTTTCGAAAATTTAGTCTCCAGTCATTATCAAATGTATGGCGGTTACCATTTCTATCTTGCTGATAATTGGGTGTTGACCCCGAATATGGAAGTAAGATTCTATTCAGGCGGCGGCTATAAAGCGAAAAATAAAGAAAATATTCCACATTATCAATTAGGTGATGTGAGTGACTCACAACGTCCGGGAATGCGATATGCACCAGCATTGAAACTAACTTGGTTAGCAACTGACGATCTTTCATTGTATGGTCAGTATCGATTTGAATATCGCAAGGTTTCGCGTAGTAAGCGTGAAGATAGTGTTCAAGGCTATGTTAATAACCGTTCGCGTAATCGTTTTGATATTGGCGCCAATTATGCCTTATCAACTGATTGGAATATTGAATACCGATTTGCTTATTTTAGGGCTAACTATGTATTACAAAATGATAAAAAGCATGACTACCAACAAGAAATAGATATCAATTGGCAAGCCACAAAAGATTGGCAAATTAATTTTGCAGCAGAAGATGTTGCGAAAAAAGTTCACTCTGATGCAAGGGAAACCAAATTAGGATTGGGATTAAGTTACCTATTTTAATTTTGCTTTGAGCGATCCAAATCATAGTAAAACTTATTTTGGGGTGAAAATATGATAAAAAAATCAATTTTAGGCTTTTCAATGCTGGCTTTGCTGGCCGCTGAGACCAATGCCAGCACCTTATTACAAGGTCATGTTTATGTGAATAAACCGGTCGCTAATACTGTAGTGACCATTCGTGATGCCAATAATAAAACCTTGAAAGTGACAACCGATCATCAAGGATTTTATCAACAAGATGTTTCACAATTATCAGCCCCATTGGTGCTATTTGCTGATAACAATTTATTGAATCGAGCTGTGCAAAAGGGCGTTTGTGCTGGCAACTGTATTGTTGCAATGGTGAGTTTATTACAACAAGATCAGGTTAACACTGCCAATATTAATCCATTAACCGACTATTTTGTTAGCGAAGTAGCAAAGCAAATTTCGCTTGTTGGTCCTGAGCAACTGATTGAACAAAGTGTTATATCGCCAATAAGTGACGATATTTTAACTAAAGCAGAAGAACAATTACATACGCTTTTTGATCAGGGTTTACGTCAAGCCGGGATCGCCGATCGATTATTTGATCCTGTGAGCACAAATGATCCTGCCCTAAACTGTTTACTCGATCTTATCATTTTCAATCGAGGCTATCACTCGGTCAGTGGCGAGGTGGGCGCAACTGTTTTGTTGGATATGCGTTTTAAACCGATAAGTCAACAATCGGTTTTTGATTATGATCGTGCTGTAAAACAAAAAGAGGAAAATATTAAAGCTAAAAAACGTATTTTTATTGTTGGTGATTCAACCGCATCTAACTATGATCTCAACGTTTATCCAAGAATGGGGTGGGGACAAGTATTTGACCAGCTTCTTGATAAACAAGCCAACATTGTTGTGATAAATAGTGCACAATCGGGGCGCTCCAGCCGTAGTTTTGAGGCAGAAGGTTGGTTTGATCTGATCAAACCGCTCATGCAAAAAGGCGATTATTTGTTTATCGCTTTTGGTCATAACGATGAAAAATGTGATGCAAGCAATGTCAAACGAGGGCAAGCTGATGTCAGTCATTTATGTACTTACCCTAACGATGCTAATAATCATAAGCAGTATCCGGCAGATAAGGTAAGTATGTCTTTTCAAACCTCCCTTGAGCGTTATATAAATTTTGCTAAACAAAAGCAAATGACCCCTGTATTAATGACGCCGGTTACTCGATTTCGTGATGCCAATAATAAAATTGCTTATCAAAATCAAAGCACTTTGCCAGTAAGCCATATGCATTACACCAGTAATAAACCGGGTTTTGCTTATTTTGGTGATTATGCCAATACCATTAAATATACCGCTAACGCTAATCAAGTTGCACTCATTGATTTAGAGACATTGAGTATCGAATTTGCTAACTTACATAAACATGATTGGCAATCTTACTGGTTAGTTATCGATCCGAATAATCCAAACTACCCATACTACAAAACACAGTCAACAGGGGTGATAGATCATCCAGATACGACACATTTTCAAGAAAAAGGCGCATTAGCTATCGCCAAAATTATTGCTAATGCCATAAACAACGATCCTTGGTTACAGCAAGGAATCACTTTCGATCAAACTCAGATTAACTAATAAAAAGGTATTTGTTAAATGAAAAAATTAATCATTGCGCTATTAGTTCCTTTGGCAATTAATTCATCTATTGCTGCATGTCATGCATTATCTCCGTCTCCTATCAAAATTAGAGAAGCTCGTGATGTTGCACCTAGAGACGGTTTTGGTGGTTATGATTTAGCGACAAATACGGGCACGATCGGTGGCGCTAAAGCAAATGAAAAAATGATCTTTATGGTGAATAACAAAAAAGATCTTTTAGATGCGATTGCGATCAATAAAAATCAGCCTCGTATTATTCAAGTTTCCGGGATCATTGATCTTAGTGAAAATAAGCCGTACCAAAATTTTGACGATCAAAAATCACGATCCTTAATCAAACTACCAAGCAATACAACATTAATCGGTATTGGCAATAATGCTGGATTTATTCATGGTTCGATAGTGCTATCAAACGTTAGTAATGTCATCATCCGTAATTTGAAGATTGAAGCCCCCGTTGATGTTGAGCCGAAATTTGAAGAGGGTGATGGCTGGAACGCCGAATGGGATGGCATTAATATTATCACTTCAAGCTATATCTGGATCGATCATGTCACTTTTACCGACGGCCAATTTACCGACGATAAATATCAAGAAAAAGCAGGTTACAAATATGTACAACACGATGGTTTATTAGACATTAAGCGTGGTAGTGATTTTATTACAGTTTCTTATTGCTTGTTTGAAAACCATGATAAAACCATGTTAATTGGTCACAGTGATAAAAACGCCGAGCAAGATGAAAACAAATTAAATATCACGCTTCATCATAATGTTTTTTCTGATATTGGCCAACGTGCTCCAAGGATTAGATTTGGCAAGGTCCATATGTATAACAATCTCTTTAAAGGCACTGTTGATACATCTAAAACTGCCTATCCTTATCTTTATTCAATCGGTTTAGGTTATAAAGGCAGCGTTCTTTCAGAAAAGAATCAATTTATGATTACTGGTCTGAAAGACAGTTGCAAAATAGTCAAAAAGTTTAAAGGCAATAATCTTCAAGATAACCACTCTTTATTCAATCAATCAACGGTTAATTGGTCGTCGTGCGGCTTTGATAATAAGGTAACTTGGTCTGTTCCTTATCAATACACGCTAGATGATGCTAAGTTTTTTGCTAAGCAATACTCACGCTTAGTAGGTAATGGAAAGCTTTAATAATCAGTACAAAAAAACTGTTAGGATACATAATGAAAAAAATATTTACTTCGGCACTTTGTCTATCAGCGCTCTATTTTGGTACTGCTGATGCACAACAATGGAAAACAATAGCCTTTGGTCAATCAACAGATTTAAACTTTGCTTCACTTATTAAACCCGAAAAAGTCGGAACCAATAATGCGTGGATTGCAGGTCAAAGCTCATTTTTAATCCCTAATCAGCCCTATCAATTGCCGGCTGATTTTTATCTTGAAAGTCGAGGCGGTAAAATAGCTAACTCGCATGATGGAATGGTGGTTTTTTACACTCAATTACCGGTTAATCAAACCTTTACTTTAGAAAGTGATGTAACCTTAGAACAGATTGGCCCGGAAGTCGACGGTAAAACTCCAGCAGCACAAGAAGCTGTGGGTTTATTTGTGCGTGATACTATTGGCGTTGCCAGAAGTGATCCTCAGCCGGCAGGTTATGAGGAGTTTCCCAATGCTTCAAATATTATTATGAATGCCTTAATTACCCAAAATAAAAAGAATGATAATTTAGTCAAAGTCACCGCATTGGTGCGTGATGGCGTAAAAAAAGCTTGGGGTAATGAAGGTATATCAATTAATAAAGATGATTATGTTCAAAACGTCAATTATGTTGAGGTTAAAAATATGCATTTAACCCTAACACGAACAGCTGACAAATTTATTTTAGCGATGAAAGACAACGCTTCAGGAGTGGTGAATAAATGGCAAATGAATGACTATCAAGGCTTTATGAATCAACAAGATAACACCAATATTTATGTCGGTTTTTTTGCTTCGAGAAATGCTAAAGTTGAGTTCAAAAATTCGGCATTAACCCTTGGTGATGAGCTAGTCAACTACAGCCAATTACCGGAAAAACCACCGGTTATTGTGGATATTAAGCCAACATTAACCCTCGCTTCACCACTCAAGGTTTATCATAAAAACTACACATTACAACTTTTCCCTAACACGTCAGGGACAGTTTTTGTAAAAGAGATCAATAAAACATTTACTGCTAAAGTGGGTGAATTATTACAAATTACAACCGAATTATCACAAGGGGCTAATACCTTCACGGTCGAATTTAAAGATCAGAATAAAACTAATAGCCAAACCTTTACGGTAAATCTGGATAAATCAACAATTGAAAACTTATCGCATATTGTTGTTTCCCCTACAGGTAAAAGTCACAATCAAGGGACAAAACGCTCGCCGGTTGATTTACAAACAGCTATCAATAGTGTTGAGCCAAATGGTGTGATTTATTTAATGGATGGTTATTATAATGGCATAACTATTACCCCAACATTGAGTGGTTTACCGGGCAAATTAAAAACCATTGAAGCGATAAATAAACATAAAGCGATATTTATTAACGAAACATTTAATTTAGATGGTTATTACTGGTCAATAAAACAGGTAATTTTTGACGGTAATATTGATGATAAAGATAATCAACCCGCCTATTTAAGAATTGCCGGTAGCCATAATATTATCGATCAAGTTATCACTCGTAATAATAGCGATACCGGATTAGCCATTTCTGCTAAAAGCAAAAATCGACTGTTTTGGCCGTCATATAACTTAGTACTTAATTCTGATTCCTATAATAATATGGATAAATCCGGTAAAAATGCCGACGGTTTTGCCGCTAAGTTAGGGGTTGGTAAAGGTAATGTGTTTAGAGGGTGTATTGCGCATAACAATACCGACGATGGATTCGATCTGTATAATAAGATTGAAGATGGCCCTAACGAACCGGTTTTAATTGATAGCTCGATAACTTATTCTAACGGTTTTCCATTCTCTAAACCCAATATAGCTAAAGGTAGTATTGGTAATGGCTTTAAATTAGGCGCTGAAGGGCAGCCAGTAAACCACAGAATTATCAATTCCATTGCGTTAAATAATAATATGGATGGATTTACTGATAATTTTAATACCGGTTCTTATACAATAAGTAACAATATCGCTATCAATAGTGCCAGATATAATTATATCTTACGGGCTAATCCTTATACCTTTTTAAACCCGGTGGTAACATTTGAGCATAACTACTCTATTCGTGATAGCTGGCAATCGGTGATTAAAGATTCATTAGGACCACAAGTTGTTGTTAAAGATTTTCAATCTGTTACGCGTGATGCATTGTGGAAAGATGATATTAAATTCACAATAACACGTGATCAAAACGGAAATATTGTTTTACCTCCCGAATTAAAAACATTAATTGACCAGCACTTGGTTAACTAGTTAATAATCAATGTTAGCGCTAAACCGACAATTGGGTTTAGCGCACAATATCACGGTATACTGATTTTATTTTTACCAACTTCAACCCTTATTACGTTTATATTGTTGCAACTAATTTTAATTGTGCTGACGATTTATCTTTGGGATACGTAAGTGAGATAAGTGATTAGATGATAATTGGATTAAGACGATATAGATTTGCCATTTCATGCAACGACCGTTACGTTTGAAATGGCAAATAAGCCATGATAATTAAGCTAGTAGGCTTTTAATATAGGCAGTAATTTGAGGATCTTGGCTATTTTCAAATAGGCATTTTTGGAAACGTTCGCCTTTGATTGCATCTTTTAACAGTGATTGATCAATTGATTTTAATGATTCAATTAAGCTTTTACCTGCGGCGTTTTTCATTTCATTTAAAATAATAGCATTCGCATTTTGCGATTCACGGCGCTCCGGTGGGTAACCTAAGCCTTTTTCGCCTTCAAATGCTTTTTCAAAAATATAGCGCGCGTTCAGTTCAGCACCCCAACCAAATCCTTTGGCAAAGGCGAGAGATAATGCATTGCCATTATTAACTTGAGCAAATAAATAAGCGTCAGTAGGCTCAATACAATAACCACAATTAACGCCAGGAAAAGCATTTAATGCCATTAGTGCACCTTGCCCGGTACCACAACCGGTAATAACGAAATCAACCGCTTTACTGTTTAATAAAATAGCGCCAATAATACCCAAATGAACATAAGTTAATTTATTGTCATTGTCGCCATCCATGCCGACATTAAAAACGGTATGGCCGTGCTTTTCCGTCGCTTTTTTTAATTCATTTAGAATAATTGGATTTTTAGCCGCTTGGCTAAACTCATTCATTAGTGCTATTTTCATGATTTACCTCTAATTTTGTTAAAATAATAACAAATTACATAAAAAACAGATCCTGCGTTTGTTATTAATGTGCTTTATATCGATTATAAACGTGCAAAAAAATATAGCAATTTTTTTAACTAAAATAAAACGATGTTTTAATAAATTTATTGCAATGTGATGAAAGTCACAAAACCATCCCCTTTTTTATATTACTATAGCCCAAAATAATAATTTAAGTCTTTTATACATTTAATTTTTTTAGATTCAGGGAGTTTATATGGCTAAGGGGAATATTGTACAATTATCATTTTCATCCTTTGTAGATGATGATTCAAAAAATGAAATTATCCGACTCACACCGGAAGGTGTGACATGTCATCGTAATTATTTTTATCAAAAATGTTTTACCAATGATGGTCGAAAAATCCTCTTTGCCGGTGAATTTGACTCCAATCGTAACTACTATTTGCTCGATCTTGAAAATCAGACCGCTAAGCAGCTTACTGAAGGCGCTGGCGATAATACTTTTGGCGGCTTTTTATCGCCTGATGATAAATTTTTATACTACGTTAAAAATGAGCGTAACCTACAACAAGTAAACCTTGAAACCCTTGAAGAAAAAAATGTTTATACCGTGCCTGAGCAGTGGGTTGGTTATGGTACTTGGGTCGCTAATAGTGATTGTACCGAAATTGTTGGCATTGAAATCGATAAAAAAGATTGGACACCTTTGACTGATTGGACGATTTTCAAAGCGTTTTATGATAAAAACCCACATTGTCGGTTGATCAAAATTGATATTGCAACAGGCGTTGCAACAACGGTAATTGATCAGAATGTTTGGTTAGGTCATCCAATTTTCAGACCTTTCGATGACAATACCGTCGCTTTTTGTCATGAAGGACCGCATGACTTAGTCGATGCCAGAATATGGTTAGTGGATCGTGACGGTAACAATGAGCGTAAAGCTCATGACAATTTACCGGGAGAGAGCTGTACCCACGAGTTTTGGGTACCGGACGGTTCCGGGCTTGCTTACGTTTCATATATGAAAGGGCAGCAAGAGCGTTATATTCGACTTTATAACCCAGTTACCAATGAAGATAAACAAATTATGGAAATGCCCGCCTGCTCACATTTAATGAGTAACTTTGACGGAACACTTTATATTGGTGATGGCACCGGAAGCCCTGTTGATGTCATTGATACAAGTGGCTACAAAATAGAAAATGATCCTTGGCTCTATATTTTAGCGCCTAAAACCCAAACAGCCCATAAACTCGTTAAACACAATAGCTCTTGGCGAGTATTAGACGGTGATCGTCAAGTAACGCATCCGCACCCTTCGTTTTCGCCTGATAATCAATATGTTTTATACTCGTGTGATGCGCAAGATGAACCAGCACTTTATTTAACCAAAGTGCCAACTAACATTTTAAATGAAATGTGATAGACCGTGATTTGTCTGTCATAAATATAACGGAGAATATAACTATGTCGATTTTAAATAAATTTTCACTTAACAATAAAGTTGCGCTTGTTACCGGTGCCTCTTACGGTATAGGTTTTGAAATTGCAAAATCGCTTGCGTCAGCTGGGGCGAAAATTGTATTTAATGATGTTGTACCTGAAAACTTACAAAAAGGAATTGAATCGTATAAAGCTCAAGGTATTGATGCCCACGGTTATTTATTTGATATAACAGATGAAACAGCTGTTGAAAAAGCGATCGCTCAAATTGAACAAGAGCATGGCGTAATTGATATTTTAGTCAATAATGCTGGGATCATTCAACGAAAATCAATGTTAGAAACCAGCGCAGCCGAATACAGAAAAATTATTGATATCGATTTAACCGGTCAATTTATTATGGCTAAAGCCGTTCTTCCGTCAATGATTAAAAAAGGGAGTGGCAAAATCATCAATATCTGTTCAATGATGAGTGAGCTTGGCCGTGAAACCGTTGTCGGTTATGCATCGGCTAAAGGTGGTTTGAAAATGCTCACTAAAAATATCTGTTCTGAATTTGGTAGTGCCAATATTCAATGTAACGGTATTGGACCGGGCTATATTGCTACACCACAAACAGCGCCATTACGTGAAAAACAAGCGGACGGATCTCGTCATCCATTTGATCAGTTCATTATCGCTAAAACACCAGCTGGCCGCTGGGGCACGCCTGATGATTTAGCCGGGGCAGCGGTTTTTTTAGCGTCGGATGCATCAAATTTTGTCAATGGCCATATTCTTTATGTTGACGGCGGAATTTTAGCCTATATCGGTAAACAACCTTAATTGTATAATATTGCAAAAAATTGACAGAGATAAGAGATAAAAAACAAAGCTTTTTATCTCTTATCTGTTTTAAATATTTAGGAGTGAACTCATGTTTTGTTTTAATTCAGATTGTCAATTAATCGATTTAGGCAATGGTGTTAAACGTAAGATATTGGCGCATGACGGTAATATGATGGCCGTTGAAGTCCATTTTCAAACCGGCGCTATAGGGGCGATGCATCATCATCCTCATGAACAATTAACTTATGTGTTATCCGGTGAATTTGAATTTACCATTGGCGATGAAACTAAAATTGTTCGTGCTGGCGATACTTTATACAAAAAGCCTAATATTGAACATGGTTGCGTTTGTAAACAAGCTGGTGTACTGCTTGATATGTTTACGCCACAAAGATTGGATTTTTTATAAAATAGCTAGTAACGAGTCATAATTAAATATGATATAATTTCGACAGACTAAATTTGAACAAATATATCATTTTATAACTCATTAATAGCTAATTTTAGTAAGGAGATGTGCTTATCATGAACGATAGTTCACCAGAATCCGTTGCTTCAGTATTAAAAGTTTTTGGAATTTTAGAGGCTTTATCTGAGTCAAAAGACATTGCAATATCAGAATTATCGCAAAAAGTAATGATGCCTAAAAGCACAGCTTATCGTTTTTTACAAACTATGAAATCATTAGGTTACGTTAATCAAGAAGAGGATTCTGACAAGTATTCGTTGAATTTAAAACTACTTGATTTAGGTAACCGAGTGCTTTATCACCAAAACTTTTTGACCATTGCTGATTTAGAAATGAGAAAGTTACGTGATAAAACTAAAGAAACTATCCATTTAGCGGTTCGAGAAGGTGATCAAATTATCTATGTTAATAAAGTTGCTTCCGAACAATATAGCCTCTGTTTAACTTCGAAAATTGGTAATCAAGCCACAATTCACGCAAGTGGACTCGGTAAAGTCTTATTAGCTTGGCTCGATGACGAAAGCAAAAAAAGCTTAGTTAATGGTATTGATTTTGTCAGGTATACACCCAAAACCATTACCAGCAAAGAGGCTTTTTTAGCTGAACTCGATGAGGTAAAACGTTGTGGATATGGTAAAGATAATGAAGAATCTGAGCTAGGCTTACGATGCTTTGCGGTGCCGATTTATAATCGTTTAGGCAATATTATTGCGGCATTAAGCCTATCAACCTCAATTTTTCGATGCAACACTGCTGATGAAGAAGCGAAATTAATTAATGAAATCAGTCAGTCTGCGGCCAAAATTTCAGAGTTGATTGGTTATAACAAACAATCAAAAAATATTGATTAATTGCTGTTATTATTGATATATCACGCCTAAACATACCGCTTGGCTTGCGCCAGTCACTTCCGGAATATTCGAAGGAATATGATTAATGCGACAATAAGCCAGCCAAGCAAAAGCAATCGCCTCCATGTCATCACTGTTTATACCCACTTGATCGGTTTTCATTACCTGCCATTGAGGTAATAACATCGATAATCTTTGCATAATAAGCGGATTTCTTGCTCCCCCGCCACAAACCAATAGTTGGCAAGGTAACTGTTTATTAATCGGTAATTTTCTAATCTCTTGCGCGATAGATAACGCCGTAAACTCAACTAATGTGGCTTGTATATCTTGAGGTAATAACGCAAATTGAGTCAGTTTTTTATGTAACCAAGGTAGATTAAATAACTCACGCCCGGTACTTTTAGGAGCAGGCATTTTAAAATAGTCTTCATCAAATAATTGGGACAATAACGCTTGATTAACCTTGCCTGTTTTCGCCCATTGCCCGTCTTTGTCATACCTTTTACTCAGATTTTGATATACCCAACTATCGAGTAATACATTACCCGGTCCAGTGTCATACCCAATAACGGCTTGATTGGGGATTAATACTGAAATATTACTGATACCACCAATATTTAAAACCACTCGATTAATCTGTTGGTCTTGCAGCACTGCTTTATGAAAAGCGGGCACGAGTGGCGCACCTTGCCCGCCGTAAGCCATATCTTTACGCCGAAAATCGGCAATTGTTGTGATTTCTGTTTTGGCAGCGATAATATTGGCATCGCCAATTTGCATCGTAAAAGGATATTGTGTGTTTGGTGCATGATAGACAGTTTGACCGTGACAGCCAATCGCCTTAATTTGCTTTCTATCAATATCATTTTTAAGCAAAAACTTATTGATGCTATCGGCATATAACAAACCCAGTTGGTGATCAAGCTCGCCTAAATTTTGCAGTGTTGTGTGCTTTGTTTCACAGAGGTTAAGTAACCGTTGTTTAATTGATTCCGGCATTGGCTCAAAGTCACTGGCTAATGTCACAATCTTATTGGCGGTAATATCCACTAACGCCATATCAACCCCATCCATACTTGTTCCAGACATGACACCGATATATAAGTTTTGCATGGGTTATCCTTGTCGAATAATGTGACCGGTTAAGATATCTCTAATTTCCGAAGGTTGCGATCGATTACCTGTCTCACCTTGTAAAATTGGAAAATCCTCACCAAATTGTTTAGCAACTTCCGCCGCAGTTTTACAAGCCTGATAGCCCGATAAATTAGCACTGGTTGATACCAGTGGTTTACCAAATTGCTCACAAAGCTCGCGCACTAACGGATGCGCAGTTACACGTACGGCAATTGAATCAAATTGACCGGTTAAGAAGTAAGGCGTGCTAAGATTTTTAGGAAAAATCCAAGTGATTGGACCAGGCCAGCTATTCAAGGCTAATTGTTTTTGCTCAGCGGTGATAGCATTAAGATTGATATAAGGAGTCAGTTGTTGAAAATTACTGGCAATTAATATCAGCCCTTTATCAATTGATCGTTGTTTTAATTGTAGCAGTTTGAGTACAGCTGACTGGCAATCAGGATCGCAACCTAGCCCGAACACCGCTTCTGTCGGGTAAGCAATCACTTCCCCATTTTTCAATCGGATTGTTGATTGAGATAAAGATAATAAATTGGCCATTAAAATTTGAAAATTAACGAAAAGAATTGAAAATCATATTAAACCTAGCAAATCAGATTTGCAAATGTGCCAATATTTGCTTGAAGCCTAGGCTGGTTAGGTTAATAAAATGAGATTAAAGGTAAAACCTTTAACCATAAGCATTGGCAAAAGGCCATAAATCGATTATTCCCAGTTTAATTGTGGGTGATATTTTGCGGTTAACTCTACAGCTTGTTGCATATTAATGATACTAATTCTTGCGTCGATCAATGCGATTAATCCACGTGCGGCAATGTCACTATCAAGTGCAAAGCAATATGGCGTTTTTTTGACTATTTCATCGAGTAATGGGATATGTTGTCTGGCTAACATCACGCCATTTTGCCAAAATAGCACCGCATCTTGATCAGATATTAGTTGGGTATCAATAATCGATTGGTTAGCTGTTGAAATTGTATGTAACATTATTTTTCACTTTTTATACTTAAACGTATATATTTTCTGAAACTTCTTGACAAGATATCACGTTAATCTTGCATGGTACATCTTTAATAGTTATTAGTATATAATAAGGACTATTTATTGAGCAAAGAATTCGTCATGAAATCGATCATTTTAGCTAACGAGCACGAAACCATTTTGTTTGGTCAGCAACTGGCAAAACAATCGCTACACTATTTATTGAATCATGATAGTGCAATAGTTATCTATCTTATTGGAGACCTTGGCGCAGGAAAAACGACATTTAGTCGTGGTTTTTTACAACAATTAGGTCATATCGGTAATGTTAAAAGTCCAACCTATACTTTAGTTGAACCTTATGAGTTTGACGGGTTTAGTGTTTATCATTTCGATCTATATCGGCTTAGTGATCCTGAAGAGTTGGAGTTTATGGGGATTCGTGAATATTTTGCTGCAAAATCTATTTGCTTAATTGAGTGGCCCAATCAAGCTCAAGGTATTTTACCTAACGCCGATATCGAAATTCATTTGGATTATTTGGCGCTTGAACGTAGTGTTTGTTTAGAAGCAAAAACAGATACCGGCCAAGCTATTATCAATCAATTAAACGATGAACTAGTGAAAAAACAATGAAAAAACTACTCACTTTTTTAATGCTTTTACTTCTTTGCAGTTCAGCTTATGCCGCCAAAGTAATTATTGCTGTTGATGCAGGACATGGTGGTAAAGATTCGGGTGCAGTAGGTAAAAACAAATTGTATGAAAAGACAGTCACGCTGTCTATTGCTAAAAAATTGACTAATTTATTAAATAAAGATCCTCAATTTAGTGGGGTGCTCACTCGAACTGATGATAATTTTATTTCTGTTGCAGAGCGTTCAGAAATTGCCCGCAATAATAAGGCCAATTTATTGATTTCGATTCATGCTGATGCGGCACCAAACCGAAAAGCGACCGGTGCTTCAGTTTGGGTATTATCGACCAAACGGGCTGATACGGAGCTTGGTCGCTGGTTAGAGCAAGATGAAAAACAGTCTCAGTTATTAGGTGGCGCCGGTGATGCCTTGAGCGAAGATCACAATCCCCATTTGAGTCAAGCTGTGATTGATTTACAATTTTCCTACTCTCAACGTGTAGGATATGAGCTGGCAACGCAAGTGATAAAAGAGTTGAATCGGGTTATTAAATTACATAAACATAAGCCCGAACATGCAAGTTTAGGGGTATTACGTTCGCCTGATATTCCGTCAATCTTAGTTGAAGTGGGCTTTATTTCTAATCAAGGCGAAGAGAGCTTACTTGCAAATAATGCACATCAAGAGAAAATTGCCAAAGCAATTTATCGAGGTGTTAAAAACTATGTAAAACAAAATCCGAAATTTGGAGAGCAACATTAATGGCAATTCATATTCTATCACCTCAATTAGCTAATCAAATCGCAGCAGGTGAAGTGGTAGAACGACCGGCATCGGTTATTAAAGAGTTAGTTGAAAATAGCCTTGATGCCGGCAGTACACAAATCGATATTGATTTAGAACAAGGTGGCTGTAAGCTAATTCGTATTCGTGATAATGGTTGTGGGATAGCCAAAGATGAACTGGCTTTAGCCCTGGCACGTCATGCAACCAGTAAAATTACCACGCTTGATGATTTAGATTCGATAATGAGTCTTGGCTTTCGTGGCGAAGCGCTAGCCAGTATTAGCTCTGTTGCCAGATTAACGCTAACTTCTCGTACGGCTGAACAATCAGAAGCATGGCAAGTTTATGCTGAAGGCCGGGATATGCAGCCAACAATCAAGCCTGCCGCTCATCCTGTGGGGTCAACAGTTGAAGTGCTTGACCTATTTTACAATACGCCGGCAAGGCGCCGTTTTCTTAAAACTGAGAAAACCGAATTTATGCATATTGAGGAGTTTGTCCGACGAATTGCGCTAGCTCGGCCAGATGTGACTTTTAATTTACAGCACAATGGTAAGCTCGTTAAACAGTATCGTACTCAAGAGTTAGCAAAAAGGGTTGAAATGGTTTGTGGTCGAGCGTTTATGCAAAAAGCGGTCAAATTGGATTGGCAACATGATGATTTAATTATTCAAGGCTGGGTAACCAGTAGCGAAGTGAGTGATCTGCAATATTTTTATGTTAATGGTCGAGTCATTAAAGATAAACTCTTAAATCATGCTTTACGACAAGCTTATGTCAGTCGTACTAATGAACAACAAAGTTATGTCGTATTTTTACAAATTGACCCTAAACAAGTCGATGTTAATGTTCATCCCGCTAAGCATGAAGTGCGTTTTCACGAAGCGAGACTTGTGCATGATTTTGTTTATCAAGCTATCGTTATGGCGTTAGAGTCTGATTTGCCTTCTATAGCCACAGACCAACCCGCTATTATGCCAAATCGATCTGCTGCCGGTGAAAACATCTTTAATCACCCTAAATCGCCGCAATCTTATCAAACCGCCAATCCGCTACCGAAAAAACAGGCTAATCATATTAAAGAAAATACAGCTTATGGGCAGTTAGTAAAGGTTGAGCCGCAACTGGAATTGGTTGCAGCATCTGAAGCGATTGAATCGTCACAAGATACTATTACTGAACCACAAAAAGCGGTGATAGATGCGTTATTTCCGAAACGAAATACGCCATTACAAACGTTACATCAACAGCTTGATAGTGCCTCATTAGTCCAATTTGGTCGGGTGTTGACGGTCATTCAACCTGATATCGCCTTATTGGAAAAGTATGAAGATAATCAGCAAAAGTTTATGTTAATGAATCTACCAATTGCGCAACAAAAAGTAACTGCAATCAAATTATTAACTCAAGAATCGGAAAAATTACTTATTCCACTGACTATTTTAGTTAATCATAAAGAACAGCAAGTGTTAGCCACTTATCAACCACAATTGCAGTTTTTAGGCTTTGATTTTTATGTTGATAAAGCTAAACTCCATTTACAAAGCGTGCCTAAAATGTTGCGAACAATGAATTGGCAACAGCTCTTACCTAGTTTAATCGCTTATCTGACATCGTCAGATAAAGACAACGAGAAGGGTATTGATCCAACGCAAATAGCAGCATGGTTAGCAAGCCAATGCGATGATAATCGTACGGCGAGTTGGAGCGTTGCCAAAGTGATACAACTATTAGCGCAATTAGAGCAGATTGATGCTCAGTTATTACAACAAACGACATTTTTACATCCCGTTGATCTCCAATCATTTACTCAATCAATGTTATCATGAACAAACCAAAAATTATTTCGTTAATGGGGCCAACCGCTTCGGGCAAAACCGCCTTTGCAATGGCTCTTGCTGATAAATACCCAATTGATATCATCAGTGTTGATTCAGCACTGATTTATCGAGGAATGGATATCGGTACCGCTAAACCCACTCAAGATGAACAAAAACAGTATCCACATAAGCTGATTGATATTTGTGATCCGGCGCAGAGCTATTCGGCTGCCAATTTTCGCCATGATGCGATAGTTGAAATTGAAACTTCACTAAAAAATGGCCGAATTCCATTATTAGTTGGTGGCACCATGCTCTATTTCAAAGCATTAATCGAAGGTTTATCACCGCTTCCGGCGGCAGATAGTGAAATTCGTCAGCAAATAGAAGAGAAAGCCAATCGATTAGGTTGGCAAGCCATTCATGAGGATTTAAAAAAGGTGGATCCAGTTTCAGCAAAGCGGATCCACCCAAATGACCCTCAGCGACTAAATCGTGCTCTAGAAGTCTATTTGATTACCGGTAAAAGCTTAACTGAGCTAACTGAGCAAAGCGGCGAAGCGTTGCCATATGACATCAAGCAATTGGCTATCATGCCACAAGATAGAGCAGAACTACATCAACGTATTGAACAGCGCTTTTTACAGATGCTAGATCAGGGGTTTGAAGACGAAGTGAAAACATTGATGCAGCGATCGGATCTGCACTTGAATCTTCCCTCTATTCGTTGTGTTGGTTATCGGCAGATGTGGGAATATTTAACCGGCGATGTTAGCTATGATGAGATGGTATTTAAAGGTATTTGTGCAACTCGCCAATTAGCTAAAAGACAGATCACTTGGCTTCGCGGGTGGCAACAGCCAATTACTTGGTTAAACAGTGATAATAGCGAAACAATGCTTAATCAGATTTTTTAATCATTAAAAACTGGCCCGCTTCATTAATTGATAAATTATTTTGCATAACGTTACATTTAATGACAAATTTTTTTCAGTCTGTAAAGAAGTTTTAGGATATTACGACGTTTAAGCATAATTTTTCGTTTGTTTTGTGTTAATTTGTTAAAATTTTAGTTATTTGTGCATAAATTGCAGATGAGCGGTTTAAGAGTAGCCTTTTTTATGTTATTTTGATAATACTAAATAAGTGTTTTTTTGTTACTTACTAATAAAAAAATATTTTAACTAAAGTATAACTATCACACATACATATTTTATTTTATTATCATTTTAAAGGATAAACTCATGTCAAAAGGGCAGTCATTACAAGATCCTTACTTAAATTTGCTTCGTCGCGAACACATTCCTGTATCAATCTATTTAGTTAATGGTATTAAATTACAAGGACAAATAGAATCATTTGATCAATTTGTAATTTTATTAAAAAATACAGTGAGCCAAATGGTTTATAAACATGCTATCTCAACAGTCGTTCCTTCAAGACCTATTTCAGGATTGGTAACCCAGTCTGAAGAGGAAAGCGAAAGCTGATTATTTTCAGTGGAGAATTTGATTGTTTGAGCGATATAAAGGCGGTGAATCTGCCTTATTAGTCCATGTATTCTTCCCCCAAGAAAGCGATATCGAGGATCTAAAAGAGTTTGAAGTATTAGTTTCTTCAGCTCAAATAGACATTCTCGATATCGTGACAACTTCAAGAAAATCACCACAAGCCAAATATTTTATCGGCGAGGGTAAAGCCCTAGAAATCGCTGAAAAAGTTAAGCAACTTGAAGCATCGGTTATTTTAGTCAATCATACACTAACACCCACTCAAGAACGTAACCTTGAAAAACTGTGCGAATGCCGTGTAGTTGATCGAACAGGATTGATTCTCGATATTTTTGCTCAGCGAGCCAGAACGCATGAAGGTAAACTGCAAGTAGAGTTAGCCCAATTACAATACCTTTCCACTCGTTTAGTTCGAGGATGGACACATTTAGAACGTCAAAAAGGTGGGATAGGATTGCGTGGTCCCGGTGAAACTCAGTTAGAAACGGATAGACGCTTAATCCGGCATCGAATTCAATTAATTTTATCCCGACTTGCCAAAGTTGAAAAACAGCGTAATCAAAATCGCCAATCAAGAAACAAAGCCGATCTGCCTACCGTTTCATTAGTCGGTTATACCAATGCCGGTAAATCAACACTCTTTAATCAGTTAACAAATGCTGATGTCTATGCCGCAGACCAATTATTTGCAACACTCGATCCAACATTAAGGCGTATTATGGTCGATGATGTTGGCGAAGTTGTGTTAGCCGATACCGTGGGATTTATTCGTCACTTGCCGCATGATCTTATCGCAGCTTTTAAAGCTACTTTACTTGAAACGCAAGAAGCGGCACTTTTGCTACATGTTGTTGATGCAGCCGATCCTAATTTACTGGATAATATTCATGCTGTTGATGAAGTACTGTTAGAAATTCAAGCACATGAAATCCCAACGTTATTAGTGATGAATAAAATCGATCTCATGGACGACAAACAGCCCTGTATTGATCGTGATGAAAATGGAATGCCAATTCGTGTTTGGATTTCTGCGCAAAATGGTTTAGGATTAGATCTCTTATTTATTGCATTAAAAGAAAGGCTTGCTAGACAGATTCAAGTTTGTCAATTAAGCTTACCAACTCATTTAGCCAGACTTAGAAGTCGTTTTTATCAGTTAAATGCAGTGGAACATGAATTCATTAATAAAGATGGTAGTTTTCATCTTGATGTGAGGATGCCTTTAATTGAATGGAATCGCCTCTGTAAACAAGAACCAGATCTGCTATACTTAACCAATACGCAAAATAACAACTAAACTAATTGTTAAATGGAGCATCTAAAATATGGCGTGGAATCAGCCCGGTAATAACGGACAAGATAACGACCCATGGGGAAATAACAACAAAAAACCGTCCAAATCATCAGGCGGTTTATTGGATATCATTAATAACCTTCTAAAAAAGGGTAACTCAGGAAACAATAATGGTGGGTCACAAGGCACTAAGTTGCCAATAAATGCCTCAAAAATTATTGGTATTATTGTTGTCACCCTTATCGTCATTTTGGCAGGAAGTGGGTTTTATACTATTAATCAAAGCCAGCGTGGTGTGATAACTCGCTTTGGTCAAGTTCAGCCAGAAATTATTCAACCCGGATTAAATTGGCGAATACCTTTAGTTGATAATTTGTATGTTGTTGATACGCAAGGTACACAAAATTTCAATGTTAAAGGCTATATTGTGACCACCGGTGAAAATCTGGTTTATGTTGAGATGAATGTTCAGTATCGTATCAACGATCCGATAAAATATTTATTTAATGTAACAAATGTTAAAGATAGTCTTCACCAAGCGGCAGATAGTGCACTTAGAACGGCAGTAGGAAGCTCTAATATCGATGCAATTATTTCAGATGGCCGTGCGGCTCTTGAAAGCAGCACTAAAGATGAGCTAGTTAATGTTATTACGCAGTATGATATGGGGATTAATATCGTTGATTTAAATTTCCAGGTTGCCGGTCCTCCTGATCAAGTTCAAGATGCTTATGATGATGCGATTCGTGCTCAAGGCGATAGTGAGCGTGAAATCAAAAAAGCTGAAGCCGATAAAGTTCAATTAATCCAGCAAGCAGAAGGTCACTCAGCAAGAATTATAGCTGATGCAGATGCCTATAAAGTCAAAGTTGAACTCGAAGCAGCGGGTGATGTAGCACGCTTCGAAAAATTACTACCACAATATAAAGCGGCGCCGGAAATAACCAAAGAGCGTTTATATATCGAGACAATGGAAAAAATATTGAGTAAAACCAATAAAGTCATTGTTAATGATAAAAGTGGTAATTTAATGGTATTACCTTTAGAACAATTAATGAAAAATAAAGGTCAACCAGCGACTAATTCAATTGATTCAAATAGCGAATACAATTTTAATACACCAAGTTCTTCTGAACCAATAATCACTGTACCAGAAGCTAAGAGTGAATCACAACAAAGCGTTAACCCGAACAATCAGCCAACTGATAGAACAATGCGGGAACCGCGGTTTATTGGACGTTAAGGAGAAATATAAATGCGTAAATTATTGATTCCTCTTGTTTTGATTTTAATTGGTGTACTTGTCTCAAGTGTCTACGTGATTGAAGAAGGAACTCGTGGTGTGGTTTTACGATTCAATAAAATTATTGAGTTATCAACACCGGGGCTACATTTTAAAATTCCGGGTATGGATAGCGTTAAAGTTATTGATGCAAAAATTCAAACAACCAATAGTTCAAATAATAATCGAGAACAACGATTTTTTAATGTTCAGAAAAAAGAGTTGATTGTAGACTATTTTGTGCAATGGAAAATTGTGGATTTTAACCGTTATTATGAAACAATTGCCGGCGGTAATAATGTCGAAGATTTATTATTAGCTCGTTTAAACGGACGGTTAAGAGCTGAGATCGGTAAACTCAGTAATGAAGACATTATCAACGATTCTAATGCAGATACTAAATCACGTAACTCATTAATGATTCGTGTGAAAGATGCTTTAAATGGTACTCATCATGAAACAGTTGATAATACACCGATCGATAAACTTGTAAATGATGCCAAGAAAGATCCGGAAGGTTCTAAAACCAGCTTACGAGCATTTGGTGTTGAAGTGATTGATGTGCGAATTAAAAAGATCAATTTCCCGGATGCGGTTTCTGGTTCTATCTATGCAAGAATGCGAGCTGAACGTGAAGTTATTGCACGTGATAAACGTTTTGAAGGTGTCAAAAAAGCTGAAGAAACACGAGCAAGTGCGACTTTACAAGCCACTAAAATATTATCTGAAGCAGAACGCCAATCACGTGCTACCCGCGGTGAGGGCGATGCCAATGCAGCTAAACTTTATGCCGATGCATTTAGTAAAGATAAAGAATTTTTTAGCTTTATTCGTAGCTTAAAAGCTTATGAACAAAGCTTTGTTGGCAATGATGTTATGGTCATTAGCCCGGATAGTGAATTTTTCCAATATATGAAATTAAAATCTGATAAATAACTGAATGAGTAAATAGTCTATGAGTAATAATGTTGTTGTGCTAGGTACACAATGGGGTGATGAAGGCAAAGGTAAAGTTGTTGATTTACTCACAGAAAAAGCAAAATATGTAGTTCGTTATCAAGGTGGGCATAATGCAGGCCATACCTTAGTGATTAACGGTGAAAAAACGGTATTACATCTAATTCCTTCGGGCATTTTACATAATAATGTCATCAGCATTATTGCTAACGGGGTTGTGCTTTGCCCGGATGCATTAATGAAAGAGATGAAGGAACTGGAAAATAGCGGCATACCTGTTAAAGAAAGATTATTGATATCTGAATCATGTCCATTAATTTTGCCTTACCATATTGCACTCGATCAAGCCCGTGAAAAAGCGCGCGGCAGTAAAGCAATCGGTACAACCGGTCGTGGTATTGGTCCTGCATATGAAGATAAAGTTGCTCGTCGTGGACTTCGAGTTGGGGATTTACGTGATCGCCAAGCTTTTGCTGAAAAATTAAAAGAGGTAATGGAGTATCATAACTTCCAACTAGTTAACTACTACAAAGCCGAAGCAGTAGACTACCAAAAAGTGCTGGATGATACACTCGCTATCGCTGACATTTTAATTGCGATGATAGCTGATATACCAACGCTATTAGAAGAGGCACGCAAAAAAGGCGAAAGAATCATGTTTGAAGGTGCGCAAGGCACTTTACTTGATATTGATCATGGTACTTATCCTTTTGTTACCTCTTCAAACACAACAGCGGGTGGTGTAGCGACCGGATCTGGGTTTGGTCCTCGTTACGTTGGCTATGTATTAGGTATTGTTAAAGCTTATTCTACTCGTGTTGGCGCTGGTCCTTTCCCGACAGAGTTATTTGATGATGTGGGTGAGTATCTTTGCAAACAAGGTAATGAGTTTGGGGCAACAACAGGCCGCCGTCGTCGTACCGGTTGGCTTGATGCGGTTGCAGTTCGTAAAGCTGTGCAACTCAATTCGGTTTCCGGATTTTGCTTAACTAAACTTGATGTGTTAGACGGCCTTAAAGAAGTTAAAATCTGTGTTGGTTATCAATTACCAAATGGTGATGTAATTAAAAATGCACCAGCAGCAGCGGAAGACTGGAGCCTGGTAAAACCTGTTTATGAAACTATGCAGGGTTGGAGCGAATCAACTTTTGGTGTGAAAAATTTTGATGCATTACCGTCCGCCGCAAAAAACTATATCAAACGGATAGAAGAATTAACTGATACCCCTATTGATATTATTTCAACAGGTCCGGATCGTAGCGAAACCATGATTCTACGTGATCCTTATCAAGCGT